>JBKPMM010000097.1:0-7881 GCA_046732155.1 Chloroflexota bacterium | reverse complement strand
CGAGCTTGTGGACGCTGTCGACTCGGCCCGTGATCGCGACGAGCCGCCAGACGTGGGCCGAGGTGAGCATGCCCTGGACGCGGAGCGCCGCAGGAACGGGACCTGAGCCTTGGCGATCGACCGACTCGGCTCGAAGTCGCGGGGCACCATACGCCTGCCCGACCTTCCCGAAGACTCGTATTCGCGCGCCCACGGCAGGCGCCGCAACGTCCTTCGGAAGCAGGATCTCGATCGCCCCCGATGGATCTTGGACGACGATCCGGCGTCCCGAGCTGTCGAGGAGGCTCGCGCCGGCCGTAACGGTCGCTTCGATGGCGATGATGCGGTCCGTCGTCCGTAGCGCGGCCGAGATCGGTACGACGGTCGCGCCGCTCGTCGCCGAAGGCCCGGCCGTACCGCCGGACGGACTCGGCGCGGCACCGGACGCCAAGAAGGTCACGTCCTGCGCGTCTCGGACCCAGACGCGATACCCGTCGAGCGCGCCCTTCCGGCTCGCGCGCTGGCCGCTGACGCCGACGATCCGATACCGAGCTCCCTTCGCGAATGAGGTCGTGGTGAGCCGGCTGGAGCCGTCCGCCATGACCCGGACCTGCGTCCCGTTCGACGTCTCGATCAGGAGCGTGATGTCGCCGCTCGTCGACTTGCTCGGCGTTGCTAGAGCCGTGCCGGTCAGGCGGACGAGGCGCGCTTCGGTCGCTTCGTTCGGGCCGGCTGACGGGAGGTCGATCGGTGTCGGGATCGATCCGGTGCCCTCCAAGGTGATGCCGCCCAGCGCAGGACGGATCTCGGTCTGCCCATATGGATCCGCGAGCGGGCCCGTCGCCACGACGAGTCGGCCGCGGGTCGGAGACGTGGCGCCCGATGGCAGCTTCACCACGATCCCGGCCGTCGCGTCCGCGATCGCGAACAGCGACGGAGTCCCGAGCCGACCCGGTTCGGCGGTGACGACCCCCCGCACGGTGACGATCGTCCCGACCGGAAGCAGTCGCGCGGCCGCGATCGTCGGGCCGATCGGCGACGGGCTCGGCGAGGGCGTGGCGGACGGTGTCGGTGTCGGGCCCGGGCTCGAGGTCGGTGCCGGCGTGGGCGTCGCCGTCGAGGTCGGTCCAGGCGTCGGAGTCGGCGTCGGCGTCGGCGCGATGGGCGGTGTCGGGGTCGCCGCCGCCTCGATCGACACATCCTCTTCAGCGACGACGAACAGCCGGTAGCCCGCAGCACCGCTCCCCGTGCTGTCACGCTGGCCGAGTGGCCCGGCGGCCGTCACGATCGAACCGACGGCCAGTGCGCGAGCGCCGAGAGCCGCGGGCGTCAAGATGACCCGGAGCGGCCCGGAACCATCGTCCACCGTTACCGCCGTACCGTCGGCCAGCACATCGGGGCCGGCAGTGATCGCGCCCGTCACCTCGAGTCGGCGGCCCTCGAGCGCTTCGGTTGCGGCGCCCGTCTCCGCGCCGAACGCTGCAGGGACCGCCTCGACGCCGATCGTCACGACGTCGGCTTCGCTGGCCCGGAGCGTCCGCTGGGCGAAGCGATCGTCGATCGACCCGCGAACGACGATCGAGGTCCCACGCGGCAGCGGGTTGACGACCGCTGCGTCGAGATAGATCGCGATGCCGCCCGTCGAGTCTTCAGTGAAGGCGGTGCGGCCGCTTTCGAGCGCGCCGAGGTCCGTGGTCAGCACTCCGCTGACGGTGACGATCGACCCGGCCGGCATGGCACGAGCGTCGGCGATCGGGATCGTGGACGGCGACGGAGACGGGGTCTGCGTCGGTGTCGGAGTCGGGACGGGGGTGGGTTCGGGCGTCGGTTCCGGAGTCGGGACGGGGGTGGGTTCGGGCGTCGGTTCCGGAGTCGGGCCGTGGGTGGGTTCGGGCGTCGGTTCCGGAGAAGGACTGGCCGTCGGTGCGGGCGTCGGCGGGGCCGTCGGAGTCGCGGTCGGCGTCGCCGTCGTCGACGGGCCCGGTGTCCCCGTCGGCGATGGACTGGGTGTGGCCGTAGCCGTGGCGCTCGGTGTCGGCGTCGGTGTCGGGACGATGCCGGGCACCGCCGGTGATGCCAGGTTCTGAGCACCGGGCGTCGCCGAGATGAACCAATCCGCGGCGTTGTCATTCGTGTCGGTCGCGTTACCAGCCGCCCCGCCCGGGCGCCGCTCGACGCTCGACGACGCGGGTGGCGCTGCGACCGGCGAGCCCTCGAGGAACGCGTTCGTCGCGTCGCCCCATCCGATCGCGTCGATCACAGCGCCACCCACCACCCGAAGCGCGATGGCCCCGCCAGTGGCAGCGAAACCTCCGGTGTACGTCGCGTCACCCAGCGCGACGTATGAACCCACGCTGTTCACGAGGAGGACGCGTCGTCCGGGCGGGAGCACCGTCGACGCGGTCCACGTCGCCTTGCGGGTGACGGTCGACCCGCTCGACGTCGCGTAGACCACCTCGAGGCCGATGAGGTCCACCGGGGCATCGCCCTGGTTCGCGATCTCGACGAATTCGTCGGATGCGCTCGATCCGCCCGTCTGAACCTCCGACACCACCAGTGTCGATACAGGCCACGCCACGGAGGCGGCGAGTGCAACGCCCCCGCCGACAGGGGCTGCGGCCGCCGGCAGGCTCGACAGGCACAGGGCGACGACGAGAGCGAGCGCGACATCCGCCGCGCGCCGGACGCGTTGCATGCGTGACCTCCCGGCGGGGACCGAGCGGGCGGCGGCGCACGGCCATCGAACCACGAGGCGCTCGACGCGGACCAAACCGTCGATGCACGCTCACTCACCTGACGCTCATCGCGGACGCATCCACTACGATGTCCCGCACCCATCCCGATCCCGTCACCGAACCCAGGAGACAGCGTGGCGCGCGCCAAGAGGACCCAGCGGGCCGAGGCCCGTCGACGCTACCGGAGCGAGCAGTCGCTCGCAGCACAGGACGACGCCGACGCGATCGATGCTCCCGTCAGCGCAGCGCCGGCATCTCGGTCGACGTCCTCGAGCCAGACGAACGCACCTCGACAGGGCGTCGGCAACGCCTTCCGGGCCGCGTTCCGGCCCGTCGACATCCGCTCCGATCTGCGGGCCCTCCCGCAGCTCGTCCGTCATCGCGCGTTGTGGATCCCCGTCGCGATCACGCTCGCGACGACCGTCCTCTTCGTCGTCGTCCGTCCTGAAGGCCGGACCGACATCCTCGGCGTCGTGACGGTCTTCCTGTATCAGTACTTCGTAGTGACGCCGGCGATCGGCGGGGTGTTCATCGCCGGATTCCTGGCGCCCAAGGCGAGCTGGCTCTACGGGATCCTCGTCGGGATCGTCGCGGCGATCTGTTACTCGTTCCTCGTCGTGCGTGGATTCATCGGGACGGCTCCCACGGCTGAGACCCAGGGGCTCGCGCGCGACGTCGTCCTCGCATCGTTCTTCCTCTCGCCCCTCATCGGCGCATTCTTCGCGTCGACCGCAGCCTGGTATCGCCGATTCCTGTACCTCTCGAACCCGAACCGTGGCCGTGCCAAGCCGAGCGGCAGCCAGGGGCGACCCGACGGCAAGACGCGCTCCTCGGGACAGAAGGCGTCCGCCCGCCGCTAAGCCGCGTAGCCCGTTACTGCGTTCGTCGTGGATGGGCGAGGTCGCGAAGGCGGAGGCCGAGCACTGCAGCGAGCGCACTCTCGTGTGCGCGAGCGAAGCGAAGAGGCCTCCAACGCACGCGACATCGTCCAGCCACGACAGCCATCAACCGAGCCTCCTCATCCCGGCGTGACCCATGTGCCGGATGCCGCCGGGTCGTTCAGGGCCGCCGGCCTCCGCCGCGACATCGGGGAGTGCCCTGACCTCGTGCGCGACCAGGTTCACGACAGAGCCTTCTCGCTGTAGCTCCCCGTCGACGAGTAGCAGCGCGTGACGTCGCACGACGCCACGAAGGCGCTCCCAGGTCGACGGCCAGAGCGTGACATTGACCATCCCCGTCTCGTCCTCGAGCGCGAGGAAGACCGTGCCCTTCGCGGTCATCGGATGCTGGCGGGTCACCACGAGGCCGCCGACCCGCACACGTCCGGGCCGGCGATCCGCGAGCGACGCGTTCGTCACCGCACCGAGATCGTCGAGCGCACCGCGGAACAGACCGACGACCTGTCGCTTCGCATCGACCCCGAGGACCGCATAGGCGTCGCCGATCCGCTCCGACTCGGTGATCGGGGGTAGGGGCGGCACCTCGGTCGCGGGCAATCGCAGATCCATCGGACGTCCTGCGGCAGCTCCCCGTTTACCCGCCGCGCGCCCGAGCGCACGCACGGTACGACCGTCCATACGTCCCCGCGACGCACCCGCCACCTCGCGAAGCTGCCACAGCAGCTCGCGCCGCGGCCGGCCCAGCGAGTCCATCGCGCCGCTGCGTATGAGCCGCTCGAGCACCTCCTCGGGCAGATCGGTCCGCTCGACGACGTCGACGAGGCTGCGATACGGACCCCGTGCCAGCTCGGTATCGAGCGCTGCCTGGTGCTGTTCGCCGATCCCCTTCACGAGATGCAACCCGAGCCGGACGCCCCAGCCCCCGCTCGACGGCGGCGTCCACCGTTCGCGTGCCGCGCTCGACGGCACCACGCAACCCGACGACACGACAGGGTCCGGCTGTCCCTCGACGCCGACCCATTCGCTGGTCGTCTTGTACGACGACGCGTTGATATCGACCGGCAGGACCGCGACGCCGTGGCGCTTCGTGTCGTTGACGAGGACTTCGACCGGGTAGAAGCCCATCGGTTGGGCATTGATCAACCCGACCAGGAACTGGGCCGGATAGAAGAGCTTGAGGAACGACGACTCGTACGCGGTCCGCGCGAACGCCGCCGCATGCGATTTGGCGAACCCGAACGAAGCGAAGGCCGAGACCTGCCGGAAGAGCTCCTCGGCGTCCTCCTCGGACATCCCCGGCTGCTGCAGACAGCCATCGACGAACTGGCGATGCAGCTTCTCCATCTCACGGCTCGAGCGCCAGGTGCCCATCGCCCGCCGAAATCCGTCCGATTCCGCGGGGGTGAAGCCCGCCACCTCGATAGCGATGCGCATCACCTGCTCCTGGTAGAGGATCACGCCCATCGAGTCCTTGAGCACCGGCTCGAGACTCGGGTGCAGGTAGGTCACCGGCTCGAGGCCCTGCTTCCGGCGCAGGAACGGATGGACGGCATTCCCCTGGATCGGGCCCGGTCGGATGATCGCCACCTCGACTACGAGGTCGTCGAGACTTTGCGGCTTCGACTTCGGCAGCGTCTGCATCTGCGCCCGGCTTTCGACCTGGAAGACTCCGACCGTATCGGCCGCCTGGAGCATCGCGAAGACCTCGGGGATCTCCTCGGGCAGCTTGTCGAGGTCGAGACACACAGCGCAATCGTGTTCGATGAGCTGGACCGTCTCGTCCATCGCCGCGAGCATCCCGAGACCGAGCAGATCGAGCTTGATCAGCTTCAGCGTCTCGACGTCGCGCTTGTCGAACTGGACGACGACCCGATCGACCATCGTCGCCTTCTCGAGCGGCGCGATGTCGATGAGCGGCGCCGCCGTGACCAGCATCCCGCCCGAGTGGATCGAGAGATGGCGCGGGAAGCCATCGATGCGCGCGCAGAACTCGAGCCAGCGCTCCCAGTGCGAGAGACCGACCGTCGAACCGCCACGGGCCTGCGGTGCCGGTTCGGGCTCGATACGTGCGACCGAGCTGGTGTTCGCCGGCGTCGGCGGCGGATCCCACATCGACGGTCGCCCGAGACGGTCGGTCTTGCGCGGTGGCGGCAGCGCCATGCCGCTCTCGTCATCTACCTCGACGACGGTCGTCGACGTGTCACCCGGCCGTTGCCCGGGGTACCCAGTCCCGCGACCCGCCCGCAGCCACGCGACACTCGCGGGCGTATCGCCGGGTCCGCCCTCGTCGTCGGACGGCCCGCGGCGGATCGCGGTCCGTGGCGCGAGTGGATCGTCGCGGTACGCGGCGGTATCCGGATCGGTCTCCTCATCGCGTAGCCAACCGAACGGGTGCGCCGCGTTCGGGTCCTCTGGCTTGGGCGGCTGCTTCCACGGCGGCACCTTCCCGACGAGGGGCCGGAGACGCTTGTCGAGCCGGCCCATCTGGTCGACGAGCTCGTGGCCGACCGCGGCGTCATCCACGGCCTCGATCGCCCCGCGCCGAGCATCCTCCCGGCGTGGCAGCCGACCGTTACCTGCCTCCCCCGCCCCACCGGTCCGGATACGACCCCCTCGGGGGTGGTCCAGCTGGCCCATCGAGTCCGTCAACCCCTGCGTCGCGGCGGTCTCGACGGGCGCGAGCTCGGTGGCGCTCGGCACCTCGAAGAACTCGGCGAAGCCGCCATCGGCCTCCAGATCGCGCCGGACCATGACGCTGTCGTACGTCTCGAGCGCCTTGGCGACGCGATCGACCAGCGGACGCGGGAACCCGAGCGCGTAGCCGATCTCGCGGACCGCCGACCGCGCGCGATACGTGACGAGGTTGCAGACCATCCCCGTGTGCTCGGGGCCGTAGCGCCGATAGATGTACTGGATGACCTCTTCCCGACGTTCAGAGCTGAAGTCGATGTCGACGTCGGGGTAGGTCGTGCGCCCCGGGTTGATGAACCGCTCGAACAGCAGGTTGTGGGTGATCGGCTCGACGCGGCTGATGCCGAGCGTGTACGACACGATCGAGCTCGTCGCACTGCCTCGCCCCTGGGCTGGGATGCCCTCCTCCTTGGCGAACCGCATCAGGTCCCAGCAGATGAGGAAGAACTCGGCGAGACCGGCCCGCTCGATGACATCGAGCTCGTGGGCGAGCCGCTTCACGACAGCCGAGGTGAGCGGGTGATAGCGCCGGCGAGCCCCCGTCCAGCACAGCTCGGACAGATACGAGAACGGGGTCTCTCCGTCGGGGACGGGGAAGCCGGGAAACCGGTACTGCTCGAACTCGAGATCGACCGAGCACGATGCCGCGAGCTCTACCGACGTGGCGATGCCCTCGCGCCACGCACGCGCCGTATCCACATCGAAGTCGGCGCCGAGCGCCGCCATCTCGTCACCGGACTTGATGAACGACTCGACGTCAGGCCGACGGAGGTCGGCCAGCGTATCCAGCGTCCGACCGTGGCGGATGGCCGTCAGCACATCATGGAACTCGCGATCGTCAGCCGTCGCGTAGTGGACGTCGTTCGTCACGACGACCGGTAGGCCGAGCTCGTCGGCGAGCGCCGCGGACTCCGCCACGAGCCAGTCGTCGTCGGGCAGCAGATGATGCGAGAGCTCGATGAAGAAACCGCTCGTCGATGGACCGTCGCCGCGTCCGAAGAGCCGCGCGTAGCGTTCCGCCGCGGCTCGGGCGCCCGCGCGGTCGCCGACCCGCAGTCGCCGGGCGATCTCCCCATCGCGACAGCCCGACAGCGCGACGACACCCTCGTGATCGTCCTCGAGCAGCTCGTGGCGGAACCGAGGGACCGCCTTCGTCCCCGCCATATTCGCGCGCGAGATGACCCGACTCAGGCTTCGCCAGCCGGCCGGGCTGCGTGCCAACAGGACGAGGTGCGGGCCGCGCGCTCGCTCGCCGATGCCGCGGTAGTCCTCTTTGACAGGATCGCGATGACCGGGGAGCTTCGCCCGGCTCGGGCGCGGCCGGTCCGGCCGGCCCTCGACGGGCTGTGGCCCCTCGGCCGTCCTCTCGGCTCGACGACGCCGCCTGCGGCGCGGCGCGATGACGACCGCATCCGCGTCGGCGAACGCCGGGTCGAGGAGCTCGATCTCGGTCCCGACGACGCCGTGGAGTCCGGCCTCCTCGGCAGCACCCATGAACCGGACCGAACCGTACAGACCGTTCCGGTCCGTGGCGGCAAGACCGGTCAGACCGCGAGCGACTGCCTGCTCGACGAGAT
>JBKPMM010000096.1:0-31325 GCA_046732155.1 Chloroflexota bacterium | reverse complement strand
GTGCTCCCCGGCGATCGCGAGGAGCTCGCTGCCGCGATCCCGGGTCGCGACGGGCCGTGGGGCGCGCTGTTGGTCGTGGCGGGGCCAGGCGAACGGTTCGATCCCGCGGACCGTGACCTCACCACCGTCGTCGCCGATGCGCTCGGCGCGATCGTCGGTGTCGTCCGGCGCGAAGAGGACGTCGCGCATCTCCTGCATCGGGCCGAGGCGCTGCGACGGGTCGCCGCCGACATCGGGAGCGGCCTCGATCTCGATCGGATCCTGGCTGACCTCGTCGGCCACGCGATGGTCCTCTTCGATGGCGATCGTGGCGCGGTCTTCCTCCGTCAACCGGACGGCAAGGTGACGGCCGAGGTGACCCGCGGGTTGTCGTCCGAGTACACGTCGGCCGTGCGGGACTTCCCGTCACGGTCACTGCCGTCCGCGGCGATCGCCGCGCGGCGACCCCTGTTCGCGACGAACTATCGCGACGACCCGCGCGGTGCGGGGATCCGGGCCGCGGTCGTCCAGGAGGGGTACGACACGATCTGCACCGCGCCCTTGCTCGACGGCGACCAGGTGCTCGGGCTGCTCAACGTCTACCACGACCAGCGCCACGACTGGACGAACGACGAGCTCGACACGATCGCTGCGCTCGCCACACAGGCGAGCGTCGCGATCCGGACCGCGCAGAACTTCGACCAGATGGCGACATGGACGGCCCAGCTCCAGTCGATCCAGCAGCTCGGCGCGCGGCTGAACCACCTCTCGAACGTCGAGGAGATCGGGCTCGCGATCGGCACCGAGCTCCGACAGCTCATCGACTACCACAACGTCCGCGTCTACCGCCGCTATGGCGACGACCTGATCCCGGTGGCGTTTCGCGGTCAGGTCGGTGAGTACGTCGATGAGACACCCGAGCAGCTACGGGTCAAGGTCGGCGAAGGGATCACCGGCTGGGTGGCGCAGCACCGCATCGCGCAGTACCTGGCGGATGCGAGCGCGGACCCGCGCGCCAACACGATCCCAGGGACAGAGGACGACCTCGACGAATCGATGCTACTCGCGCCGATGATGTTCGAGGACGATGTCCTCGGCGTCCTCGTGCTCTCGAAGCTCGGCCTCCATCAGTTCAGCGACGACGACCTGCGCCTTCTCGTCATCTACGCGAGTTTCGCCGCACAGGCGATGGCCAATGCCGACGCCACCGAACGGCTGCGCGAGCAGTCGGCTGCGCTCGAGCAGCAGCTGCTCAGCCAGCGGGCGCTGCTCCAGATCACCGAGTCGATCCTGACCACGCTCGACGGGCGCGCCGTACTCGAGGGCATAACCGACCGACTCGGCGGGCTCATCGCCTGCGACAACGTCGCGATCGAGGTGCTCGACCCTGTCAGCGGTCTCCTGAACCCGGTGACGGCGCGCGGCGTCCACGCCGACCGCTACATGGAGCCGTGGGAGCCCGGCGAGAGCGGCGTCGCGACCTGGGTCGTCGAGCACAACGAACCGATGTACATCGATGACGAGCGGCACGATCCTCGCGTCAATCACTTCCGTGGACCGGACGCCGACGACGCGTCGATGGATGGCAGCCTGATCGTCGTGCCGCTGCGCGGGCGATCGGGCGCGATCGGTGTCCTGACGATGGAGCGCCTCGGCGTCGGCAACACCTTCACCGCCGAGGAGTTCGACCTCGTCCAGCTCTTCGCCGCCCAGGTGTCGATCGCGCTCCAGAACGCCGAGGTCTATCGGGCGATCGAGATCCGCGCGCAGACAGACGGGCTGACCGGCCTTCTCAACCACGCGACGTTCGAGGACCATCTCGAGCGCGCGGTGCGCGATGGCGCGGCGTTCGGGCTGATCATGCTCGACCTCGACGACTTCCGCGGGATCAACAACTCGATGGGACACCAAGCCGGTGACGGGGAGCTCCGACGGATCGCGAGCGCGTTGACCCTCTCCGGTCGCGACACCGATCTCGTATTCCGCTACGGCGGTGATGAGTTCGCGTTCCTCCTGCCGGGCGCCGACGCCGCGGGTGCGCGCCGCGTCGCGGAACGAGCGTGCGCGGCCGTCCGTGGCCTCAGTGGACCCGTGACAGCCTCGATCGGCGTGGCGACGTTCCCGGCAGACGGGGCGACCGCCGCGGACGTACTACTCGCGGCCGACCGGGCGTGCTTCGTCGCGAAGCGCGAGGGCCGCGACCGGGTCGCGACGGCGGCCGAGGGCTTCGCGCTTGCCGCGGAGTTCCGTCCACAGGCGCCGACGCCGGTCGACTCCGAGGTCGAAGCCGCGAGCTGAAGTCCGTTGTCGCACCGGTCCTCGGTGTCCCGGCGCCCGTCGCCGCGGTCGCGGCGGTGTCCCGGCGCCCGTCGCCGCGGTCGCGGCGGTGACCCAGCGCCCGTCGCGCCGGCGCCTTTGCATGGGGTGAACGAACGGTCGAACGGTCGATCGGATGGGGCCGCTCCGTCGACGATCCGTGCGCGCGATGCAACGGGCGTCGGATGAAGGCGCCTCCCCGTTCGATCGGTCGACCGTTCGTGCATGGGGTGCAACAACAGGATCCGGCACCAGGTGGCCCGACCGAGGCTGCGCTGGAGGCAGCCACGGTCGCGCCGGCGCCTTTGTTCCGGTACTCGGGTGGCGGGACCGGAGCTGCGCTAGAGGCAGCTACGGTCGCCGCGACAGACGTCTCCGCCTGACAGATGCTCCAGATCTGCGCGGAGCGCAGCCTTCGGGCGCTGGCCTTCTCGTTTTCGGAGCTGATGCTGCGTGGCGCGCACGCCTTGGACACGGTCCGCGATCGTTGATACACCAGATGCAGGACCGGATCGAACCGCCGACCATGCAACGATGACGACCCAACGGCTCGGGTGGCTCGCCACCGCTGGGATCGCGCTCATCGTCCTCGTCGGTGCGTGCATCCCCGCCGGGACCGGCGTCTCGTCGAGCGCGACCAGCAGCGCCTCGGTGGGCGCGAGCGCCGCGGGCCCCTCCCCCTCGCCACCGCCCTCAGGTCCCTCCGCTAAGCCGTCATTCATCTACCCGACGCCGACGCCGCTTCCGACCTTCCTCGTCTACATGGTCCGACCCGGGGACACGCTGACGTCGATCGCCCGCGATCAGGGCACGACCGCGCGGAGCATCGCCTTCTGGAACCGGCAGCGGTACCCGTCGCTCGACCCCGACTCGCCCCGCTACGCGCCGAACCGGATCGAGGTGGGCTGGGAGCTGCTGCTCGTCCCAAACGTCGAGCTCGATCCGGAGGATCTGCCGGAGCCGTCGCCATCGGAGGCCGGCCCGGCGTCAGGGTCCCCCGAAGCGTCGGCCTAGGAACGGAACCTATGCACCGGCAAGCGTGAGCAGGAACGGGAACACGTACAGCTTCGAGGTGATCCCGAGGAAGCCGAGGATGGTCACGACCACCAGCAACGCCGTGAATCCGAGCAGGACCAGCCGATCCTGCATGTCGTAGCGGAGCTCCCGGAGCCACGACCGACGGCCGGTCCCGAACGCGCGCAGATCCATCGCATCGATCGTGTCCTCTGCGCCGGCGATGGCGTTGACGACGGTCGGCACGACGACGGGGGTCGATCGCCGGACGCGCGACAGGAACCCGGCGGCTCCCGCCGACCAATCGAAGCCGCGGATGCGCTGCGCGTCCACCGTGGTCTGGAAATCGGCCGCGAGCGACGGCAGGAATCGGAAGGTCAGGTCGAGGCCGAAGGCGAACTTCTCGGGAACACCGAGTCGCCGGAACGCGACGCCGAAGTCGGACGGGGCGATCGCGAACGCGACCGGGAATCCGATCGTGGCCATCGTGAGGTAGCGGGTGAACTGCGTGACCGCGAGGCTCAGTGACTCGGCCGTGACCGGCGTGCCGAGGAGCGGCACCGTGAAGAGGAGGTGCCCGTCGCCGGGCGGCAGCCCTTCGACGAACCCGTCCGAGAACACGAACAGGTTCACCGTGACGAGCAGTCCGATGAATACGAAGACGAACGCCCAGTTGCGCCGGATCGTCCGCCACGCGATCCCTGCCGAGCGATAGTAGACGACCGCGATCGCCAGCAGGAGCAGGACGACCCGCTCGTCCCACACCTGCAGGACGGTGAAGATGAAGAGGGCGACGACCAGGATCAGGACGCGGGGATCGCGGCGGGCTAGCCACGATCCCCGGCCCAGATACCGCGGGGCGATGTTCACGAGACGGCCCCGCGGCGTGAGTGGCTAACGGCCCAGCTGGGCCTTCACCGGCTCCCAGGCATAGACCAGGATCGGCACGAGGATGATCGTCCCGATGAGGTCGCCGATGATCACCGGCAGGTAGAGCGTCGTCAGGATCGTC
The DNA here is from genome assembly GCA_046732155.1 of Chloroflexota bacterium. Taxonomy (GTDB): domain Bacteria; phylum Chloroflexota; class Limnocylindria; order Limnocylindrales; family CSP1-4; genus SPCO01. Next base: position 27,004 of record JBKPMM010000096.1, on the reverse strand, counting down.
GCGACGTCCATGCCCTGCAGGATCGCGTCGGTGAAGACGAACAGGAAGCCGATCACGACGGCGATCGCGCCGGCGACAGCGCCACCGATGGCGCGGTCGCGAACCGAACCGTTGGTCCAGCGGCTCAGGTAGAGCGGTGCGAGACCGGCGATCAACCCGACGAACCCGTTGGCCAGGCTCCAGTTCCAGGACGTCAGGGCGCCCCAACCCGAGATCTGGTCACCGATCGCGTTGCCCACCGTGCCCGTGAAGAACCCGACGATCGGACCGAAGGCGTACCCGAAGAACGGCACGAGCGCGAAGGCCGGGCGGACCGAGACGGTGCTGCCTGGGATGGGGATCTGCGCGACCAGCAGGATGCCGTAGAGCGCAGCGCCGATCGCGGAATAGACGATGGTCCGCGACGTGACCTCCCAGAGGTTGTCGCGATTCATGGTTGCAGTCGTCATGGAAGCCGTTTCCCTCCACAGAAACAGAGATGCGCACGCAGAGACATCAAGGCTCGGTCAACAGTCCACCTGCCGCGGCCTCCCTTCCAGACCCTCGTCGTCGCGTCGGGTCCTGGGCGATGACCCGGCGCGCCAGCGTGTCGGCGTCGAGGAACTTCCCCTCCGCCGATCCGTACCGTGCATTGGCCTCCATCAGCGAGGTGACTCGCAGATCGCACGCCCTCCAGCGCTCCGTGTCGGCGATCACCTCCATGGGAGTCCCATCGGCGATGACCCGACCGTCCCGGAACAGGAGGATACGGTCTGCGTGCGTCAATGCAAGGTCCACGTCATGTGTGACGAAGTAGAGGCTTTCCAATCCAGGGATCGCCGCCACCTCATGCATGAAGATCTGCGCGGTGCGGTGATCCTGCCCGGCCGATGGCTCGTCGAGGATGAGCGTGGTCGGCCTGAGCGCGAGAGCGATCGCGAGTGCCAGGCGCTTCTGCTGCCCGAATGACATCGCGAGCGGCGGACGCTCGCGGATGCCTTCGAGGTCGGCCAGCGATGTCCGCCGCAGCACATCGTCCACGAGATCGTCGAACGTCGCCTCGTCGTGCCCGAGCATCCGCGGGCCGAACAGCAGCTCGTCCACGACGGTCCGATTGAACAGCATCTGGCTCGGGCTCTGGAAGACGTAGCCGAACGTCTCGACCAGATCCGTCGTGCGCTTGTCTGCGATCGACGCGCCGTCCACCAGCACCGTGCCGCCGGTGACATCCAGCAACCGCATCGCGGTCCGGAACATGGTCGTCTTGCCGGAGCCGTTCGGACCGAGGACTGCCACCGTCTCGCGCGGACCAAAGCGCGCGTCGACGCCGTGGAGGATCTCGTGCTCGCTGAGGGCGGCGGTCACGCCTCGGAACTCGAGGCGCGGCGTGGCGTCACCGGATGTCCCCTGACGCTCGACCAGGGTGGTGGCAACCGGCTGCACGTCCGGTGAGCCAGCCGCGACGCGATCGACCACGACCTCGAACGGCAGCTTGACCGACTCCGGGTCGGCAACGCCTAGGAACCCCTTGACGTCGCCCATGTATCGCGTCGACCCGGCCTCGAGGTAGAGGACGCGGTCGGGCCGGAGATCGAGACACTCCTCGACGCGGTGCTCGACGATGACGATCGCGCTGCCCACGTCTGCGAGGCTCCGCAGGAGTGCCAGTAGGCGTTCGGCGGTCGCCGGGTCGAGGTTCGCGAGCGGTTCGTCGACCACGAACAGGCGCGGCCGGAGCATCAGGATGCCGGCGACCGCGAGCAGCTGCCGCTCGCCACCCGACAGCGCGCTCGTCTCGCGCCCGAGCAACTTCTGGATCCCAGCCTGCTCGGCGACCTCGCGGATCCGATCGCGGATCTCCTCGCGCGGCACTCCCATGTTCTCCGGCCCGAACGCGAGCTCGGACTCGACCATCGCCCCGACGATCTGCTTCGCCGGATCCTGAAGCACCGTCCCGATGGTCCGGGCGAGATCGCGCAACTTGAGCTCGCTCGTCGACTGCCCGTCGACCTTGACGCTTCCCGTCAGGTCGCCCGAGTACGCGTGTGGGATCAGGCCGTTGATCGCCCGGATCAGCGTGCTCTTGCCGCAACCGGACGGCCCCGCGACGAGCACCACCTCGCCGGGGGAGACGGTCAGCGACACGTCCCGGATGGCGGGCTCCGTCGCGCGACGGTAGCGGAAGGTCAGCCCTTCGACTTCGACGATCGCGCCCGGTCCGCGCTCGGTCACGTATCGAACGCCTCGATACGGAGCGGCGTGTCGATCTCCAGGCCGAACCTTTCCGCTGCGGACGCCTGATTGACCGAGATCCCGAGGCCGCCGTAATCGGCGTCCGCGTAGAGGAGCGGCTGGCCCGCGGCGACCTCGCCGAAGGTCGCATGCCACGCGATCTCGGCGCCCCCGACGATCGAGCCGCCGGCGACCCGGAATGGCCGTCCTGGTGCCAGCTCGCCACCCGCCGCACGCGCGAGGTCAGCGGGCTGACCAGCGAGCCGCGCGTTGCCGAACGAATCGATCATGAGGACAGCGGTCTCGAGCGCCCTCCCGTCGACCCGTGGCTCAGGGAACCTCAAGTCGACCAGGGTCGACGGGTCGACCTCGGGTCCGACCTCGGCGATGGCGACCCCATTCGCGAGATGCGCGCCGACCGGCGAGAAGACGTCTCGACCGTGGAAGGTCGAGGAGACCTTCGTCAGGAACAGGTCGGCGTTCGCGATCTCGTGGGCCGCGGTGATGCCACCGAGCACGTGCGCGGCCGGCATGAGCAGCCCGTTGTCCGGGCCGACGAGCGCATCGCCGCGCGCGGTCCGGACGGCGATCGGGCGGCGCGCCGTCCCGACGCCGGGATCGACGACGGCGACATGGACCCCGACGGGCAGGTAGCCGACCATCCGCGAAAGCAGGAACGCCCCGTCCCGGATCGCGAACTTGCGGACCGTATGGCTCAGGTCGAGGATCCGCGCGTCCGGGGCGATCCCCCACATCACGCCGCGGCAGACCGCGGGCGCGGATTCGGGCCCGAAGTCCGTCAGGAAAGAGATGAGGGGGCCTGCCATCGACGGCGCCGGCGCGATCGCGCTCAGGCGGCGCGGATGCGCGCTGGTCGATCGAGGGCGAGACCAAGACGACGCGCGGCGTCACCCTGGTTGTCCGCGAGCGAGAGCTGCCCCTCCGAATCCGACATCAGCAGCGACGAGCCGAGCGGGACGCGGCCGAACGTCCGCTCCCACACCGTGCGCTCCTGGATGGGACCCGAACCGTCGAAGGCCGGAAAGTCGATCACGAGCTGACGACCGGCATCGAGCGGACCGATGGCCGCCTCGAGATCGTTGGGTGTGCCCGCGAGTGTCACGTTGCCGTAGATGAGGATGTTGGTGACCGAGGTGTCGAGCACGCCGTCGCCGACCGCCGGGCGGATCTCGCGCAGCCGGACGAGGTCGTCGATCGGGAGGGTCGGCCCGACCTTCTCGAACGGGACGCCGTTCGCGAGGTGAGCGGCCATCGGCGAGAAGATGTCGCGCCCGTGGAAACTCGAGCTGATCACCGGCAGCATCAGCTCACGGTTCTCGAGCCCTCGCGCCTCGACGATCCCACCGAGCGTCTCCGCGGCGGCCAGCAGCAGCCCGTTGTCCGGCCCGATGAGGATGTCGCCACGTGCCACCTTGAGGCCGATCGGCAGGCGTTCGGTGCCGACACCCGGATCGACCACCGCGACGTGGATCCCGACCGGCATGTGCTTCAGTGCGAAGACCAGCGAGCCGGCACCGTCGCGGATCGAATAACGCGGCACCTGGTGGTTGATATCGATGATGTTCGCCTCGGGGCTGATGGTGAACATCACCCCCCGGCAGACGGCGGGCGCCGAAGGGCCGAAGTCGCTGAGGACCGTGATGACCGGACGCATCGGCGGATGGTACCAAGCGTGCTCGGCGCGTCGGAGCGCCCGCGCCCGCGCCGCCCGGGAACGCCGAAGCGGCGCCGGGAGGAGGATCGGCGCCGCTTCGACTTGATCGATCGCCTGACGGAAGAGGGCCTCGTCCGACGATCGCGGTAGATGCAGAATTCAGTGGAGCCTGGTCGGGCCTCCGTCAGAGGAACCGAAGCGACCCGCCTGGGCCATGGCTCGAAGGAACAACAATTCGTTGACTTGGCGAAGCGACCAGCGCACGTCCGCGATCGGGATGCCGCACATGAAGGCGGTCAATGTGGCCGCCTCGTCAGGAGCGAAGCCCCGGGTCACGAGACTGCGGTAGGTCGAGCGGGTCTGTAGCCGAGTCGTCTCGACCGCAGCTTCCGTCGGACTCGCGGAGCGCTTCCGGGTCGTGCCCGCGGAGCCACGTCCGACCGTGGAGACCGCCCCGACCGACCGCGCCGACGAAGCGCGGCGAGGCGTTTCCCCGCGTTCCCGTGAACCTCGCTGAGCCGGCCCGGCCATGTCCCACAGGCCCCTCGTGTCCGTTCTGGTCCCGCTCCGGACGGCCCGTCGCGGTACGGGCACTCTGGTCCGGACCGGTCGGGTGGGTCATGACCCATCCGTCACGCCCGCACCGGTACTTCCGGTCCGACCGGTGGCGATGGCCCGGGATCGGCTGGGTTCGCGACGGGCGCCGGTAGACTCCGCGGCGTGCGGGTACGACGGTTGGGGCTGCGGCTCATCGGACTGGGGCTGGTCGGCGCGTGGGGGCTTGCCGCGGCGCTGATCCTCTCGGCGTACCGACCGGGCGGACCGCTCGACGTCATGGTCGGCATCACCATGCTCGTCCCGGTCGGGATCGCGCTCGCGAGCGTCGTCTGGCCGCCGGTCACCAGGCGGCACGTGACCCATGCCGCGATCGTGGCGCTCGGCCTCGCCACGTTGCTTGTCCTTCTGCCATCGATCGGCGGGGTGTGGAACCAGCTCCAGGCGCTCGGCTCGCAGACGCTGCTGCCGTCCCTCGAAGCGGCGTACCCGTGGCTCCTGGCACTGATCGGCACGAGCCTCTATACGGGGTTCGGGCAGGCTCGGCGGATGATCGACGGCACGACGGGCCGTCGGCGCCGGATCCGGGTCGGCATGGCGATCGCCGCCGCGCTGACCATGCTCGCCGGGACGGCGTTCGGCGGGGCGGCCATCGCGAACGAGTTCGCACTGCGGGACCTCGAGGGTCCGCAGGTGGCGTCCCGGTTCGGGCCGACGCAGCTCGGCGCGGGGGTCGAGCCGCCGAAGTGCGACGGTCGCCTCGTGGCCGGCTTGACGTCCCATCTCACCGCGCATTTCTCCGGGACGATCGATGGGCGGCCGATCGGAACGGTCGATCTCACCGGTCAACGCGCCGGTTCCGAGTTCCGCTGGCTGGCCTACGTCGCGACGAACCGCGAACTCGGCCAGCACGGCATGGCACGCCGCGCCAACGATGCGTGGATCCGCACGCCCACGACCGGCTGGGAACGGACCAAGCTCGACAGCGTGACTGACTCGACCCTCGACCTCCAGGCCGTCCGCCAGGCGCTGAACCCTGGCGCCCGCGCCGCCGCGGAGGACTACGGCATCGAAGTGATCGAGCGCGCCCCGGCGCGACGCTGCCGCGTGTCCGTCGACGGACCCGCGTTCCGGGCGAGCTTCCCGCAGGTCGCGTGGCTCGTCGGCGACGACGACCTCCAGCATTGGCGCGGCCAGCTCGATTACTGGGTCTTCCTCGACGGATCGCTGGGCCAGCTTGCGGGATCCGTGAACGGCGAGGCGAGCGGACTCGAGGATCAGGCGATCCAGGGTCGGCTGGATGTCTTCCTGACCGCGACGGACCGGGGCCGCGACCTCGTCATCCACGCGCCCGCCGCATGACCGCGGACGACAGCTTCGAGCCGGGGGCCGAGGCGTCCTTCGAGCCCGGGGGGCGCTTCGGCAAGCGCGACCGACTCGCGCGGATGCTCCGCGTCGTGTCCGTCCTGCGCGGGCATCCCGAGGGGATCCGGCCGTCCGAGATCGCGCGCCGGACGGGCGTCGCGACGAGGACCGTGTATCGCGATCTGCGCGCGCTCGAGGAGGAGGTCGGCGTCGCCGTCTGGTCCGAGGACGGGCGCTGGGGCGTCGTGGGCGAGGAGTTCCTGCCGCCACTGAAACTGACCCTCGACGAGGCGATGGCCGTCGTGCTTTCCGCGCGGCTGATGGTCCGCTACGCCGACAAGTACGACCCCGATCTCGCTGCGGCGTTCGAGAAGCTCGAGGAGGTGCTCCCGCGGCCCCTCGCCGAGCACGTCGAACGCACGCTCGACGTCCTGGCCCAGCACCCCCGCGATGCCGCGTTCAGCGAGCGCGTCCATCGATTGACGCGGGCGTGGGCAGAACGGCGTGTCGTCACGCTGGAATACGAGCCCGCCCGCTACGTCCCGGATGCGACTGCCCGACGCGCCATCGTTCGGCCGTACCTGATCGAGCCGTCGCTCCAGACGCACGCGCTGTACCTGATCGGTTGGGACGAGACCCGCGATGCGCTCCGGACATTCAAGGTCGAGCGCATCCGCGACGTCGCGCTGACGCCACGGACCTTCGAACTGCCGGAGGGCGACGGCGTCGAGGGTGCCCTCCGGCGCGCGTGGGACATCATCGCGGACCAGCCCGCGACCGAGGTGGTGCTGCGGTTCTCGCCCACCGTGGCCGCTCGGGTCCAGGAAGCGACGTGGCATCCGACCCAAAAGGTGGAGGTCGCGGACGACGGTTCGCTGACCTGGCGGGCGGTCGTCGCCGGCACCATCGAGATCCGGCTCTGGATCCTGTCGTGGGGCGACGATGTCGAGGTGGTCGCGCCCGAATCATTGCGAATTGACGTTGCCTCGACGCACCGTCGTGCACTGGAGCATTACAAGACGACGGGGTAAGGCGCGCCGATCTGGGGTAGGGTGGTCACGGACACGCCCGTGATCCCCCACACGGAGGACGTGCCTCATGCACTCCACCCCCGCCCGTCGGCGGCGGCTGGCCATCGCCATGCCCGTCGCCATGATCGCGGCCCTCGCGATCTCGGTCGCAGCCCCCGTCGCGACCGCGACCTCGGTGTCGACTGCCGAGTCATCCGTCATCGGATGGATCAACGCTGCTCGGTCGTCCCGTGGTCTCGTCCCGCTCAGATATGACAGCAAGCTGATGTCGATCTCGGGACTTCGCGCCAGCCGGATGGCGTCCACCAACACGATGAGCCATACCGTCGGCGGCAACCTGTCGTCGCAGCTGAGCTCGTACGGCCTCCAGTGGTTCAGCTACGGCGAGGACATCGGCTGGTCGACGGCATCGTGGCCGGCCTCCTCGGCGCGATCGATCTTCCTGGCATGGATGAACAGCGCTCCGCACCGGGCGATCATCCTCAGCAGCAGCTTCAACTACATCGGCGTCGGGCTCGCATCACGCGACTCGGGTCGGAAGACATTCGCCTCGGCGGTCTTCGCGGAAACGACCGACCACACGCGGCCCGTCGCCCGGGTGACGGTGCATACGCGATCCGGCGACGACGTCCGCTGGTCGTGGGCCGGCTATGACCCCCGCCTCCAGACGCATACGGCCGGCCTCGCGTACTACGACGTGGCATACCGCGTCGGCACCGGCGGGTGGTACACGTTGCGCAACAACACGACCCAGACGTCCTTGACGCTGGCCAACAGACCGCCGGGTTCGTACTCGATCAAGGTGCGTGCCATGGATCGGCGTGGCAATGTGGGCGCATGGAGCAGCGAGTCGCGTATCTGGGTCCCATAGCGACCAGCGCATGAGGCGGCACCCGTTCGCCGCCGTCAATCTCATCAGCGACCCGATCCACGGGTACATCGAGCTCACCAAGCGGCTGACGGCTTCCGAGTCGTCGGCCGCTGGTCTTCCCGCCGAGGAGGTCGCCGAAGAGGACCTCCTCGACACGGCCTGGCTCCAGCGCCTGCGCCGGATCAGCCAGCTGCAGAGCGCCCGCTGGGTCTTCCCCACGGCTGAGCACTCACGGTTCACCCACGGCCTGGGCGTGATGCACGAGGCGGGGCTGTGGTCGCGGTCGCTCTACCCGAGCCTGCGAGCCGCGCTCGTCGCCGCAGGTGACACGACGATCCCATCCGAGGGGCTCGTCACGGAGACGATGCGGATGGCCGGGCTCCTCCACGATGTCGGCCACGGGCCGTTCGCCCATTTCTTCGACGACCACGTCCTGTCGGCATTCGACGCGCCCGCCGACCCGCGCCGCCCAGGCGCGAAGCGGCTGACGCACGAGGATCTGAGCGGCGCGATCATCGGCGAGCTCGGCTCACTGCTTCGCGGGTTGCGGCGGGCACCGGGCGCGGTCGCCGAGCGCGATGCGCTGCGCGATGACGAGTCGATCGACCCGGCGTGGGTCGCGTTCCTCATCGCCAAGCCGGCCCTGAGCGATCCGTCGATGCCGCAGTGGGTCCGCTGGCTGGCGCCGCTGCTGTCGGGCGTCTTCACGGTCGACAACCTCGACTACGTACGCCGCGACGCGTATCTGACCGGGGTGACCGCGGGTCCGGTCGACGTCGAGCGGCTACGGCGCTACACGTTCGTTTCGAGCGAGGGGCTGACACTCTTCGAGCCGGGCCTCGGCGCGCTCGAGATGTTCCTGAGCTCGCGGCGCTTCATGTATCAGCAGGTCTATTTCCATCGCACGGTCCGCGCGATCGACCTCGACCTTGCGGGGGTCTTCGGGCCGTCGATCGCGGCGATCTTCGGCGCTGGCTCGCCGGCCGATCGATTGCCGGCATATGCGGATCTCGACGAGTACGCATTGCTCCACCAGGCAGCTCGCTGGGCTCGCGGACTCGATGTGGTCGACGACGGAGGATCGGACCCGGAGCCCGGCGATGGGCGCGTGCGACAGCCCCTCGCGGACGCGTGGCGCGCGATCCTACTGCGTCAGCCGACGTGGCGCTCGGAAGCGGAGGTCCGGGCCGAGTACGAGGGTGGCGAGCCGCCTCGGGAGGTCGTCCTGGCACTCGGCCAGCCGGAGCTCGGTCGCATCGCGATCGATCTGGCCGTCATCGATGCCCGCCCGGCGGATGCGACGGCGACGGACCGGCTACTGGCACTCGAAGGTCGCGACGGGCGCCCGATGTCGCTGGCGGCGGCGCTCGCGTCGATCCCGGCGTACTGGATGGTCGGCCGACGGTATCGCCGCCGGGACTGACGCGGGCTCTGCCTAGGGCGTCGGCGAGGGGCTCGGCTTGGGCTTCGCTCCCGCGATCGGGATCACGAGCAGCGGGTCGATCCGCGCGATCTGGGCGGCCGGGACCTTCATCCGTTTCACGACGTCGGGCTCGATCGCGAAGGTGGCGGTCTCCAGCGGGCTGAACAGCCCGTAGTGCAAGTGGCAGCCCGAAGCACGACCGGTCATCCCTTCGTAGCCAAGCAGTTGACCCGCCTTCACCGTCTGACCCTTCTTGACGACGACCTTGCTGAAGTGGGCGTAGATGCTCCGATACCCGTTGCCGTCGTCGATGACGATCGTGATCGGCAGCGTTCCCCAAAGGTGCTTGCGCTCGAGGCGTGCGAAGTACGGCTTGAGGCTGCCGACCCACCCGATCTCGGCGTCGAACCGGCGGCTCGCCGCCAGCACCGTACCGTCGTGCGCCGCCCTGATGTGGTCGCCGCAGAACGTCGCGATGTCGACGCCGTCATGGAAGGCCTTGCCCTCGACGAGGCGTGATCCCCACAGCGAAGGACCGAAGGGCAGCGTCAGTCGGCCGTGCGGCAAGGGCGAGCGATACCCGACGAGCGTTCGAGGAGGCGCCGGCGTCGGCGTAGCCGACGGGGTCGGCGCCACGCTCGAGGTCGGACTGATCGTCGGCTGCGTGACCGCCGCGACGACCTGGGACGGTGCGGCAGTCGTCCGTACTGCGACCTGACCGGGTGTGGCCACCGCGCCCTGCACCTCGCCGACTCGACCGAGCGGGAGGTTGGCCAGTGTCGCAGCGATCCCGGCGGTGACGCCGACGACCACGACGAGGCTCGCCGCGCGTCGGACCCGCCGCCGACGGCGACTGCCATCGCGTTCGTCGAGCGGGCGTGGGAGGTTGGCGAGCGGGCCCGGCGGATGGCCGGAGTGACGGGTCCCGGGCATGGGGCGTCATGGTATGCGAACCTGACCGGGACATGGCTGAGACCACGACACGCCCTCCTCTCGACGCGCCCGCGTCCGCATACGACCCCACGTGGATCGCCGACCACCTGGCTGAGGAACGCCAGGCAAGCTCACTGCTGGGAGAGATCCGCGAGGTCGTGTTCGGCCTCCAGGACGGTCTCGTCTCGACGCTCGCCGTCGTCGCGACCGTCGCGGGCGCGTCGGGGCAGGCGTTCCCGGTCGTCGTCGCCGGCATCGCGAGCGGCCTCGCGGGTGTCTTCTCGATGGCCGCTGGGGAATACATCGGCAGCAAGAGCCAGCGCGAGATCTTCGATGCCCAGATCCACGAGGAACGTCACGAGGTCGAGGAACGGCCCGGCGAAGCGGAGGCCGAAGTCGCGTTCATGCTCGCGGAGGAGGGCCTCCCCGACGAGGAGGCCCAGCGGATCGCGTCGGTGATGGCACGCCATCCTGAGGTCCTGTTGCGCACGATGGTGGCGCGCGAGCTCGGGATCCAGGTCGATGACCATGGGGGCAGCGTCCTTCGCGGGGCGCTGTTCATGGGCGCGGCCTTCGGGCTCGGCGCGTTCGTGCCGATCCTCCCGTTCCTCCTGGTCCCGATCACGATGGCGCTGCCTGCCGCCGTCGTGGCGACTGGGATCGTCCTCTTCGGTATCGGTGTCGTGAAGAGCCGCTGGACGCATCGCACCGCGCTGTCCTCAGGGCTCGAGGTGCTCGTCCTCGCGGCGTTCGCCGGGATCGCCGGCTACCTGTTCGGCACCGTCCTGCCGAGCCTGCTCGGGGTCGCGGGCATCGTCAGCTAGGACGGGGCGGGTCCGGGGGTTCAGGCCTTGAACGTGCCGGTCAGCCTGACCCGGGCGACGATGTCCGCCGCGTCGAGTGCGCGCCGCACTGCGTTCCCGTCGGGATGCCCCGCGAGACCGAGCGGCGCCGCGAGCGCGTACAGCGTGAAACGGTAGTGATGTGTGCCGGACGGTGGGCACGGCCCGCCGTACCCGACCTTGCGGAAATCGTTCGTCCCTTGCTGTGGTGGGCTCGCGTCGGGATGGACACCTTCGGGCAGATGGCCGTCCTTGGCGGGAAGGTCGAGAACGGACCAGTGGACCCAATCGCGCCCGTCGGGATCGTCGACGAAGAGCACGAGGGCCTTGGCATCGGCCGGTACGCCACTCCACGTCAACGGCGGTGAGAGGTCCTCCCCACGGCAGCTGTACTTCGACGGGATCGATCGGCCATCGGCGAACGCCGACGACGTGAGCGACAACGTCGCGGTGGACGGGCTCGGATCGGCCATCGGACTGACCTCCGCTGCGGATGAAGTGGCGACGGACGCGGGAGTCGTCGCGCTCTCCGAGCCGGCGATGGCCGTGTCAGTCGATGCCGGCGTCGGCGACGGCGTCGCGGACCCGCCGGAGCCGCACGCCGCCACGACGAACGCGGCGATCGCCAGGGCAGCGACGCGGGGACGACTCGCGCGGCGCAGGTCGCGGCCGGACATGTCAGGTCGAGGATGCGCGCCCCGTCCGATGGTGGCAAACGGTCGTCCACGCCGACCGTGCGATCTGGCCGAGCCGCCCCGTGCGATGGATCTCTACGGTGTCGCCCTCGCCCTTGTCGATCGCGTCGCGAACATCGGCCCTGATAGCGTCAACCTGGCGCCCGGGACTCGCGGATCGCGGCGCGGACGCGGTCGGGCGTCGCCGGGACGTGATCGATCCTGGCCCCCGTCGCATGGCGGATCGCGCCGAGGATCGCGGGAGCGGTCGGGATGAGCGCGGGCTCGCCGACGCCCTTCGCGCCATACGGACCGGCGGGCTCGGCGTCCTCGACCAGGATCGTCTCGATCGGCGGGATGTCGCCGATGGTCGGGATCAGATAGTCGTGTAGGTTGTCGGTGCGACCGGCGACGTACTCCTCCATGAGCGCAAAACCGAGGCCCTGCGCGATCCCACCGTGGATCTGCCCCTCGACGAGCATCGGATTGATCGCACGCCCGACGTCGTGCGCCGCGACGATCCGCCGCACGACCGTCGTGCCGAGCTCGAGGTCGACGTCGACCACGGCGATCTGTGCGCCGAACCCATACGTCTCGTATGGGACGCCCTGTCCGTCGCCGTCGAGCGGCGTGGTCCGCGGGTCGTAGCTGCCCTGCCCGATCAGGATGCAGCCGTCCTCGTCCTCGGGGAGCGCCGCGAGATCGGGACCGGCGGTCTCGATGCGGCGGAGCAGGTCGGCCGCGGCCAGTCGCGTGGCATTGCCTGATACGAACGTCTGCCGGGATGCCGACGTCTTGCCGGCGTCGGCGGTCCGGTCCGTATCGCCCATGACGAGGTCGATGGCTTCAAGATCCACGTCGAGGGCGTCGGCCGCGATCTGGCTGAGGATCGTCGCCGAGCCCTGGCCGATGTCCTGGGCACCGCTGTACAGCACGTAGCGACCGTCGCGCCGGACGCCGATCCTGATCGTCGACGGGTTGGGGAGCGACGTGTTGCCGATCCCGTACCACATGGCGCCGATGCCGACGCCGCGGCGCATCGGACTTTCGGTCCTTGACGTGTCCTCGTTGAAGTGATCGGCGTCGGCGAGCGCTTCGAACCAGCTGGGCCGGAGGGCGTCGAGGCACGGCGCGAGCCCTGCGCTCGCCTGCAGGACCTGGCCGGTCGCTGTCGTCGAGCCGGCACGCAGTGCGTTACGAAGCCGGATCTCGAGACGGTCGATGCCGAGCTGGCCCGCGATGTCATCGAGCAGTGCCTCGTGGGCGACCGCCGCCTGCGGCACGCCGAACCCACGAAATGCGCCGCAGATCGGTCCGTTCGTGTAGATCGCGCGGGTCGTTGCGCGGACGGCGTCGACATCGTACGGGCCAGCGGCATGCACCGGGACGCGGTTGGCAACGGTCGGGCCCCAGGAGGCGTACGCCCCGGTGTCGAAATCGCCGTGGAAGTCGTAGGCCGTCAACCGACCGTTGGCGTCGGCACCGAGTGTCGCGGTCATGACCGCGGGATGTCGTTTCGTCGTGGACCGCATGGACTCCGGCCGCGTGTACACGCTGCGGACCGGGTGATCCAACACCCACGCCGCGACGGCGACGAGAGGCTGGACGGCCATGTCGAGCTTGCCGCCGAACCCGCCACCACACGCCGTCGGGACGATCCGGACCGCCTCAGGCCGGATGCCGAGCACCAGCGCCACCTCGTCGCGATCCATGTAGGGCGTCTGGGTGGAGACCACGACCGTGACCCGATCGCCGTCGCGCACGGCGTAGCCGGCTTCGGGTTCGATGTAGGCGTGCTCGACGTGGCTGGTCCGGAAGGTGCCGGTCGCCGTCACAGCCGCCTCGTCGAGCCCGCTAGCGACGTCACCACGGACGACCCGACCGGCCGTCAAGACGTTCCCTGGCGACCCTTCATGCAGCTGCATGGCGTCGCCGGATAGCGCCGCCTCCGGCTCGAGTAGCCGCTCGAGCGGCTCCCAGGCGATCGGCAGCTCGTCGTCACGGATCTCGGCCACCGTCGCCGCATCTCCCACCAGCGCCGCGACTGGTTCCCCCCGATAGCGGGCGTAGCCGTCGGCGATCGCCGGCTGGTCCTTGCCCGTGGCGTAGATCCCATAGCGGTTCTGGCCTGGGACGTCGGCTGCGACGAGGACGCGGACGAGGCCCGGATGAGCCGCGTACAGCGGTCCCAGGTCGCCGATCGTGAACCGCGCGTGGGCATGTGGCGAGCGCACGGCGCGGAGATGGAGTACCCCGGTCGGCGCCTGGTCGGCCCCGAAGAGGCTCCTGCCCGTGACCTGGTCGATCCCATCGATTCGGCCGATCCGCGCGCCGACCGCGACGCCCGCTGGAGGCGACGGCGCGATCTCGGCGCCGTCGAGCGAGGTGACCGCCTCGACGATCTTCCGGTAGCCGGTGCAGCGGCAGAGGACGCCCCCCAGCGCGTCGAGGACCTCGCGTTCGCTCGGCTCCGGTCGGGTGGCGAGCAAGGCGTCGGCCGCCATGAGCATCCCTGGCGTGCAGATCCCACACTGCGCGCCGCCGCAGCGGACGAACGCGGCCTGGACAGGTGCCAGCTCCCCGTCGCGGGCGAGCCCTTCGACGGTCGCGACGTCGCGCCCCTCGACCTGCCCGACGGCGACGAGGCACGAACAGACAGCGTCCCCGTCCAGGCGGACCGTGCAGGCTCCGCAGTCCCCGGCGTCGCAGCCGACCTTCGTGCCGGTCAGCCCGAGGTCCTCGCGCAGGACATCGCTGAGGCGGCGGATCAGTGGCGCCTCGACGCTGACGGTCTCCCCGTTGACACGGAACGTCGTCACCGAGCCAGCTCCGAGACCGCGCGCCGGACGAGCGTCGTGGCGACGTCGCGTCGATACGCGGCCGTCCCGCGGACGTCGTCGATCGGCGACAGGACGCCGAGGTCGGCTGCCTCGATCGAACCGCCCAGCTTGGACGAGGCGACCTGCCCCGCGAGACGCTCCTCCGCCGCGACGATCCGGCGCGGGACCTCCGAACAGGCACCTACGACGATCCGCGCCCTTGTCACGCGCCGGTCGTCACCGACGTCGAGCACGGCCGCGACGCTGGCGATCGAGATCACGAGGTACGCCCGGGAGCCGAGCTTGAGGAACGTCGACTGCGCCGTGGGCGACGGCACGGGCACCAGGATCGCCGTGACCAGCTCGTCCGCCCGCCGGATCGTCCGGCGATTGCCGACGACGAACTCGCCCACCGTGACCTCGCGCCGACCGGCCCTCGACGACAGCTCGACACGCGCGTCGAGGGCGATGAGATTCGGCAACCCGTCGGCGGCCGGAGAAGCGTTGCAGAGGTTGCCGACCAGCGTCCCGCGGTTCTGGATCTGGACGCCGCCGATCGAACGCGATGCGATCTTCAGCCCGTCGAACGCGGGTGGGAGGTCCGCGCGGACGATGTCCATCCACGTCGTGAGCGCCGGGATCCGGACGTCGCCGTCCTCGATCGAGATGGCCCGCAGCGACTCCAGACCGGTGACGTCCAGGATGTCGTCCGAGAGCGGGCGACCGACGTTCGCCGGATACACGTCCGTCCCACCCGCAAGCATCGTCCACGGACGATCGGCCAGCGCATCGAGCGCGTCACCGAGGCTGCTCGGACGCAGGTAATCGGCCATGACGAGGTCAGTCGCGGAGACGCGGCAGGATGTCGCTCGCGATGCGCTCGATGGTCGACACGTCCCAGTCGAGCGGATTGAGGATCACGTGCTCGACGCCCCCGAGCGCTTCGATCTTGCCGCGGATCCGCTCCGCGAGGGCTTCGGCCTCTCCAAGGAGATAGAACTCCTGCCAGTAGTCGAGATCCATGCCGGAGAAGACTCGGAACCTCGGCGCGGCACTCGCCGGGGACTCGCCGGCCGCGAGGACATGGATGAAGTTCGAGTAGACCTTGGTCATCTCGTCGGGGTCACGTCCGAAGCCCGCCATCTCCTCGCGGATGATGGCCCAGTCCCCGGCGACCATCTCGGCAGTCGCCGACGAATGCGGGACCCACGTCGAGGCGTACTTCGCGATCCGCCTGAGCACCGGCCGGATCGTGTCGACGGCCTGGCCGTAGATCTTCTCCGAGGGTTGCGTCCCCCCTCCGATCCAGATCGGCGGATGCGGACGCTGCGCCGGCTTCGGATCGATCGTCAGGTTCTCGAATCGATAGAACTCGCCCTCGTACGAGACGTCGTCGCCGGCCCACAGCGCAGTGATCGACTCGAGCATCTCGTTCATCCGGCGGCCGCGCTCCTTGATCGGGATGCGCAGCGCGCTGAACTCGCCGGGGTGCCAACCGACGCCGACTCCAAGGATCGATCGGCCGCCGGAGAGCAGGTCGAACGTCGCCCACTCCTTCGCAAAGGCGACGGGGTCGCGGAACGGGAGCACGAGAACCAGCGTGCCGAGCCGCATCGTGCGGGTGACGCCGGAAAGGGCGGACAACAGCGAGATCGGCTCGAGCCACGTCGTTCGATACGCGGGTGGTGCAACGAGCAGGTGATCGATGAGCAGGGCGCTTTCGAAGCCGAGGTCCTCTGCGCGTCGGAGGTACGCACCCATCTCGGCGAGGCTCGCCGTGTCGGGACCGAGGGCAAAGCTCGGCAGCCGAAGCCCGAAGCGCATCAGTGACCTCCCCCGCCGATCGCTGCGCCGTTGACGACCTCGGCCATCCGACCGGCCGGCGGCGTGTTTCGGCTCCGACCGGTCACCGGCACGCCATCGATGAGGATCATCGAGATGCCCGGCAGGTCACCGTTCGCGAGCGCCTCGAGCGCCGTCGATCCGACCGAGCCCACGGGTGCGTCGCAGATCACGAGGTCCGCGGCCTTGCCCGGCGCGATCGTGCCGGTATCGAGCCCGTGGACCCGCGCAGTGTTGCCGGTCGCGAACGCCACGACGCTCTCCGGCGGGACGTCCCCGAGCGACGCGAGGTGGGCCATGAGGCGGAGGATGCCGAGCGGCACGACGCCGGTCCCGGATGGCGCATCGTTACCGAGGATCACGCGCTCGAGCGCGCCAGCCTCACGAGCACGCCCGAGCGCGTATAACGCTGTGCGCCCGTTGCCGCAGTGCACGAGCTCGAGGGCGATCGCGCCATCGCCGTTCACGAGCGCGTCGATATCGGACTCCGACAGCGAAGTCGTACCGCCGTTGATGTGACCCGCGATGTCCGGCTTTGCCTCGAGCACGGCATCGGCGCCGATCGCGTTCGATCCGGGGATGGAGGGGCCGCCGGTATGGAAGGTCGACACCATCCCATGCGTCCGCGCCCAGGCGACCATCGGTGCGGCGTCGGCGCCTGTCTTCACGGAACCGAGCCCGATCTCGCCGATGAGCTTCACCCCGCCCGCGGCCATCTCGGCGAAATCAGCTTCGACCAGCCCCTGCTCGAGGATCGGCGCGCCGGCGCGAACCTTGACGCCACCCGGTCGGAAGCCCGCGTACGCCTTGGCGACGGCGATGGCGAGCGCCTTGAGGCCGACGACGTCCTTCGGCCGCCCGGGCACATGAGGCTCGCCGGCCGAGATGGCGGTGGTCACACCGCCGTGGAGCTCCGACTCGATGAAGTCGATCGTCCGCTGGCGAGGCGTGAAGTCGCCGAGGGTCGGGTGCACGTGCGAGTCGATGAGACCGGGGAGGACGGTCGAGCCCTTGGCATCGATGACCATGTCCGCATCACCGGTCTCGACGCCGCTCCCGACTTCCTCGATCCGGCCGTCGACGATCGAGACCGCGTCACCCTCGATGAGCGGTGCCGCGAGGTCGCCGGAGACGATCTGGCCGATGCCCGTGATGACCGTGCGCATCGCGGTCGCCTAGCGCAACCCGTCCTCGCCGACCGCATCGGCCGCGGCCAGGCCGCCGATCCGGGCATGCGGTCGACCGGCACTCGTCACGGCGAGCGCCAGGAGCAGCTCGTTGGCGCCCGGTGCGTCAGGCACGGAGATCGTTACGGCGTCGAAGTGCGACCGGACCAGCATGGCCTTGATGTGGTGGACCGGGATGTCGAGCGAGGCACCCATCGCGGCGCGCTTCTTGACCGACGGCAGGATCGAGACACCGCCCGTCAGCGATCGGGTGGGCGCGCCGAACTTGGGATGCAGGACGGCAGCGACGTGCTCGAGCTCACCGTGCTCCCCGACGATGCCGCCCTTGCCGTACGCCTCGACGGGTGCGCCGAGCGCCTCCTGGCAACGCCGCGTGAGCTCGTCGCCCATCCGCTCGCCGAAGTCGATCAGCTCTGCAAGATCGTCGGACCACGTGCCGGCGTACGGGTTCGTACAGACGACGGCGACCGCGGCGCGACGGAGCGGCTGCTCGAGCTCGCGCTCACCGTCGAACAGGATCTCTTCGCGGAACGTCGCCCACTTCCGGATGCGGATCGCCACAGCTGCCTCCTCCGCTTGCTGAGTCGCCCTCGAAGTATGCCCCGTGACCCATCGCGCCCGTCGAGCGCCGTGGAGTACGCTGTCCTGGCAGGTCCGCGGGACGCGGTATACGACCTCCTCGCGTAGGATGGCGGCCCCGTCCCAGAGGTCGCCGTCATGTCTGCTCCCGTCCAGCCCGCGTCGGCGCTCCGCCGGCTTCTTGCCTGGCCACCACGGCCGTTCCCGGCGAGGCAGATCGCGATCGTCCGGATCCACGGGCCGATCACGGGCGGCGGGCGCAGCGCGGAGTTCGTCGAGCTGTTGCGCCACATCCGCGAGTCCTCGAAGGTGCCGGCGGTCGTCCTCGACATCGACTCGCCCGGCGGCTCCGCGACGGCGTCGGATGACCTGTTCCTGGCCATCCATCGGCTTGCCGAGGCGAAGCCCGTCGTAGCCGCGATCCGCGGCGTCGGCGCGTCGGGCTCGTACCTGGCGGCGCTCGGGGCTCGGCGGATCGTCGCCAACCCGACGGCGGTCGTCGGATCGATCGGGGTGATCTCGGTCTCGCCACACCTGCCGGGGCTGCTCGAGCGGATCGGCGTCACGGTCGCCGAGACGCGGGCGGGACGCCTCAAGGGGATGGGCTCGCCGTGGCGCGAGGAAACCGAGGAGGAACGGGCCAAGGAACAGGCACTCGTCGACGGCTTCTACGAGGCGTTCGTCGACCGCGTGGCCGAGGGACGAGACATGCCGCGCGAACGCGTGATCGAGGTAGCCACCGGCGAGGTGTGGCTCGCGAAGCACGCCGTCGAGCTCGGCCTCGTCGACGAGATCGGTGACATCGAGCGCGCGGTCGAGGTAGCTGCGGAGATGGCCGGCGTGCCCGCGCGCGCGGCACCCGTCCGTCTGCGCCGGCCGTTCTTTGCCCGGCTGGTCGATCGTTTCGCGATGCGGCTCGCGTCATCGATCGCCGACGAGGTCGAGTTCCGCTCCTGGGATCGCTTTCGCTTCTGACAGGCCGCAGCACGCGGCCTCGTCACCACGGGCCGTCCGACACCCGGAAAGCGGACACTCGGCAGTGTCGTGACGTGACGCGGCCGGCTCAGGCTGGGGGATGCTAGGAGGGCCTCATATGCCACGCCCATCTCGTCGTATCGCGACCGCGGCGACCCTCGCGGTCGTCGCTCTTATCGTTCTGGTCGGTGTCGCACTCGCACAGTCGAACGACAAGCTTCGCAGCGGCCAGACCGTCACGATCCCCGCCGGTGAGACCGTCACGAGCGATCTGTATGTGTTCGCGGGAACGGTCAGAGTCGAAGGCACGATCGACGGAGACCTCGTCGCCATGGGTGGCATGATCGAGATCCCCGGCACCGTGACGGGTGATGTGCTCGCTGCCGGTGGCAACGTGTCGATCACCGGGACGGTCGGCGGTGACGCGCGTCTGGCGGCCGGGACGGTATCTGTTTCCGGCACCGTCAAGGAGGATCTCGCGACGGCGAGCGGGCAGGCTACGATCGACCCGTCCGGGGCCGTTGGTGAGGACATGCTCGCCTCGGTCGGGCGCCTCAGCGTCGACGGGACGGTGACCGGCGACCTGACTGCGTCGGCGGCCACGTACGACAAGACCGGCAGCGTCGGCGGTACGGAAGACGTGGTCATCAATGCCGGTCGATTCCCGTGGGGCACGCCGGCTGCCGCGCCAGCGCCGCCGCCCGATCAGACGGCCGTCGTGACCAACACCGCGCTCGACGGCATCCAGCACTTCCTGATCGTGCTACTCGTCGGCGGGCTGCTGCTGTGGCTCGCGCCCGGCACGTATGCCGCGACCAAGGAGGCCATCCAGCGGCGACCGCTCCCGGCAGCGGGTTGGGGCATCCTTGGACTGCTGGGCTATCTCGTCGCCTTGCTGGTCATCCTGTTGGGGATGATCGTGCTGGCGATCGTCTTCGGGATCGTCGGGTTCGATGACCTCGTCGGCCTCGATGTGCTCACCGGGTTCGTGGCCATCCTCGGGACGACGCTCGGGTTCGTCGTGATCTGCGCGTACCTGGCTGACGCGATCGTCGGGGCGGCGGTCGCTGGTGTCGTCATGCGTGATGGGTCTTTGACGCGATCACGAGAATTCGGGCTGATGGCTGTCGGCGCGGCGGTCGTCGTGCTGCTGTCGCTGCTCCCGGTGATCGGCCCATGGATCAAGTTCGTCGTGATCGTGCTCGGTTTGGGCGCCGTCTTGCTCGCGTTGTACGGCGGACGACGATCGGCTCCTCCACCTGTCCCACAACAGGTGCTGATGAACCAATAGGCGACGCTAGCCCAGGACGAACCAGGCCACGTAGGTGTTCGCGCTTGCGAGCTTGTTCAGATAGATCCGCGCCTTCCCGGCGCTTGGGTAGTTCGGTCGCACCATGGTGACGAACAGCCCGGGGCGATAGCTCATGACGTTCGCGAAGCACAGCGGCGTCCCGCCCAAGCCGCCCTTCGAGCGCAGATCGATGGTGACGGACGCACTTCCCTTGAGGACGGTCGCGCGCCCACTTCGACTCATGACCACGTGTCCGACGAACTCGGACCAGCCCTCGGCGTGGATCGCGCCACCCTGCCCACCGTCGCCGAAGCCGGCCGTCGCCACGATCGCGGTGCCGGGTGGGCCGGGTACGTGGGCCTCCACACCAGCGCGCTCCCCAGAGGCGTAGATGGCCACCGAGCTCAGGTTGCTGTTCGTGACGACGAATGCGGGGTCAGCGTCGGCGGTTTCGATGGTCGTGGTGCTTCCGGTCGTGTTGACGTCGCCGAGCACGACGTCGCCATCCGTCCCGGCCAGGACCGCATCCGGGAGGGCGAGTGCGCCGGCGACCCCAGCCGCGACCGCTCCGGCAGCGGCGCCAAGGACCGCGCGTCGACTCGTCCGTGAGGTTCCGTGCTCCATCGTGGGCCCTCCTGATCTCTGTAGCGCCGCGCGTCTCGGCGAGCTAACACCTTTGCCGTCGGATCAAGCCCTGTCGAGGGGGTCGACCCGCGACCTGAGTCACCCACAAAACGTCCGACAGGTCAGGCAATCTTCACGTGGGTTGCCGTCGCAAAGGATCGTCCGCCAACGAGTCGGTGCGATACACCGCGCGTTTCTGGTGACCCAGGAACCTTTCACCGACGCACGACGGCATACCATCTGAGCGCGACCGGACGGCCGCGCCGAGACCTGGGGTTGTCGTGGACCAGCGGGACCTCGTCGAGCGAGCCAAACGGGGCGATCATGACGCCTTCGCGACGCTTGCCGCCGACGCCGTCGCGCGGCTGGACGCGGCGGCCCGGCTGATCCTCCGGGACCCGGAGCTCGCGCGCGACGGGGTCCAGGATGGATACATCCGCGCTTGGCGAACGCTGCCGGCGCTACGCGATCCGGACCGATTCGATGCCTGGCTTCGCCGGCTGATCGTCCACGCTTGCATCGACATCATGCGCCGCCGGCGGCACCGGGCGATCGAGGTCGACCTGACGCCCATAGACCTCGCCACCGGCGGAGATTTCACGTCCACGATCGCTGACCGTGACCAGGTGGACGAGGCGCTCCGGCACCTCGACCCCGAATGGCGCGCGGTCGTCGTGATGCATTACTTCCTTGGCATGCCACTCCCGGAGGTCGCGAGAGCGCTCGGGATCCCATTGGGAACGGCCAAGTCACGACTGCATCGATCCATCCAGGCGATGCGGATCGCAGTCGGGACGGACGAGGTCTCGGTCACACCGTCGATCCCGGGAGGGCAGCTCGCATGATGCCCAGCAGCCGCCTTGATCGGCGTCTTCCCGAGATCCTCGAAGAGATCTCGCAGCCGAGGACACCCGACTACTTCGACGATCTCGTCGGGCTGTCCGCTCGCACGCGCCAGCGGCCGGCCTGGACGCTTCCCGAAAGGTGGCTTCCGATGGTTGACGTGGCCCGTCAGCCCGCGTTCGCCCGGCAGGTGCCGTGGCGTCCGATCGCGGTCCTGGCGTTGATCCTGTTGCTCCTCGCCGCGAGTCTCTTGTTGGTCGCCGGCTCGCGGCATCCGCTACCCCCGCCGTTCGGCCCGGCACGCAACGGGCTCGTGGTCTACGCGAAGGGCGGCGACATCTTCACCGCAGACCCAGCGTCCGGCGACTCGACCGCCATCGTCAGCGGTCCGGACAACGACGTGAACCCGAGATGGTCCCGCGATGGGGCCATGATCGCGTTCCAACGGACAGCAGCATCCGGTTCGGGCCCAGGCGACGTCTACGTCGCACGACCCGACGGATCCGGCCTGACCCGAGTCACGCCCGGGTCGCTGGCAGCGATCACCGGCTATGACTTCTCGCCCGACGGCCGGCAGCTCCTGATCTCCGCAGATTCGAAACGCGTCCCGAGCCTCTTCATCGCCGCGACGGACGGAAGCGGGATGCACCAACTCGATGTGGGCATGCCTGCCACGAATGCTGCTTGGCGGCCCCCGGACGGCGCTGACATCTCGTTCATGGATAGCGATCGTGGCGACCCGAACGGCGGCAATGGGGCGATCCATCTCGTGAGCTCACGTGGCGGCGATGTGCGCACGGTCGTGAGCGATCAGAGATCGAGGGGCATCCACCGGGGCCACCCGCTCTGGTCACCCGACGGGTCGCGCATGGTCTACGGCGAATGGTGCGACAACGACTGCACCACGGGTGAGCCTCTTGCCGCGACCATCGGGAATACGGTGCAGACGTACATCGTCGACGCAGATGGCAAGGGCGCTTACGTGCTCTCGAGTCCAGCAGGCGACTGGCAGGCGCCCGAGAGCTGGTCGAACGACGGCACCAAGGTGCTCGTCATCAGAGGGCCGGAGGTGAATGGCCGGGCGGCGTCTCGGGCCGTCGCTATCCCGGTCGACGGTACTGCTCAAGGCGTTGAGGTCCCGTACCCGGGAGGGCTCGGGACCGATCCGACGGCGGCGTGGGAGTGGGCTCCCGACGACTCGTCGATCCTCGGAACACCGACGGCCGAGTCCGGGGCAGCGGTCGGCGCAGTGTTGCTGGACCCGGTCAACGGCACATTCCGGACGCCACAGTGGGGCAACGTCAGCGGAGTGTCGTGGCAGCGGATCGCGCGTTGACGGGGGTCGACCCTGGGCCCGCCGGCGCGTCACCCGTTATCCTTGCCGGCGTCCGCCCGTAGCTCAGTGGATCAGAGCGACTGACTTCGGATCAGTAGGTCGGGGGTTCGAATCCCTCCGGGCGGGCCATCCATCTGAACAGGAAACAGGCCCTCCGGGCTGTCCGGAGGGCCTCTCGATTCGGCCTCGTACCCCTGCCCGTACCCCACCTACCCGGAAGCCGCCTCGGGTCGCCGCGCGAGGATCGCGTCCATTCGGGCAGCCGATCGCTCCAGCATCGCCGGCGTCAAATGAGCGTAGACGTCGGCGGTCGTAGCAATCTGTGAGTGGCCGAGGATGCGCGACACGACGCCGAGGTCCTCCCCGTCCTCGAGGAGCAACGTTGCGCACGCGTGTCGGAGGTCGTGGAACCGCTGGTGTGGTAGCCCGGCCTGAGCGAGGACGCGCTGAAAGGCTTTGGTGACGTTCCGTGAATCCAGAGGCGTTCCGATGGACGTCGTGAACACGAAATCGCCATCGACCCAGCGGCGACCGGCGGCCAGTCGTTCCTCAAGCTGTCGTCGCCGATGCTCGCGGAGGGCGACCAAAGAGTCCGCGCCGAGGCGAAGCGTCCGGCGAGCTCGCTCCGTCTTGGGCTCCGCAAGGTCGCGCGTGCCGAGGCGGAGGGTGTGCCGGATCGTTAGGCGGCCACCGTCGAGGTCCACGTCCTCCCAGCGGAGCGCCAGAAGCTCGCCTTGTCGCATTCCTGTCGCTATTGCGAGGGAGTAGAGCGCCGCGAGCCGGTCTTCGGCCACCAAAGCGAGGAAAGCGCGTGCCTGGCCGGCCGTCAACGGTCGTCGCTCCGCTGTCTTCCGGGCTGGCGGCTCGACAAGGCTGGCTACGTTTCGAATGACACGGCCGGACTTGACCGCCCGACCTAGAGCGATCCGGAGCACCGCGTGAGCGTACCGGACCGTCGTCGGCGAGAGCCCGCGATCGGACAAGCGGCGCAGCATGCCCGCCACGTCTTCCGGCTGTAATCGCGTCAAGGGGATGCGACCGATCGCGGGGTCGATGTACCGGTTGACCGTCTCGCGATAACTGCCGATCGTCCGAGGACGGTTGCGAGGTTCGACGCTCGTCATCATCCATTCGTCGAGCCACGCGCCCACGGTGACGCGACCGGTGGCTGGTCGGATGCCGTGGTCCGCCGCCGTAAGGGCAGCCCGCAACTTCTCCTGGGCTTCGCGCTTCGTCTTTCCGTAGACCGAATGCCGGCGGTGATCCGCCCCGACGTACCGGCCCTCCCATAGACCGGACTTTCGCTGCCGAATCTGGCCGCCGCTACCCATCGCGTCCGTCCTTTCTGCGCGGCTCGATGCCGCCGCTCATGAAGACAATCCCGAAGCTGGTCCGTCCGGCATTGATCGCATCGGCCACCTTCTGCTGGCCGGCTTCCGTCCACGGCTCGTAGCTGAGGTATTCCTCGACGCGCTCGACGTCGCCTCCGCCACGACGAGCGTGCTGGGCCAGGTCATAGACGGACTCCAAGTCGAAGCCGACGCCTGCGATTCGTCGGATCAACACGATCCATCGGCAGACCCTCTTCGATGGGCGAGGTTTGCCGTGGTCAGCTGCCCAGCGGATGAGCGGCAGCACCAGCGCCGCCTCCTCAGCCTCGGCGTCCACCAGCGACCACGGCGCATCCTCTGGATTGAGGGTGATCCACCTCTTTGCGATCCACTGACGAATCGTGGACTCGCCTGGAGTGTGGCCAAGGGTCTCTTGTTCCTTGGAGAGAAGGTTTGTCAACTGCGTTGGCGTCGGTGTCGGTTGCTCGTTGTAGAGCTCCTGAGCGCGCTCATAGACGATCAGCGGCCAGTGACTCTTGACTGGCGATATCCGCGTAATTGACGCCAAATCTGCGCCTCACGCTGTCGTGGTCTGTGGAACGTGGTTCTAATATCCGGTCCACCGTATCACTACACGGACTACCAAACAAGAGGAAACGGCCATGACGATGACGGCACCAGCGGGCGAGCCGGGGCTTCTGACGGTCGACGAAGCCGCCGCCTATCTACGGATCAGCCGCGCAAAGGCGTATCAGCTCGCTGCAACGGGCGAGTTGCCAACGGTCCGGATGGGGCGGTCGGTCCGCGTTCGCCGTGATCGGCTCATGGCGTGGCTTGACGAGCGAAGCCGCTAGGAACAGAACGTCGAGCCAGAGCGAGCGGACCGTGACCCGCGAGTGGCATGCCGTCTATGACGGCGTGATCCGCCGGCCAAAGTACCGACGCCTGAGCCTGGAGGCTCGAGCCACGCTATTCCACGTCTGGTGTCTTGCCGGTGGACAGACGCCCGAAGCGACTTGGCCGACTGTCGACGAGTTCCTCGAAATCCTCGAACTCGACGGCTATCCCCGGGCCGCGTTCGACGAGCTCGTGGAGCGCGTGTGGTTAGAGATTGACGCGGACGGCCGCGTCCTTGTCCACGACTGGGACCAGCACCAGCTGGCAGCCACGAGCGCGGCTCAACGGATTTACGAGCGCGATCGAAAGCGCGAGTGGCGACGGTCCAAGACGGCCGGCGACTCGCGCCCTCTTCCCCCTGCACCCCCTTCTCCCGACATCACAGGCTCAACACAGGGTCAGGACATCACAACACAGAAGTCCCCAGATGTCCGGGACGGGTCGGGACACGTCCCGGACGCTGAGCCGGTGCGGCTGAACGGCAGACCCAAGGTTCCGACCGAGGGTGAGTGCCGGACTTGTGGCGGCCAGGTCACGGATACCGACCCGGGCGTGCGTGTCGGTCCGGGCTTCCTCGAGCACGCGGAGCACCCCGTCGAATGGGCGTCGTGACCGGCGACGGGTTGCGGAGGCCATTGACCTCGGGCGCTTACGCCGGTGGTTCCGACGGCTCGATGACCCAGTGCGGGCAGACCCTGGACCTTCGAGCGACCTCACGGCCGGCCGCGTCGACCGCCACCAGTTCGCCATCCCCGCACACAGCTTCCGGATCGCCGTACTCGTTGACGTGTAGGTACGCTGACTTTCCAGGCGGCACGTCGCGCGCTACCGAGATCTGCTCCCCGCTGGCACGGTGCCAGATGATCGAGATCGCCTCGTCGGTCCGGTTCTCGAAGGCGATGTACATCGGCAGTCCGTCGCGGTCACTCACGCCGCAGCCCGCCACTGCAAGGACCACGAGCAGCGTCGTTACCACCGGCCAGATCCGAACGGCCCGAGCGCGAACGGGGCTCACGCGTGGAGCATAGGCAAGACGTCCATGGGCACCTTGGCGTCGCCCGGCCTGATTCGCTAAAGCGAACCGGCTACGAACCGGCCCCGACTAATCACGGTTTAGGCGGTCACCAGCCTCGATTCGTGCGTGATTTGAGGTGGACCCGGCCACTCGTACCCCCACGGGTACCCCTCCGCAGTCTCGCGAGCCTCGCGTAACCGATGCGTATCGCCTACACGAGCGCACAGAAACGCGAGGCGGTCGCGCTCGCCCGAGTTGCTGGCGCAGAGGCTGCGGCGGAGGCGCTCGGTATCGACCCCAGAACGGTGCGCGGGTGGCTTGCCCGGGCGGGCGATCCACCCGAACTCGAAGGTAACGCGGCTGCCTGGCAGCGCGCCTTCGATCTGGCGCATGCCAAGGTCGAAGGGTTCCTCGCGAGCGGCAAGGCGTCGGCCGTCCAGGCCGCGACGATCATGGGCATCGCCCAGCGAAACCTCGCTTCGATCGAGCGCGACGGACACGGGAAGGCCAACCCAGCCGGCGAGCCGACGAACGTCGAGCAGGCCGTCGACGAGTTCGAGGTGCACGTCGCCGAGCGGTACCCGGGCGTCGATCCATCCGTCGTCCTCCAGGTCCTCCTCGGTCACGAACGGCTCGCGGGCGAGCCCATGGAGGCCGACGACGAGGACGTCATCGGGTCGTGGCT
>JBKPMM010000095.1:0-13996 GCA_046732155.1 Chloroflexota bacterium | reverse complement strand
CGCTCGCGCTCGCTGCCGCGGAGCATGATCTCGCGTTCCTGTCCGGCACGTCGGCAGATGTCGGCGTCGTCGGGTATGCGCTCGGTGGCGGGTTGAGTTGGCTCGGCCGAAGGTACGGGCTGGCGTGCAATTCGGTCGTGGCGGCTGACGTCGTCCTCGCCGACGGTCGCATGATCCGCGCGGATCGAGCTAACGAGCCGGAGCTCTTCTGGGCGCTGCGCGGTGGAGGAGGCAACGTCGCCGCCGTCACCGCGCTCGAGTTCGCGCTGCTCCCGGTGAAGGAGGTCTACGCCGGCGCCATGTTCTGGCCGATCGAGCGCGCGACCGAGGTCCTGACGGCCTGGCGGGACTGGATCGACGATCTGCCCGACACGTGCCAGTCGCTCGGCCGGATGCTCCAGCTGCCGGACGCGCCGTTCCTGCCCGAGCACCTCCGTGGTCGATCGTTCGTGCTGGTCGAGGCGGCGATCATCGGGAGCGAAGACGAGGGCGTCGATCTCCTGCGGCCGATCAGGGCGCTCGAGCCCGAGTTCGACTCATTCACGATGATGCCGCCGAGCGACCTGAGCCTCGTGAACATGGACCCCGAGGAGCCGCTGCCATACGACGGCGACGGGACGCTCCTCGATGCGTTCCCGCCGGAGGCGATCGACCGCCTCGTCGAGACCTTCGTCGGCTCACCGCTGCTGCACGTCGAGGTGCGCCAGCTCGGCGGCGCGTTCGCCCAGGATTCGCCCGACCACGGCGTGCTCGATTCGATCGAGCAACCGTTCGTGCTGTTCGCGTTCGGTCTGGCGTTCGATCCCGGGATGCTCACCGCCGTCGAGGATCACGCCCAACGGGTCCTACACGCGATGGCACCGTGGGACAGCGGCCGACGCTACCTCAACTTCACGGAGACGCGAGTCGACCCGCGCCTCATCTACCCGGAGGCGACCTTCGACCGGCTCCTTGCGGCCAAGGAGCGCTACGACCCGAACGACATGTTCCGGGCGAACCATCCCGTGCGCCGCGATGCCGAACAGCCCTGACTGGCCGCGGCGATCCCTCGAGGGGGCTAGCGCGGCGGTGTTGCCTTCGACGCCGCGTGGATGATCCTGGCGCTTCCGCCGACCGGGTGGATCGTCGACTCATGTCCGTCGTCCCACGCGACGCGGTATCGCGTGCCATACGACGCCTCGATGACCTGCAGGATCTCGCCCTCTCGCGGGGGCTGCCCCACCTTGGCGGAGTCGATCACGATTCGGTCTCGTTGCTTGCCCGCCATGCTGTCACCTCGCTCGACGCGCGACATCCTGCCGGGTCCGAAGCCCGGGACGCTCGTCCATTCTCGGGTCAGGGCTCGGTTCGGACCAGTGCCGAACGGATCGTGTGCGCCGCTTCACTTAGGCCAGTTCGACGCCGGCCGATCGAGCGTCCGCTGCGAGCATCTCGAGCGCTTCGTCCGATGTCGCGGCACCCGTATCTAGGCCCATGACGCGGTCGACACCGGTCTCGGCGTACGCGGCAAGCAAGTCGACCCGCCGCTGGCCGGGGATGCTCAGCGTCTCCGTCCAGATGTGGACCGAGACCGCGAGCGTGGCCGGATCGCGATCGACCTCCTCGCAGCGCGAGCGGATCGTCGGCAGCGCGTCACGGACCTCGTCCGGCGACAAGCCGTCGAGGTTGAGCTCATCGGCGAGTCGGGCCGCGAGCCGCCACGTGACGTTTGGCCCGTTGCCGCCGACCATGATCGGGACGCGCGGCCGCTGGATCGGCTTCGGCACGTTGATCGCGTCGCGGACCTTGCTGTATTTCCCTTCGTACGTCGCGTGCTGGTGCTTGTCGCCCGCCAGCATCGCGCTGATCACCTCGAGGTCATCGCCAAGCCGCGCAAGACGCTCGCGGGTCTGCGGGAACCCGTAGCCGTATGCAAGCCACTCATCGCGCTTCCATCCCGCCCCGATCCCGAGTTCCATCCGACCGGCGCTGATCGTGTCCATCGTCGAGATCATCTTGGCCGTGAGTGCCGGGTTCCGGAACGCGGTGCAGATGACGATGTGCCCTAGGCGTACCCGGCTGGTCATTGCAGCGAGCGCCGACAACGTCGTGAACGACTCGAACGTGATCTCGTCCGTCGGTCTGGGGATCGTGTGGAAGTGGTCAAAGAGCCAGATCGATTCGAACCCGAGCCGATCGGCGTGCTGGCCGACGGCTGTCGTCCGTTTCCAGGCCGTCAGTGGGTCCCAGCCGTCATATTCGCCGACCCAACCCTGCGGCACGATCGCACCGATCCTCATCCTCAGCTCCCTACGTTTCGACGAATCAGTCGGCCCGGGCCATCGCTGACCCGGGCCGAGGCTTTTGCTGGACGCGGCTGGTCAGCCGCGGGATCCCTACGCGGCGTGCACTTTGTTCGCGCGTGGGCCCTTCGGACTCTGCTCGACGTCGAACTCCACTCGCTCGCCGCCCGCGAGACGGTCGAAGTCGAGTGAAGCTTCGAGGCTGTTGCGGTGGAAGAAGTATTCCTTGCCGTCCTCGGCCTCGATGAATCCGAATCCGCGGTCTGCAACGACGCGCTTGACGGTACCAGTGGCCATGATGACCTCCCGTTTTTCTCGAACTGGATTACAGACGCACGGTCCGTTCGAGAGCAGGCGACCACGCGGAGGTCCGCCACGCGGCGGGGGACTCAAGGTACCACTCGGCTCGTGCGGGCGGCTTTGGGTGGCGGCGACCTCATTTTTCGACAATCTGGGAGTTATCCACGCCATTCCTTCCACAGGGTCATCACAACGGGTAGGAGGAAGGTGCATGCGATCGATCCTCGGCGGTCTCGTGAGCGCGTTGTTCGTGGTCGGTTGTGCCGGGTCGACGCCCACTGCCGCGCCACCGGCGGCATCGGCGCCGGCAGCGGCGAGCCCAAGCCAGAGTGGCGCGTTCGGTGGGACCGTCCAGTTCAAATACCACGGACAGCCCTCGACCACGACCGTCGACGCAGTCGCTGATGGCACGAGCCTGTCCGGTACGGCCGTCACGCAGATCGGCACCGGGACCCACACCGTCCAGCTGGGTTGCGCAGCCCAGAGCGGCGACATGTGGGCCGTTGGCGGCAAGACCGAGAAGTCGAACGTCGAAGGCGGGCGCGCCGGAGACTGGTCGGCGGTCATCATGAAGCTTGGCTCGCCCGCGAAGATCGGGATCTGGGTTTCGGAGGACGCATCGACTGCAACCGACTGCGACGCCTGGCTGAAGGCAGTCGATCTCCCCACGCTCGACCTTACGGGTTTCGAGACGGTGGAGTCCGGGACGCTGGTGCCTCCGCCAGCGAGTGCGTTCGCACCTCAGCCGGCAGCCTCGGCGTCGGCTGCGACGAAGCCTGGCGGGTTCGGCGGCGTCGTGGATTTCAAGCTCGACGGAGCCGCCGCCACGACGACCGTCGACGGAGTCGCTGACGGCACGAAACTCTCCGGAACTGCCGTCACGACGTTCCGAGAAGGGACGCATACCGTCCAGCTGGCATGTGCCTCTCAGAACGGGGGGACATGGGCCCTCGGTGGCACCGTCGAGAAGACGACGGTCCCAGGCGAGTCTCCTGGCGCCTGGTCGGCGGTGATCATCAAGGACGGCTCGCCGCAGCAGGTCGCGATCTGGCTCTCCGGGGAGCCCGGGGACGCGAAGGACTGCGACGCGTGGCTGAAGGCGACCGATTTCTCGGCCATCGGTTCTGAAAACTTCAGTCCCGTGGACTCCGGGACGCTACAGCCTCCTGCTTTCCCCGCACCCTGAGAGCTGCGAGGCTTGACCGCCTCGACAGCGATCAACGACGTCGCCGACCTTGCGGGTCGGCGACTTTCGTTTTCGGCGCGACGAAATCTGGAACACGCGCAGCGACGTGAGCCGGGCTGAGGTGGCCGAGGCCGAGTCGATCGTCAAGTCGATCAAGCCCGCGTCGTAGGACGAGGGTCGGGGCGGCTACCCACCTTTCGCGGTCGAGCCTGTAGAGCACGTGTCGACGCAACGGATGACCATCAGCTATGCGCGGATGATCGAAGTCGTCCGCTGGGTCCGTGGGTCATGCCCAGCCGCTCCATGACGGCCCGTGACCGGCCGTTGGCCAAGGGACCGTGAACGAGACGATCTCGTCGAGGCCGGCATGTTCGAAGCCGAACCGAAGGGCCTCGCGCGCTGCCTCGGTGGCGTAGCCGTGGCCCCATGCTTCGGGCGCGAGCCGCCAGCCGACTTCGATCGCGGGGGCGAAGTGCGTTTCCCACGGTACACACGGCCGGGCAGCTGTCGATTTCTGTGGATCCCGTTCGTCGCTCCAGTGGGACGATGTGGGCGAAGGCCCACCCCCTACTGGAGGACCGAGCGATGGCCAACTATCTGTTGCTATACCACGGCGGCGGAACCCCAGAATCCCCAGACGAGCAGGCCAAGGTGATGGCGGCGTGGGGCGAGTGGATGGGCAAGCTCGGCGACAAGCTCGTCGACGGCGGCAATCCGACGACCACGAGCAAGCGGATCGATGGCAGCGGCAACGTGTCCGCGAGCAGCGGCGAGCCGGTGACGGGCTACTCGGTGATCAAAGCCGACAGCCTCGACCAGGCCGTCGAGCTATCGAAGGGCTGCCCGATCTTCCTTGGCCCACGTCCGGCCACGATCGACGTCTACGAGACGTTCGAAGCGATGTGACTCTTCCCGCGGTGGATGACAGAGTCGCCGGCCCGGTGGGCCGGCGACTTCAGTTACGGGACTAGCCCTCACGACGCCCAGCGGCGCGAGCCGCTTGGTCGGCCGGACCAGGGACGCCGACGCGGCCATGACCGACTCGATGTCCTTGTACGCGAACGCAGCCTCCTCGGCGACGCCCTTCGGGTCCGAAGACCGCAGGACGACGCCCAGCGACCCCATATCGTCGTAGACCTCCGTCGAGGTCTTCGACTTCCGGGCCGCGGCCCGGCTCAGCGTCCGGCCGGCACCGTGCTGACACGTCTCGAACGACTCGGCGTTGCCGAGACCCTCAGGGACGTACGACGCGGTGCCCATCGAGCCCGGGATCAGAGCGGTGACTATCTCAACGCGGCGACTGCCGAAGGAAGAGCCCGGCCTTTCGGCCGGGCTCTTGGGCTTGGGGCAGGGAAGCTCAGCTGCAGCCGGAGGTGCTCCCGCAGTTCAGGCACTTGTAGCAGCTCCCGTTGCGGACCATGATCGAGCCGCATTCGGCGCACGACGGGGCGTCCGCCTGGGTCTGGAACGAGACCTTGGTCGCGCCCAGGCTGAGCGTCATGGCGCCGCTCCCCGAGGAACTGCCACCGCCTCCGTTGGCGTGGTCCTTGCCGTTGCCGTTGGCAGCATGACCGTTCGCCGGCGCCGCCGCGACCGGGTTACTGGCGATCACCTTGAGGTCTTCCCGGGGTGCTGCCTCGGCCGGCGACTCCGCTGTCGCTGAAGCCGAGGCAGCCTCCGGGTCATCCCCCTTCGAGGGAAGGGCCTCCGAGGCGGTTGGAGGAGCCACCGCCTCGGAGGCATCGGGCTGTGCCCCCGGGCTCGACGTCGAACCTCCCGACGCCGAGGTTGCACTCTGCCCAGTGGAAAGCGAGGTGGACGTGGGCGCCGCCGGCGCGGCGAACGGCGTCGAAGCCTCAGCGGGCGCGTCGATAGCCGACCGGTCGATCAGCCCGAGCGTCGCCTTGTCTTCGGTGGACAGGAACCGCGAGCCCAGCCACCGGAAGATGTAGTCGACGATCGACTTTGCGATCGGGATCTCCTGGTTGCCGGTGAAGCCCGACGGCTCGAACCGGACGTGCGCGAACTTGTTGACGAGGTCCCGCAACGGAACGCCGTACTGCAACGCAACGGAGACGGTGGTCGCGAACGAGTCCATCAGACCCGAGACCGTCGAGCCCTCCTTCGCCATCTTGAGGAAGATCTCGCCGGGCTGACCGTCGGGATAGAGCCCGACCGTGATGTAGCCCTCGTGACCGGCGATGTCGAAGCGGTGCGTCACCGCTGTCCGCTCGGCCGGCAGGCGGCGTCGATGCGGCAGGGCCGCCTCGGCCTGCGCCTTCTCGAGCTCTTTCTTGAGCTTGGCGACAGTCTCCGTCTCGACAGCGTCGCTGCCGGACTTCTTGCCGGTCGACAGCGGCTGGCTGCGCTTCGAGTTGTCGCGGTAGATCGCGATGGCCTTGAGGCCCTGCTTCCAGCCCTCGAGGTAAACCTGCTCGATCTCCTCGGCGGTCGCCGCCTCCGGCATGTTCACGGTCTTGCTGATCGCGCCGGAGAGGAACGGCTGGATCGCACCCATCATCCGGACGTGGCCCATGTAATGGATGGACCGCACGCCGTTGGCCGGCTTGAAGGCGCAGTCGAAGACCGGCAGGTGTTCTGGCTTCAGGTGCGGGGCGCCCTCGATCGTCTCGCGTTCGTTGATGTACTCGAGGATCTCCTCGACCTGCGGGGCCGAGTAGCCGAGCTTCTTGAGTGCCGACGGGACCGTCTGGTTGACGATCTTGAGGAAGCCCTCTCCAACCAGCTTCTTGTACTTGATGAGCGCGATGTCGGGCTCAACGCCGGTCGTATCGCAATCCATCATGAAGGCGATCGTCCCGGTGGGGGCGAGCACGGTCACCTGCGCGTTGCGGTAGCCGTACTTCTTGCCGAGCTCGAGCGCCTCGTCGTAGACCTGATGGGCGTGGCGGACGAGGTCCTTGGGCACGCCGGCGACCGGGATGCGGTACGCGGCATCGCGATGCTTGCCGATGACCCGCAGGAACGGCTGCTCGTTGACCTTGTATTCCTGGAACGGGCCGCCGTGATCGCGAGCGATGATCGCCGACTGCTTGTACGCCTCGCCATGCATGATCGCGGTGAGGGCGGCCGCGAAGTTGCGCCCCTCATCGGAGTCATA
This sequence comes from Chloroflexota bacterium, assembly GCA_046732155.1. Classification (GTDB taxonomy): domain Bacteria; phylum Chloroflexota; class Limnocylindria; order Limnocylindrales; family CSP1-4; genus SPCO01. The sequence continues at coordinate 7,107 of JBKPMM010000095.1, read as the reverse complement.
GGCGAGACCGCGGCTCATCAGCAGCGCGCCGAGGTTGGCGTAGCCGAGGCCGAGCGGCCGGAACTTGTGGCTGTTCTCTTCGATCTTCGGCGTCGGATAGCTGGCGTTGTCGACCAGGATCTCCTGCGCCGTGATCGTGACCTTGGCGGCGTACCGATACGCCTCCGGGTCGAACTCGCCGTCCGCGTCGACGAACTTCATCAGGTTGAGGCTCGCCAGGTTGCACGCGGTGTCGTTGAGGAACATGTACTCGGAGCACGGATTGCTCGCGTAGATGCGATCCGTGTTCGCCGAGGTGTGCCAGTCGTTGATGGTCGAGTCGTACTGGATGCCCGGATCGCCGCACACCCAGGCCGCGTCGGCCATGCGCCGGAAGATGTCGCGGGCCTTGTAGGTCTCGGCAGGACCGCCACCGACCACGTTGTGCGTCGTCCACTCCTGGTCGTTCTCGACGGCCTTCATGAACTCATCCGTCACGCGGACGGAGTGGTTGGCGTTCTGGAAGAAGACGCTTCCGTAGGCCTCGCCGGTGAACGAGGGGTCGTAGCCTTGCTCGATAAGGGCCCAGGCCTTCCTCTCTTCGTTCAGCTTCGAGTCGATGAACTCGAGGACGTCGGGATGGTCGGCGTCGAGGATGACCATCTTGGCGGCGCGCCTGGTCTTCCCGCCCGACTTCACGACGCCGGCGAAGGCGTCGTAGCCTTTCATGAAGCTGACCGGGCCCGAGGCGGTCCCGCCGCCCGACATCTTCTCCTTGGAGGAGCGGATGGTGCTCAGGTTGCTCCCGGCGCCCGAGCCGAACTTGAAGAGCATGGCCTCGGTCTTGGCGAGGTCCATGATCGACGACATCGAGTCCTGCACCGAGTTGATGAAGCAGGCCGAGCACTGCGGCTTCTCTTCGATGCCGACGTTGAACCAGACCGGCGAGTTGAAGCTCATCTTCTGGTGGACGAGCAGGTGGGTCAGCTCGGCCTTGAAGGTCTGGAGGTCCTCGTCGGTCGCGAAGTAGCGCTGCGTCTCGGCCCAGGCCGCGATCGTGTTGACGACACGGTCGATGAGCTGGCGGACGCTGGTCTCACGCTCCGGGGTATTGAGGTGGCCGCGGAAGTACTTGCTGACCACGACGTTGGTGGCGAGCTGCGACCAGAAGTTCGGGACCTCGACGTCCTTCTGCTCGAAGACGCTCTTGCCCGACTCGTTACCGATGCTGGCGTCGCGGTGCTCCCAGGTGATCTCGTCGTAGGGATGGATCCCGGGCGTCGTCCAGCGGCGCTCGAAGGTCAGGCCCTTGGTCGGCTTCCCATTCGGATCCGTGCCATCGAAGCTGGCGCCCCACGGACCGGCCTGGCGGCGGTTCGGCTTCGCGGACTTCTCGACGCGATCCATGACGGGAGTGCCGTTCGCTCGGGCCATCTGCTCTCTCCTCACCTCATCCCGCGGTAGCTACCGCACATGTGTCGTCGCGTGTTCGTCGAGGGCCCCTGGGGGCGACTCTTCCCGGCGTTCTGGATCCGGTGGGAGCGTCAGATCGGGCGTTCTCAGGCGATGTTCCGACCAGTCGAACGTTACGCTTCGAGGGACCGCGAGTCAAGCGTTTGACACAAGATATTGTGGTTGCTGTTCGTGCCCGAGCGCTAGATGTGGTGGTTTCACGGTTTCCACGCACGGTCCGCTCGTTTCCACGTTCAGCCGCCGGTTGTCCACGGGCCGCGGCCGTGCTGTCCACGGCTTCGGTGGCGGTTGTCAGCGGGTTGTCCACGGCATATTGAATCGAACGGGCGTGCTGTTTGTGCCAGATATTCGCGGTACGAATGGTAAGCAGCGAATCGGGGCCTCAAGAGCCGTTCCGGCGCCCAGCTCGTGCGTGGCGCGGCGGGTCCAGGGCCAGAACTGGTGCCATGCATTCGCCCGGGGAATAACTGGCAGTCAAGCGATGACGATCACGATGCGGGAGTGGAGGATCTCCGCTTCGGCATGACGATCCGAAGGGCGCGCCAGAAGCGCCATTGGCGGCAGCTGGACCTCGCTCGCAAGTCTGGCGTGTCCCAGCCAGTCATCTCCCGCATCGAGTCAGGTCAGATCCCAGAGATGACCCTCGGCGTGCTGCGGCAGGTAGCCGATGCGCTCGAGATTCGGCTCGAGCTGATGCCCCGCGGGCGTGGCGCAGAGCTCGATCGACTCCTGAGCGCTCGCCACTCGGCGCTACACGAATCGGTCGCGAAGGCGCTCTCACACGACTTTCCGGACTGGACCATGGCTTCAGAGGTGTCGTTCTCGATCTGGGGCGAGCGCGGCGTGATCGACCTGCTGCTGTGGCACCCGGAGCGACGCGCGCTGCTGATCATCGAGTTCAAGACCGAGCTCGTCGACGTCGGCGACTTGCTCAGCACGATGGATCGCCGCCGTCGCCTCGCCGCCCAGATCGTGAAGAACCGGGGCTGGTACCCAAGAGTCGTCTCGACCTGGGTCGTCCTCGCCGCGTCCCGCACGAATGCCAGACGGCTCGCTGAGCATCGGACCGTGCTGCGGACTGCGTTTCCTTCTGGCGTCCGCGAGATCCGGCGGTGGCTCCAGGATCCGGTCGGGTCCGTCGCGGCCCTCTCGCTCTGGAGCGATCCCACGCGAACCGAGGCTCCGCGGCGGCGAGTCGGCCGCCGTCGGGCCCCGAAATGAGGCCCCAGACGCCCTCGCGATAAGGGTCTGCCCGATGGCAGTCGGGAGCGCCGGGACGACCCTCCGGGTCATCGGATCAACGCCAGATCCCCACAGCCAGGAGTCAACCCGATGCACCCCTTCGGCATCTACCTTGCGATCACCGACAACCAACGCCAACACGCTGCTCTCGACCGGCGAGTCACGTTCGCAAAGGTCGACGCCACACCGCTTACCGAACCCGAGCCCGTGTCCCGTCGTACACGTCTTGTCGCCGCGCTGCGACGGCACGCGATTCGGACCGCGGGCGCCTGACCCGTCCGCGAGCGTCCCACGAGCGCCAAGGGACACTGGCGCGATCGTTGCCCGAAGGACGGGCCGGGCGCATGATCGGAGCTGTGCCCCGCCGCGTCTCGAGCCCGATCTTCGTCGGCCGTGTGGCCGAGCGAGCGGCCCTGACCGAAGCACTCGAACGGGCGGCGGCCGGCCAGCGCGGGATCGTCCTTATCACCGGTGAGGCCGGCGTCGGAAAGACCCGGCTCCTGACCGAGGCGACGAAGTTCGCCGAGGCCCTTGGCGCGACCACCGTCGCCGGCGTGTGCGTCGATGTCGCCGCGGGGACCCTCTCGTATTCGCCGTTCGTCGATATCGTCCGGGACCTCCACCGTGCCGGACTCACAGCGTCGTTGCCGACGTCGACGCGCGCCGAGCTCGGCCGTCTCGTTCCGGAGGTCTCGCCGCGCGCTGAAGCGGGACGGATCGCCGAGGAGGGCGGCCAGGGACGGCTGTTCGCCGCGACCCGCGATGCCCTGTCAGTCGCGTCGTCGACCGAACCGATCCTCGTGACGATCGAGGACCTCCACTGGGCCGATGCGTCGACGCTCGATCTCGTGAAATACCTCGCGCGCTCGATGCAGGCGGAGCACTGGCTCCTCGTCATGACCGCGCGCGTGGACACGCTTCCTCGCCGCCATCCCTTCCTGGAGGTGGTCGCCGAGCTTGGCCGCCTGCCGTGGCTGGAGCGGATCGATCTCGCGCGCTTCGATGAACCCGAACTCGTCCAGCAGTTGACCGGGATCCTGGGCCGAGTGCCGGATCCGGCACTGACCAACGAGGTGTTCGAGCGGTCCGACGGCAATGCCTTCTACGCCGAGGAACTCGTGGCGACGGGCGCTGTGCGTGGCGGGCCACTGCCGGCCTCGCTGCGGGAGGTGCTGTCTGCGCGCCTCGCCGCGCTCGACGATCCGACGCAGCGGATCCTCCGGATCGCGGCCGTCGCTGGGCGGGTGGTGAACCACGAGCTCCTCGAGCAACTCGCCGGGGTGGCGACACCGGCCCTTCTCGCCGCGCTCCGAGAAGCCGTCGAGCAGCGCGTGCTGGTGGAGGTCGACGACCCACTGCCCGGATACGGCTTCCGCCACGCCCTCGTTCGTGAGGCTGCCTACGACGACCTTCTCCCGACCGAGCGAGTGTCGATCCACGGCGCGATCGCCGACGCGCTCGAACGAGAGGCAGCGTCCTCATCGACGGGCGAATCGGGATCGGCGGGGGAGATCGCCCACCACGCGATGGCCGCTCACGACCTGTCGAGGGCGCTCGATGCGTCACTCGCGGCCGTGGAGGTCGCGGAGCGAGCGTATGCCTTTGCCGAAGCCGAGGTGCATCTCGACCGGGTCCTCGAGATCTGGCCCCAGGTTGATGACGCGGCCGATCGCGTCGGTATGGACCACCCCGAACTCCTGGCACGAGCCGCCCGCATGGCCGTGTCTGCCGGACATCAGAGCCGTGGCGTCAGGCTCGCCCTCGACGCCTTGGCCGAACTGGATCCGGCCGACGTCGAGACCCGACTCCCGATCCTGCTCGAGCTGTTCGACTACGCATGGGAGGCCGCGGACATCGGGACGGCGGAACGCGCCGTGCGCGAAGCCATGCCGATGGTCGCCGGTGAACGCTCCGCAAGACGCGCGCAAGCGTTCGCGGCAGACGCGCTCCTCGGTTGGCATCAGGGTCGCTACTCCAGCGCGCGCGAGGCCGCGCTAAGCGCGATCGACATAGCGCGCGAGTGCGGGGCGCGACGAGAACTGGCACGGGCGTTGTACGTCCTGGGGCAGGTCTACACGCATCTCGGAGAGACGAACAACGCTCAGCTCGTCCTTGCCGAGGCGGGGGACATCTTCGAAGACGTGAGCTACCCAGTCGGCCAGGCGCGCGCCATCCGATGGCGATCCTGGGCACGCTTCATGCACGGCGCCTTCGAGGAGAGCCTAGCGCTCAACCGGCTCGCGCTCGAGATCGCCCGCCGTGAGGGGACCGATGCACGGCAAGGTCTCGTCCTCCTCGACGGCATATTCGAGAACCTCATCGAGCTCGGCCGATGGCCGGAGGCATCGGCGACCGCCGACGAACTCACGTCCAGGATGACCACCTCCTTCGAGATGGTCTATTTGCACGCGTCACTCACGCGGATGTACACGCTGATGGGTCGCTTCCCGGAAGCGCAGCGCGAGGTCGCTCAGGCAGCGGCGATCTCGGCGGTCGGTCCGCATCGTGTCTGGCAACTGGAGGACGCGATCCTCCTCGCGTACGCGACCGGCCGTCACGCGGATGGCCGTGAACTCGTGGAGTCCGCGGTCGCCGCGTGTCCCGAACCCGAGCGGGATGCGACACTCTGGTGGTTGCTGGTCAAAGCGATCGCCGGCGAGGCCGATCGCGCCGAAGCCGCCCGCGGTCGACGAAGGACCGCCGAAGCCGACGAGGCGGTGGGGTTCGGACGGCGATTCGCGCAGCTCTTGCGCACCAGCGCCGGTAACGCGATCGCGGCTGACGGAGGCGGCCCGATGGTCAGGGCCGAGCTTCTCAGCGTGGACGCAGAGGAGAGTCGCCTCGAGGGCGCGTCCGATCCTTCGCGATGGGCGGCTTCCGTAGAGGCGCGGAGCAAGCTGGAGAAGCCTTGGGAACTGGCCTACGCCCAGTACCGCTATGCCGAGGCCCTCTTGGCGAGCGGACGAGCCCCGGGAGATCCGGTTGGCCTTCTGCGCCAAGCGCACGAGACCGCGAGCGGATTGGGAGCCGCGCCCCTCCGAGCTTCGATCGAAGCCCTGGCCTCGCGCGCACGCATCCAGCTGGGCACAGATCCAGGAGGCGCGGGGCAGGAGAGCACCCGCCTGCCGACGACCCTAACGGCCCGCGAGCTCGAGGTCCTGACGCTCGTCGCAGCCGGTCATACCAACCGCGAGATCGGTGATCGGCTGTTCATCAGCGAGAAGACGGCATCCGTCCACGTCACGCACGCGATGGACAAGTTGGGTGCATTGAGCCGTTATGAGGCGGCCGCGGCGGCTACCCGGCTCGGCCTCCTGGAACCTGCCGAGGTGCCTGACCGGGCGTCCTAACCCTTGACCGCGGCGAGCACCTTCTCGAGGGCGTCGATCACGGCCGGCGGGTTCTCGATCTGGATGTTGTGGCCCGCGTCCGGCACCGTCTCGAACGAGCCCGCGGTCGACTCGTCGGCGAGCTCGTGCTGGGCAGCAGCCCGGGCCGCCGTCAGCGACGCCGAGACGTCCGGCGGCATCTGCGAGAAATCGGGCGGCAGCTTTCCGGCGCTCAGCACGATGACCGGTCGATCGCCGAAGAACGGCCCCGGTGCGTCGAGAGCCGCCGATGCCTTGGCGCCGCTCTCGCGGATCGCGACATGCTCGGGGTTCTGCGACGGGTCGGTCTCGAAGTCCTCGAGCACGTCGCGGATCTCCTTGACGGCCGACGACTCGTCAGCAGAGGCCGGTGGCAGGGCCTTCAGGAACGCGGCCGACTGCCGCGGCGCCTGCGGGTCGACGAAGACGAGGCCGACCACGTCGTTGGGGTACGCCTGCGTGAACAAGGTTCCGATGATCGCTCCGAACGAGTGAGCGCCCAACACGAACGGGCCGCGAACACCGGCGGCTTGCAGCAGCTTGTGCAGGTCGGCGGCCTGGTCCTGAGCCGTCCGCGATGCCTCGGCCGGCTGCGAGCTTGCCCCCAGCCCGAGCCGGTCATACGCGCAAAGGCGATGCGTCTTCTGCATCGGCGTGAGGACCTCGCTCCACGAGTCGTACCCGAGACCGCCTCCGGCTTCGAGCAAGATCGTCGGCTTGCCGGTATCCGTCGGGCCGACGCAGACGAGATGCATCGTGCCTCCGCCGACGTCGACGTCTGCGACGAGATCGGTCGAGGGACTGCCGTTCGGCGAGGACGCTGCGGAGGCCGCCGTCGACGGAGCGCTCGAAACGACGGGCGTGCCGCCGCATGCGACGAGAACGACCGCCAGGATCGGCAGGCCGAGCGGGAGAGAACGCATCGATCCGACTGTAGATCGGCGGCGTCGCGTCACCTAGCCGCGGCGCCACCTAGCCGCGGCGTCGCCTAGCCGTTGATCGCTCCGGCGATGGCCTCGACGATGATCGCGAACGAAGTCGCGCC
>JBKPMM010000094.1:0-7196 GCA_046732155.1 Chloroflexota bacterium | reverse complement strand
TTGCTCGGCCTCGAGGCTTTGCGGCGGAAGGCGGTCGATCATAGTCCCCGAGACTGCGTGACGGTTGTGACACCTGACTGTCGCGGTACGACCGTTCGCCTGGAAAGGGGCTTATCCCCGAACCCCGTCCACGAGTTCTTGACCCACCGTTAGCGCCCTGTGGAAACCCGGTGGATAGCGACCGGAACCGAGGATCGGGTCGCCAGTCAGTCCAGTTTCCTGATGACCCCGATGAGCTTGCCCTGGATACGAACATCGTCATAGAACTGCGGTGCGTACTCCGGGTTGGCCGGCTGAAGTCGGATCTTGTCCTTCTCCTTGAAGAACCGCTTCAGGGTGACCGCGTTCTCCTCGACTTGGGCGACGACGATGTCCCCGTTTCGGGCGGTCGACTGGGGGCGGATCAGGACGAAGTCCCCGTCCGCGATGTGCGCCTCGATCATCGAGTCACCGCGGACGCGAAGCACATACGCATCCCCACTGGGGGCGAGCATGTCGGGGATGGCGAGCGTTTCGGACGCGTCCTGATAGGCCTCGATGGGTCCACCAGCCGCGATCTCCCCGATGATCGGCACGACCCGTGAGTCGGCTGTCGTCGCTTGCGGAACGAGCTCGCTCGAAAGGCCGAGGCGGATCGCGGCCTGTGGGGTGAGCCGGATGGCTCGGCTCTGACCCTCGCCGCGCTCGAGATATCCCTCGCGGACGAGCATCTGGAGGTGGTGGTGGACGGCCGACGTCGAGGCGAGGCCCACCGCCTGCATGATCTCGCGCACCGACGGGGGATAACCTCGTACGCGAAGCGTTGCGGCGATGAAGTCCAGGATCCTCAGTTTTCGTTCGGCGTCGTGCTTGGTCACTCGCGCCTCCTTGCGAGGCATCATACCGAACGAACGTTCGATGTCAAGGGTGAACGCCCGAGCGGACGCAGCATCGCTGGTAGACTTCCCGGTCCCTACGGACAGGAGGTCGACGAGCGTGGCGAGCAAGCGGGGGATCGGGCGAGCGAGCATCAGTCGCGTCGTATCGCTGCTGGCGTTCCTGCCGGTCGCCAGTCGCGTGCCGGACTATGCGCGCTTGATCGGCGCCTTGGTCATCGATGACCGGATGCCAGCCGACCGCAAGGTCATGCTCGGGGCAGCCGCCGGGTACCTGGTCCTCGGGCGCGACCTCATCCCGGACACCATCCCGATCATCGGCGGCCTCGACGACCTCGTCGTCGTCGTCCTGGCTGTCGACGTCTTCCTCGATGGAGTACCGCCTGAGCTCCTACAGGAAAAGCTCGACGATCTCGCGATCGACCGCGTCGCCTTCGACCGCGATGTGGCGCAGATCCGGCGCTTGACGCCCGGTCCTGTCCGTCGGACCATCCGCCGCATCCCCGGCCTCATCTCGGCCACTGGACGTGCCATCGATCGATCCGGCGTCGTGCCTCGCACGCGCGCGTGGATCAACAAGGAGGAGCCCACTACTTGAAGGTCATCCTGACCAAGGACGTCGCGAAGCTCGGCAAGAGCGGCGAGCTCAAGCAGGTCGCTGACGGCTATGCGACGAACTATCTGATCCCGCAGGCGCTTGCGGTCCCGGCCGCCGGCGGCGCCTACCGCGCGTGGCAGCACGACATCGCCAGCCGCGAAGACAAGCGCAAGAAGGAGCGCGAGGAGGCCGAGATCGCTGCGACGCGCATCGGTTCGACGACGCTCACGATGGGCGTGAAGGTCGGCGAGGGCGGCAAGCTCTACGGCTCGATCACGTCGAAGGACATCGCGGACGCGCTTGCGCGGCGCGGGATCGAGGTCGACCGTCACAAGATCGATCTCGAGGAGCCCCTCAAGTCGCTCGGCACGTACAAGGTGGCGGTGAAGGTCTATGCCGGCATGACGCCGGAAGTGACGATCGTCGTCGAGCCCAAGGGCTGAGCCGGGACGTAACCCCGGGTCACCTTCGGGCGACCTGACCCGCGGTATACCATCCGCGCCATGCCGCAGCCGGCGTTCCATGACGTATGCCGGCGATGATGTCGTGACGTCGCCTGCCGTCGCGACGCGATCCGCCGAGAACACCGAGGCGTGGTGGCGATCGATCCGCGACATCCGGCGTGACGACCGCGCCTTCGTCTTCATCCTGACGATCCTCGCGGGCGTCATCTATTGGGCGACGAACCCCGCCCGCGTCGAGCTCGACGGGTTCGTGCCCCTCGCCGACGCTATGCTGCACGGCAAGCTGTACGTCGGACCGGAGTTCGGCTACCTGGAGCACGCGCCAGGCCCGAACGGTGGTGGCTACATGCCGTACCCGCCGGCCCCGGTCCTGTTCGTGCTTCCGGTCGTGGCGCTCTTCGGTCCGAGCGTCGACCAGAGCATCGCCGCTGCGATCATCGGCGCCGCGAACATCCTGCTGCTCTGGCTCGTGTTCGTGAAGCTCGACGTCGCGCCGGTGTCACGCTGCTGGCTGCTCGCGGCATTCGCCTTCGGCAGCGTCCATTGGTGGGCTGCCGGCGAGGGCACCGTCTGGCTGTTCGCCCATCTTTCCGCGGTCTTCTTCGCGCTGGCCGCGTTGCTCCTCGCGCTCCATGGGACGCGACCGTTCCTTGCCGGTGTCCTCCTCGGCCTCGGCGCGGCCTCGCGGGTGCCGGTCGGGCTCACGATGCCGCTTTACCTCGCGCTCTACGGTCGCTGGCCGGTCCATTGGCCGCCGAAGCTCTCACCTCGATCGTTCCTGACGCTCATCCCATTCTTCGTTGGGTTCGCGATACCGGTCGTGGTGACGATGGGCTACAACGTCGCGCGCTTCGGAAACCCCGCCGAGTTCGGGTACAACCTCGTCCTCAACTCCGAGGGCAAGAGCGTCCTCACCGAGTCCTGGTACACGGACGGGATCAACTCGCTGTCGTACATCCCGCGGAACCTCAACGTGATGTTCCTCAAGACGTTCGACTTCGTCGAGGAATTCCCCTGGTTCCGGCCGAACTGGATCGGTACGTCGCTGATCCTCACGACGCCGATCTTCCTCTGGCTGTTCAGGGCACATGGCCGGAATCGACTCTTGGTCTACGGCTGGATCTCGGTGGTGACCGGCCTGGCGCTCGTCGTGACCCACGGTGGCATCGGCTGGACGCAGTTCGGCTACCGCCGGATCCTCGACGTGGCGCCGATCCTCTGGCCGATGCTCGGGTGGGTGTTCCGCCGCGGCATGTCGATCGAGGCGAAGGTCGCGATCGTCATCGGCATCCTCGTCAATGCCTACGGCATCTGGGCCATCGAGGTCCTACATTTCGTGTCGTTCTAGCTGGCGCGCCATCGATCGAGGATGAGGGCGATGCGGACGATCCTCCACGTCGACCTGGACGCGTTCTTCGCTGCCGTCGAACAACGCGATCGCCCCGGATTGCGCGGCAAGCCGGTGATCGTCGGTGGTGTGCCGCCGGGGCGAGGGGTCGTCTCGGCGGCCTCGTATGAGGCACGGGCCTACGGGGTCCACTCGGCGATGTCCGTCATGGAGGCGTTTCGCCGGTGCCCGCATGGCGTATTCCTACCCGTCGATGGGCGTCGCTACCAGCAGGCGTCGCGGGACGTCATGGCTATCCTTCGGCGGTTCACGCCACAGGTGGAGCCGATCTCCATCGACGAGGCGTTCCTGGACGTCACTGGTTCGCGGCCACTCTTCGGTGAGGGTCCCGAGATCGCGGCGTCGATCAAGGCGGCGATCCGCGACGAGGTCGGACTGACCGCGTCGGTGGGCGTCGCGACCACCAAGCTCGTGGCGAAGATCGCGTCCGACCTCCGCAAGCCCGATGGGCTGGTCGTCGTCGAGCGAGGGGACGAAGCGACGTTCCTCGCCCCCTTGCCGATATCGCGCTTGTGGGGCGTCGGCGAGAAGACCGCGATGGTCCTGGCGGAGTACGGCGTCAAGACGATCGGTGACCTCGCCGACCTGTCGCCCGATCTCCTCGTCCGGCGGTTCGGCAAGCATGGGGCGTCCCTGGTCTCGAGGGCCGTCGGTCTCGATGACGATCGCGTCCACGAGGGCGATCCGGCGAAGTCGGTCGGGCACGAAACGACGTTCGACGTCGACACGTCGGATCCCGAGATCATCGAACGCACCCTGTTGGCGCTGAGCGACGGAGTCGCGGGGCGCCTCCGGTCCGCGGGCGTTCGGGCTTCGACGATCGCCGTGAAGGTCCGTGATTCCTCGTTCAGGACGATCACGCGCCAGCGGACCCTCGCCGAGCCGACCGACCTGACCGAGCCGATCTATCGCGCGGCGTTGGATCTTGCCCGGCCGCAGGTGCGCGGGATCCGGGTCCGGCTCCTCGGCGTCACCGCGTCGAACCTGGGGGAACGTGAACAACTGGCGCTGTTCGCGGAGGATGATCCGCGGCGCCGGAAGGCGATAGAGGCGGCAGATGCGGTCCGTCGGCGCTACGGATCCAAGGCTGTGACTCGGGGCCGGCTCGTCGGCGCCGGACTGCCAGCGCCGTTCGAGCGTGATCCGCGGAACCCCCTCGATCGAAGGGCTCCCGGCGTGCCGACTGACGAGGTTGATGTCGATCCGGAAGGCGGCGCCGGCCGTGACACGCTAGCTGACACGGCGCTCGACGACATTCCTCCCGACGACGCTTGACATCGAACGTCTGTTCGGTCTAGTGTCGTCACATCGAACAGATGTTCTGTCGGCCGAGTGCTCCGGACGACCGGTCAAAAGCCCCCGAAGGAGGCCGATATGGCATTCACCCGTGTCGAGCCGGTCACGGTCCACGTCCGGACTGACTGGCTCAGCGGTCGTCCCCGGGAAGTCACCTGGGGCACCGAACGACTACCGATCACACAGCTCGCGGTCATCCGCGAGGAAGCCGCGGCGTACCCGGTGATCACCGGGCCGCGGACGCTCTTCGAGGTCGAGACGCCACGTGCGCGTTTGGCGCTTTCGTATCAGCACCGGTCCAAGCGTTGGACCGTGACGGCGCTCGACAGGGAGCGTCGAGCCGCCTGACCCCTCCGCGGGAGGGTCATTGATAAGGCTGGTGGGGTCGCCTCCCTGACTCCCGCCGGCGACTCGTCGAGGATCCTGGGGCGGAGGCGCCGGTACCGCCTCCGCCCACTCGACGTGTCACGGGAGGACCGGGCCCCGCGGAACCCGCCCGCGGACGTTGCGGGATGCAACCTACAATCGCGCCGTGCATCCCGATGGCAACCAGGGTCGGTTCCGCGACCTCACGATCGACCAGTTCGCGGCGCGGCTGGCGTCGTCCGATCCAGTGCCGGGGGGTGGCAGTGCGTCGGCCATAGCGGCGGCGCTTGGAGCCAGCCTCGTCACGATGGTGGCGTCGCTCACCACCGGTCGGCCGAAGTACGCCGACCACGAGCCCATGCTCGCGTGGGTGCTCGAGATCAGCCCGAAGCTCTCGGAGAGTTTCTTCGACATCGCCGACGAGGACGCAGAAGCCTACGCGGGATACGCGGCGGCACTGAAGCTGCCCCGGGAAACCGAGGCGCAGATCACGGCTCGCAAGCAGGCGATGCAGACCGCCGCGCGCAACGCGTCGGAGGCACCGCTCCGGTTGCTCGAGGCGTGCCTCGATCTGGTCGGCGCGGCCGAAGCGCTCGCCGGCCGCAGTAATCCGAACGCAGCGAGTGATGTCGATGTCGCCGCGCTCCTTGGAGAAGCCGCGGCGCGGGGAGCTGCGGCCAACGTACTGATCAACCTGCCATCGACCGGCGACCCGGAGTACGAGGGCACGACGACGGCGCGGGTCACCGAGCTGCTATCGGCGATCGAGGACCTCGCGTCGCAGGCACACGGGGCGGTCGCCTCGGGCGAGCGTCGCGACCCGGTCGAGCCGGTCGGACGGGCGTGATCGACGCGTCGACCGGCACGGCCCGGCTCCTCGAGGGGGGACCGATCGCGGCCGAGATCCGAGCGGCGGTGGCAGAAGATGTCGACTCGTTCACGAAGGCACATGGAAGGCCGCCGGGCCTCGTGGTCGTGATCATCGGCCGCGACGCACCCTCGACCGTGTACCTCGAGCAGATCTTGCGGGGCTGCGCGAAGGTCGGCATCGAAGCCCGCTTCGTGGAGCTCGAGGGCGAGGCGACCGAGACGGCCGTCGTCGACGCGATCCAGAGCCTCAACGCCGACCCGAGCGTGGACGGGGTGATCGTCCAGATGCCGCTGCCGCCGACGATCCGTCTGCGGACGATCGTCGACGCGATCGATCCGGCCAAGGACATCGACGGGATCCATCCCCTCAACGCCGGCCTCCTTCGACTCGGATATGACGGATTCCTCCCGGCCACGGCTCACGCGGCCGTGGAGATCCTCCGTCGCTCGGGCATCGAGATCGCCGGCAAGGATGCGATCGTGATCGGACGGTCGGCAGTGGTCGGGATGCCGGCCGCGTTCCTGCTCGTCAAGGAGGACGCGACGGTGACGGTCGCCCATTCGCGAACACATGATCTGCCCGGCAAGATCGGGCGAGCGGACATCGTCGTGGTCGCGGCCGGGCGTCCCGGATTGGTGACCGGCGACATGCTCAAGAAGGGTGCGGTCGTCGTCGACGTCGGGATCAACGTCGTTGACGGGCACATCCGCGGCGATGTCGACTTCGAGTCCGCGCGGCGCGTCGCTGCTGCGATCACGCCGGTTCCGGGCGGTGTCGGCCCGCTGACCAATGCGCTCTTACTCACCCATCTCGTCCGCGCGGCGGAGCGTCAAGCCGCCGCCGACTGATCGACCCAGGAGATCACATGAGCTTCCCGTCGGACCTCGAGATCGCGCGCTCCGTCACCCCGCGCCCGATCGTCGACATCGCCGCTGAACTCGGGATCCAACCCGACGAGCTCGAGCTGTACGGTCCGACAAAGGCCAAGGTCCGGCTGGAGGCGATCACCCGTCTCGAAGCCGAGCGACCCCGCGGCAAGTACGTCGTGGTCACCGCGATCACGCCGACGCCCCTCGGTGAGGGCAAGTCGACGACGACCGTCGGCCTGGCGCAAGGGTTGAACCGGATCGGGCGGCGCGCATCGGTCAACATCCGCCAGCCCTCCCTCGGTCCTGTTTTCGGGATCAAGGGCGGAGCCGCCGGCGGTGGTTACAGCCAGGTCATCCCGATGGAGGACTTCAACCTCCATCTCACCGGCGATGTCCACGCCATCGGCGCGGCGCATAACCTCGCGGGCGCGTTCATCGACAACAGCCTT
>JBKPMM010000093.1:0-8693 GCA_046732155.1 Chloroflexota bacterium | reverse complement strand
GCCCGGATCAGGACGGCTTCATCGATTTCATGGCGCGCGACGTGATGCCGCGGGTCGGGAAGGCAACGGAGCCGGCGCTGGCCTGAGGCGCAGATCACGGGGTAACGTGCCGCGTTCCTGCCGACCAACGAACCGGCGACTCCGGCCGTAACCGAGCCTCTCACACGTTCGCCGTTCCGTCTGACCGACGAACGGCGGTCCGGACGTCCGTAGGAGCGTGGGGTGTTACGAACGCGTCGGCGTCGTCGGCCCCGAGGGCGCGTAGGCGTCGTCGGCCCGCCGGGGCGCGGCGGGGCGCCGCGGGGGCGCGTGTCCGCGCGCCTCAGTTCGCGCGGGCTAGTCGAGTAGCTGCCGGTCCAGCCAGATCACCGGCTGGACGGCGTCACCCGCGGGCAGGACGAACTCGATCACGTGGACGAGCTCGGTGGTGCCGTCGTCCAGCGGTCGGACGGGTCGGCGGCGTGTCCGTTCCCGTACGCGGTCCGCGCCGTCGGATGGGCGCGGGCCTCGTTGCAGTACCGGTGCGGACTCGAGCCTCATAGCTGCTCGCTGGGGTCCTCGATATCGGCAGCGTCCGGGGCATCAGGGCCCTCGCGAACCAGCGGGTTCACCCCCTCGTCATTGGACCGCGTCTCCGGTCCGACGCGGTCGTCACCCTCCGCGCGGCGCTCATCGGTCTGCGTCTCCGTGTCGTCCGGCGGCGTGCGTGGGAACCGGCTGATGTTGTCGTCAGTCATCTCGGACTCTCCGTGGGGGACCTCTGCGACAACGGTCGCAGGCGCCACGCTTCGGGGCGTCCGCCTCGCTCCGCGCCGGGTGTTGCAGTGCCCTACCAGCCAGATGACGGTGGATCAGGCCGTGCGCATGTTCCGGCGGAGCAACAACCAGGCCGCGACGAGCGTGACGGCGGCGATCGCGGCGAGCGCGCCGACCTGCCATAGGTGGTTCGTCGACCCGCGCAGCATCAGGTCCTGGAGCAACTGGATGCCGTGCGTGACGGGTAGCAGGTATGCCAACGCGCGGACGGGCGGCGTGAACTGGTCGATCGCCAGGACGAAGCCGCTGAAGAAGACCGACGCAAGCAGGGTCAGCAGGGACAGCTGGACCGCCTGCCGTTCGGAATCGGAGATGACCGCGATCAGGAGGCCGAGACCCAGCGATGCGAGCAGGAGCAGGCCGATAACGAACGCGAGCGAACCCGCGCTCGCGAGCGCCGGGACGCCGAGCCCCACCACGAGCAACAGCATCGTGAGCCCGGCGATGACGAAACCGATGAGCCCGAAGGCGAGGACCTTCCCCGCCAGGACCTCAGCCGCGGTGACCGGAGAGATCCTGAAGAGCTCCATCACGCCGCTCGAACGCTCGCGGACGAGCGACATCGAGACCAGGGTCACGGCGAGGTGTTGGAGGATCAGGGCCAGGACCGCCGGCCCGAAGAACGAGGTGACCGTCGGCGCGCTATCCGCGAGGTTGACGAGGTGCGACTCGGTAGGCGCCGCGACGACATCCGGCGGGATCGACGCAGCGGCTGCGTCGCCAGCCTGTACGGCATAGCCCTGACCCTCCGCGACCGCGCGCTCGATGATCCGCCGATTGACGGCGCTGGCGAGTGTCGAACCGAGGATCGTCGCGTAATTCTCCTCGACCGGGTCGACAGCATCGACCACGATCTCGATCGTCGATCGCTTGCCCGCGCGGAACGCGGCCTCAGGGTCGTCGGGCGCGATGACCAGAAGGTCGACCTCGCCGGCGCGGAGGCGCGCCTCGGCCGCCGCGCGGTCCTGGACGACACTGTCGATGTGCAGGGCGGGGCCTGCCAGCTCCTGGTAATCGGCGGGATCGGCAGGAAGCTCGCTCGATGCCGGGGCGACGACGATCGTGTCGAGCGGCCGCCGGATGCCGCTGAATCCCGCGCCGAAGATCGCCATGATCAGGAAGGGGCCGAGGATCAGGCTGACGATCGCCCCCGGCCGCCGGACGGTCTCGACGAGCTCCTTGCCGACGAATGCGAGCAGCCGCCAGATGACGGTCAGGACGCCGCGCATCATGCCGCTTGCTCGGGTTCGGCGTCAGGATCCGGTCGCGCTGCGCGGGCACGCTCGACCAGGAGCGCGAAGACCTCGTCGTACGACGGACGCGTTTCGGCCGCCGCTGAGACCTCGCCACCGGCGCCACTTATCGCTTCGACGATCTCGGGCAGGATCGTCGCGGCATCGTCCACGGTGGCGCGGATGGCCGTCGGACCACGTTGCTCGACGCGCCGCACACCTTCGAGCTGGCGGAGCGCCGAGGTGTCGATCGGGCCGGCCGCCTCGACGTCCACGACGTCACCCCCGAGGGCGGATCGACGCAGCTCGTCGGGTGTTCCCGTCGCGATGACCCGACCGTCGGAGATCAGCAGCACCGCGTCGCACTGCTCTGCCTCACCGACGTACTGGGTCGTGACCAGGAGCGTCCGGCCTTCGTCGCGGAGCCGCGTCAACTCGCGCCAGATCGACGCGCGCAGCAGCGGGTCGATGCCCGCAGTCGGCTCGTCGAGGAACAGGACGGCCGGGTCGTGCACCAGCGCCGACGCGAGCTCAAGCCGGCGCTGCATCCCGCCGGAGAGCCTCCCCGCGCGCCGGTTGCGGACCTTCCAGAGATCGACGAGCTCGAGGACCTGGCGGGTCCGGCGACGCCGGCGCCACCACAGAAGCCCGAACAGCGATGCGACGAAGTCGACGTTCTCCCGGGCTGTGAGATCGGGGTACAGCGCGAATTGTTGCGGCATGTAGCCGATCCGTTCTCGCGTTCGCCGCTTGAACCGGCTCGGGTCCTCGCCCATCACGCGGATCTCGCCGTCCGTAGGCGTGAGCGCCCCCGTCATCAGCCGGACGAGGGTCGTCTTGCCCGCCCCGGACGGCCCGATGATCCCGAGGATCGTGCCCTCCGGGACGGCGACCGACACACCATCAAGCGCGACGTCGTCGCCGAAGCGTTTCGACGCTCGGTCGACCAGCACTACTGCATCCATGACTGGGGGTCTCCTGAGCGGCGCCGCTCGTCCTGCCCGTCCCTAGCGCTCGCGCCGGAATAGAGGAGTCCCATCGCGATCGTCCCCCAGAGCAGGTATCGCGACGGGACTTGTCCTGAGTATCCGAGGCGGTCCGTATCGGGAGGGGAACCCGCGTCGGATGCGAGATTGCAGGCATGTGGCGAAGGCCCTTCGCGCGCATCGACGCGACGTCCCGGCTCGTACCGTCGCTCCATGACCGACCCACGAAACGACGCTCGCGACATCGCCCGCGCGAGCGGGCTCCGCTATACGACCGACACGCGTCCCGGATTCACCCGTCACAAGTCCGGCAAGTCGTTCACCTACCGAGACCGCGAGGGCAACACGATCCGCGATGAGGAGACCCTCGAGCGGATCCGCAAGATCGTCATCCCGCCCGCGTGGACGGACGTCTGGATCTCGCCGTGGGCGAACGGGCATCTGCAAGCCACCGGGCGCGACGCGCGCGGGCGCAAACAGTATCGCTATCACCCGCGCTGGCACGAGCGCCGCGGGGCCGAGAACTTCGCCCGGATGATCGCGTTCGCCAAGGCCCTGCCGCGGATCAGGCGCCGCGCAGAACACGACCTCGCGAAGCGTGGCTTGCCGCGTGAGAAGGTGCTCGGCGCGGTGGTACGGCTGCTCGAGTTGACCCTGATCAGGGTCGGGAACGATGAATACGCCCGCCTCAACAAGTCCTTCGGGCTGACGACCCTGCGCGACCGTCACGCGAAGATCAGGGGTTCGGAGGTGAAGTTCCGCTTCCGCGGCAAGGCCGGGGTCGTCCACGAGGTCGGCCTCCGAGACCGGCGGCTAGCGGCGATCATCCGGAAATGCCAGGAGCTCCCCGGACAGGAGCTCTTCCAGTACGTTGACGACGACGGCGTCGTGCGCGACGTCACGTCGGACGACGTGAACGACTACCTGCGCGAGATCTCCGGTGGCGACTTCACGGCGAAGGACTTCCGGACGTGGGCCGGCACGCTACTCGCGTACCGCGCCCTCCGCGCGCTGCAGCCCGAGGACAACGGGACGCCGGCGAAGAAGAACGTAGTCGAGGCGATGAAGATGACCGCCGAGCGCCTGGGGAACACACCGGCGGTGGCCCGCGGGAGCTACGTCCACCCAGCGGTCCTCGAGGCGTATCTCGAGGGAAACCTCGGTGGGGCGCTCGTCGATGCCGCGGAGGAGCAGACGACGCCGCCGATGGAAGCGGATCGGAGCGAGGAGATCGCGGTCGTCAAGCTGCTCCGGCAGCGTGCTCGGGACGCGGGCCAGCCGGTCAAGGCGTGAACCAACCGGTCAAGACCTGAACCAGCCAGTCAGGACCTGAACCAGCCAGTCAGGACGTGAACCAGCCAGTCAGGACGTGAACCAGCCAGTCAGGACGTGAAGAGGCCCCGGCCGATGGCCGGGGCCTCTTCGTCACTTGCGGTCGCGGTTCAGACGTCGTCGCCGTGCTCCCCGCGGAACTTGGCGCGATCGACCTGCTCGTCGACCTCATCGCCCGCGTTGGCGAGTCCGGTCCGGATGTCGTCGCCGAGGTTCGCTGCCTTGTCGGAAAGACTCTCGTCGCCGTCAGACCGGCGGGCCTGCTCCTTCGCCTCGTTCTCGGCGTCTCGGTAGTTCTTCTTGACGTCGTCCATGTGGTCGAAACCTCCTTCCCCCGCTGGGAGCGGGTCGGTATCGACGCTACGACCGCTCGCGTTGCGGTCGCTTCCGGGTGCCGGTCCGGTCGATATCAGCGCCGTTGCACCGGATACCGCCGAAGCGGGCGCGGACAGATCGGTCGACGAGCGTTGGACTACGGCGTCGGGGTCGTCTGCCGCTGCATGTACTCCGAGCCTACGAGGGCGGCCGGGACGAGAGCAGCGAGCACGAGCACGCGGTTCGCGCCGCCGACCAGAAGGCCACCGGCAAACCCGAGCGAGGCGGCGGCGACGACCTTGAGCGTCTGGTCAGACCCGGCTCGAACCATGCGGTTCGCCTCCTGGAAGGCCCGGTTGGCCTCGCCGATCGCATCCTTCGTGGTGTTGGCTGCTTCGGGGAACCGCGCAGCCATCTCGCCTGCCGCGCCGGCGACCGTGTCCGCTGCCTGCCGCGCGGTCGTCGCGAGGCGCGCCATCGGATCGGTGTCGTTGGTGGTCGACTTACGTCCGGATGTGGTCGCACTCATCGTTGCTCCTCCCCATTGACGGTTTCGGCAGAAAAGGCGACGGACGGCCCGGGGAGGGGACCCGAACCGTCCGTGCGAAAGGAGGTGCGCCCCGTCACAAGCGCCCGCCTTGGTGTGTTCTGCTGTGTTCGAACCGTAGGTCAGTCCATGTCCCGGAACCGCCATTTCGTACGGACACGACATTGCAGATGCATAACAACCGGATCATGCCGCGGGCCTCGCGTCGGACCCTCGTCGTGTGGAGTCCGGGTCCCAGACCACGGCGACGCCGAGGCCGTTGAGCTGGCGCGTCACCATCGTCGACCAGAGCCAGGGTATCTCGGCCGACATCGCGACGACCGGGCCTTCGGCGCCATGGTCCTCGGTCCGCCGGATCGCGACGCGAGCGGTCGGCACCGTCTCGAGCAATCGGAACGCGGTGCGGACGGCGACGCGCGGGCTCGAGAACCACGCCATCAGCTCGCGGTGCGTTCGTTGACTTCGACCGATGGTGGACAGATCCACGCCGTCTCCTGTCCTGCGAGGCTGGACGCCCCGGGACAGAACCATGCACCGCAGCCGCTATCTGCCATCCGACGTGCGGGGGGTTTCCGATTGCGGATCGGTTGCAGGCCCACGTCGCGGGTTCGAGGTGCGAAGAGAAGGCGTTCGCGCGTGTGACTCCGGCTCTGACATCTCCGTTTGACGCCGATCGCCGAGAAAGTCGTTGACGGTCCCCAACGCCCGGGCGCACGCCGATGCATATGCACCGCCTCGGTGCGGCGGCTCCGTCGATGATGCAGCTCGCCTGCATCAGGACGCCGTGTGTGCGCCGCCCTCGCTTCTCGAGGGCGACGATCCAGTCGCCCCGATGCAGCCGAAGTGCATCAACCGACGAACCACCGCGGACTCCCGAAGGATGTGCATCACCGGCGAAGGATGTGCTGACCGGAGCTCCTGCGCCCGCGCCCGCAGGGCGGGGATGGGGTCTGCGCCCCGCGCGAGGCCCGCTAAGCCGACAGAAGTGGCTTGGTGTGGCTCCCGGACCCCCAGTGGTACAGGAGCCACACGTCTAGCGTCGCGAAAAGGGCGTCACGGTCGTTCGTCCGCCGAACCGCCGCGCCCTTGCATGAGCCTCGCGGCTCGGTCACCGGCTATCAGCGGCTGTCGCTGACCTTCTGGCCGCCCTCGACCTCGCCTCGCCAGCCGCCGGTCGGCGCGCCGCGCGATTCGATGTACTCCTTGAAGCGCTTCAGGTCACCCTCGACCTGACGCTGTACGAAGCCGAGCGCGTCGCCCGCCTTCTCGATGGCACCTTCCGGCTCCACGTCGATCTCGAGCGTGACGCGGGTGCGCGACCCGTCGATCGGCTCGAAGCTGACGCGGCCGTCGTTCTTGGCACCACTGGTCGAGTGCCAGGCAACCACCGTATCGGGCTCTTGTTCGATGATCTCGGCACGCCACGACCGGTCGATGCCGTTGATCTCGGCATTCCATGCCAGCGTCGTGTCGTTCAGCTGCTGGACGCTCTTCACGCCGTCCATGAACCGCGGGAACTCCTCGAATTGGGTCCACTGGTCATAGGCGACGCGGACGGGGACTTCGACGTCGGTCGATTCGACGATCTTCGACATCAGGCCTCTCCCTTCTCTCTCGATGGATATGGCGGTGAAAACGATGGAGCCCACCGCACTGGGTGGACTCCATCGCGTGTCAGGTGTCCGGGCCCCAGCCCGGACGTGGCTCAGATAGGCCCGCGGCCGACTCGGCTGCGACCCATGACGGCGTTGACCACGACGACCGTGATCACAGCACCGATGACCGAGACGACGATCGAGCTGATGTCGAACGGCCCATTGATGGGATCGCTGTTGAACAGCGCGCCGGCCAGGAAACCGCCGACCAGAGCGCCGACGATGCCGAGCACGATGTGCCCGATGATCCCGAGACCCTCGTCACCTCGGACGAGGAAGCCGGCCAGATAACCGGCGATCGCACCTAGGACGATCCACGCGATGATGCTCACAGATACCTCCTTCCCGTGGCGGGCATCTCACCCGCCTGCTGGGGTTCAGCCCGTTCTACGGGTCGCTCCCACTGTCGTCGTGCGCGGGATCTCGTCGGACAACGCCGGGGCTTTCTGGCGTAACAACCGCATGAATCCCGGATCGCCACGCCGTGCGATCGCGATGGCTGGGCAGGGTCCGGACACGACGACGCCGGGCCCGTGACGGGCCCGGCGTCGAGCGGCTGGTGTGAGATCCGTCGATCAGGACGGCGACGCGGACTCACTCGGCATCATGCTCTCGAGGCCGCTGTCGGACGGGAGCGCGGACGCCCCGCTCGAGTCGATCGGCGCGACGGACTCGCCGGCACCGGAAGTGCTCCCGCTCGTACCGGTGCTGCTGCACGCGACGAGCGCGGCACTCAGGGCGAGGAACAGGACGATTCGCTTCAGCATATGGTCACCTCCTGAAAGGACACGGCGCGGCGGGGGTTCAGGCCGTCACCGGGTGGCCGACCGTGGGCCGCGTCGAACCGTACGTGCGCAGACGCATCGCCGGTAACCAGCGCCACCCGTGGACTCGTTGCAGGGGGCTCGCAGACCGGATGGTGCGCCGACGCCCCGTTCGCGCCCCGTTGTCATATCCACGCGATGCGATAGGCTCGCGAATCCGATCCGGTCGCATGGTGGCGGCCAGCACGATGCCGGCGGTCGTTCTCTCACCGTCGCAACGAGGACCGATATCGATGCTGTTCGACCCCGCCGCCAAGCCAAGGACATGGGAGGCAGAGCCGTCCGGTGACCGGACGATGCTCGCGCTGCAGTACCTCGTGGCCTTCATCGCCGTGGGGGCGGCGCTCCTGCTGAGCACCGTGCACTGAGCAACCCGACCGTCCGCCTGTTCGATGCGGATTCCCACGACCGTCGCGTCGAGCTGACCGAAGAGGTCGTCCGGTCACTCGGCCCGAAGCGGTTGCTGTGGGTCGACATCGACACCCGCCAGGAAGACGACACGCTGGCCGACGTGCTCAGGACGCTCGGCCTGAGCGACGCCGACGTCGAGCGGCTGCGAACCGATGACGGTCGCGCACGGCTGACGCATACCGCGGAGCTGCTCCACATCACGCTCGAGGCGATGGAGACCGACGATGAGACGCCGCCGCGGCTCGTTCGTCGCGAGATCGATCTCCTCGCCGGCCGAAACGTGGTCCTGACCGTGCACGAGGGGCAGGTCGAGGCGCTCCGCCGGTTCCGTGCAGGCATCGACGGGGAGACTCGTCTCGGCGATCTGACCGCGGGCGATCTCGTATCCGCCTTGGTCGACGAAGTCCTGGTCGGCTACTACCTGCTCGTCGAGACCATCGAGCGCGAGATCGATGAGCTCGACCAGCGAGCGCTGTACGGCCGCCCGGATGACGACATCCTCGCCGCGATCGTCGGCCTTCGCAGGCGTATCAGCCTCGTGCGCCGCACGCTCGCTCCGCACCGCGACGCATTCT
>JBKPMM010000092.1:0-7736 GCA_046732155.1 Chloroflexota bacterium | reverse complement strand
TCGTCACCTATCGACTCTGCCGCGCACGGCTCCGTGAGGGCGATCATCCCTCGCCGCCGGTCGCCGGCCACGCGGTGGTCCGCCGACCCGACGGCGGCTTCGAGGAGATCCACGAGTGACGGGCGCCGAACGACGCGGCGCGACACGGGCGGCGCTCGCGCCGATCGCCGCCGCGTTCCTCGTCGCCGGGTGCCTGCCCGCGGCCGCGACCGCCGAGGGCCGCGACATCGGCAACCTCTACGACATTTTCGTGGTGATCGCTGCCGGCGTATTCATCCTCGTGTACGCGCTCGCGACGTTCGCGATCGTCCGCTACCGCGTCCTTCGACGACGGGACTCCGGGGAGCCTCGGCAGATCGAGGGCAACGACCTCATCGAGGCGATCTGGACCGCGATCCCGTTGGTCATCGTGGGCGGGTTGTTCATCGGCACGCTCGCAGTCCTGTCACGGACCGAGGCGCGCGCCGCGACGCCCGCGGCTGAGATCGAGGTCCATGGCTTCCGTTGGGGCTGGAGGTTCAGCTACCGCGACGAGGGCGTGGAGGTCAGCGGGCTCGGGATCCCGGGGCCCGAGGTCGTCGTCCCGGTCGGGCAGCCGATCCGTTTCGTCATCACGTCGGACGACGTCATCCACTCGTTCTATGTGCCCCAGTTCCTGTTCAAGCGCGATGTGCTGCCCGGGCGTCAGAACGTGTTCGACATCACGGTCGAGGAGGCCGGCACGTACCGCGGCCAATGCGCGGAGTTCTGCGGCGTCGGCCATTCCGCCATGCCGTTCACGGTCCGCGCGGTCACGCCGGACGAGTACCGCGCGTGGCTGACGTCGGAGCGTGCCGCAGGCGGTAGCCCACCCGTCGCCGCACCCGGGGCGACCTTCCTGCCGGTGGGTTCACCATGACCACCGGCGCGATCACGGCTCGACCGGCACCGCCGTCCGCATCGGCGCTGGTCTGGCTGACGACGACCGACCACAAGCGGATCGGGATCATGTACGCCGTCGCGGCCTTCGGGTTCTTCATGGTCGCCGGCGTCCTCGCGCTCCTGATGCGCGCCGAGCTCGCCCAACCGGGTCTCCAGGTGATGTCGGTCGAGAGCTACGACCAGTCGTTCACGATGCACGGGACGATCATGATGCTGCTGTTCGGGACGCCGATGGTGGCCGCGTTCTCGAACTACCTCGTGCCGCTCCAGGTCGGCGCGGCCGACATGGTCTTCCCCCGTCTCAACGCGCTGTCGTTCTGGCTGTTCCTGTCCGGCGGGATCATCGTGCTGTCGGGCTATCTGACGCAGAGTGGGCCGGCCGATGTCGGTTGGACCGGCTACGCGCCGCTCAACGAGCCGACGTTCAGCAGCTCGACCGGCACTGACCTGTGGATCGTCGGGCTGGCGCTGACGGGCGTCGCCTCGATCATGGGCGCGGTCAACTTCGTCGCCACGATCTTCACGCGGCGCGCGCCGGGCATGTCGATGTTCCGGATGCCGATGTTCTGCTGGGGCATCCTCGTGACGTCGATCCTCATCCTGTTCGCCTTCCCGGCCATCACGGCGGCGCTCGCCATGCTGCTGCTCGATCGGCGGTTCGGCGCCACGTTCTTCGTCCCGACCGAGGGCGGCGACCCGATCCTCTGGCAGCACCTCTTCTGGTTCTTCGGCCACCCCGAGGTGTACATCCTCGCGCTGCCGTTCTTCGGGATCCTGTCCGAGGTCATCCCGGTCTTCTCGCGCAAGCCGCTCTTCGGCTACCGGGCGATGGCGCTGGCGATGATCCTGATCGGCTTCCTGTCCATGTCGGTCTGGGCGCACCACATGTTCACGACCGGCGTCATCAGCCTGCCGTTCTTCTCGATCACCTCGTTCCTGATCGCGGTCCCGACGGGCATCAAGATCTTCAACTGGGTCGCCACGATGATCGGCGGGCGGCTGACGTTCCCCACCGCGATGTTGTTCGCCACCGGATTCATCTATCTGTTCACCCTCGGCGGGATCACCGGCGTGATCGTCGCGTCGGCGCCGCTCGACTTCCATCTGCAGGACACGTACTTCGTCGTCGCGCACATGCATAACGTGCTTGTCGGCGGCTCGTTGATGGGCATGTTCGCCGGGCTGTACTTCTGGTTCCCGAAGATGACCGGGCGCATGCTCGGCGAGCGCCTCGGCAAGACCCATTTCTGGCTGTGGACGATCGGCTTCGTCGCGACCTTCATCCCGCAGTACCAGCTGGGCGCCGACGGGATGCCTCGCCGGTACGCCGATTACCCGCCAGATCTCGGCTGGGGCACGCTCAACCTCATCTCGTCGATGGGGGCCGTGCTTCTCGGGCTCGGGTTCCTCGCCTTCCTCGTCAATGTCGTCCTGACGCTGCGTCGCGCGCCGGACCAGCCCGCCGACCCCTGGGGTGGGAACTCCCTCGAGTGGTGGACGAGTTCGCCGCCGCCCGAGCATGACTTCGACTCGCTGCCCCCGATCCGGTCGACGCGGCCTGTGTACGACGCGCGGGTGGCGGCGGCGGAGGCGGCGACGGCCGCCTCGCCCGAGGCGGCGCCATGACACGGCTGCTCGCGCTGATCGGCGCCCGGTCGCCGACCGAGGCTCGTGTCTTCCAGGGCATCGCGGTGCTCGCCTCGATCGTCGCGATCGTCTACTGGTTCGTCAGCTACGAGCCGGCCGGGACACTCCTGCTCGTTGGGTTCGCGGTCGCGTCGGGGATCATCGGGCTTCTGCTCGCGAACGCCGGCAGCGACTGGCGGGCGGCCGCTGCCGGCCGGCCGGCGCGCGACCCGGAACGACCGCTCCTCGACGAGAGCGGCCGGATCCCGTCACCGACCCTGGCGCCGTTCGCCGTCGGGATCGGTGCGGCCGTGGCGCTCCTCTCGCTCGTCTTCGGGCCGGCGCCGCTACTCGTCGGGGTACTGCCGCTCGCGTGGGGTGCGGCCGACTGGCTGCGACGCGCCGCCGCCGAGCTCGATGCTCAGGAGCCGCGGGCCGACGCGCCGGCCACGACGCGTACCGGACGCGATGCCAGGGTGACCCGCTGAGGTCGGCGCCGGCCGTGATCTAGGAGATCGGTTCTCGGTGCGCCTCGATGAACGACATGACCTCGTCCCACGCCGCCTCGCTCTCCGCCGCGAAATCGACGGCCTTCCGGTCGAAGAAGCTATGCGGGGCGCCGGGGTAGGTGACGATCCGGTGGTCGACGCCGCGCTCGGCGAGTCCGCGATCGAACGCTGCGACCGCATCCGCGGTGATGCCCTGATCGGCTCCGCCGAACAGACCGAGGACCGGCGCATCGACGTCAGCGATGCGGTCGAGCGGCGCAGGCGCGTCGTTCCGCCACGGTCCCTGGAGCGTGCCGTACATCCCGATGACGCCGGCGAGATGGAGACCGAGCGTCGACGCGAGGAACGACATCCGGCCGCCCATGCAGAAGCCGATGGTGAATACCCGCTCGATGGCCTCCCGTCGGAGCGTCTCGACCCCGGCGGCGATGTCGCTCGAGATGCCCGTCCACGTCGTGCGCTCGGCGTGCGGCATGTGCTCGAAGGCATCCCCGCGCGTCTCTGCACCGGCGGTACGCCCGAAGTAGTCGATGGCGAGCGCATCGATGCCGCGCTCCGCGAAGCGCAGGGCGAGCTCCTCGTAGAAAGGATGCAGTCCGCGAACGTCAGGCAGGATCACGATGCCCGCCCCGCTCGGGTCGGCTGGACGCGCTCGGAACGCGGCGAACGTGTTCCTGTCGGCGCCGTCGATCGCGATGTGCTCGCCGTCGAACGCGCCTCCCGCGATGGGGACGATCGGCGGTCGACTATCGAGGTCGTGACACATGGCGGACTCCTTCGGGCGCGTCGTCGGTGTCGAGGCGTTCGATGGTCGCATCTCATCACCGGTCGGGCTTGACACGGCGCGAAGGCGGTCCGCTCGGAGCACGTGAAGGCCGGCAGTAGAATGCCCGGCATGCCCGCCCCCCTGGTCGTCCAGAAATACGGCGGCTCGTCGGTCGCCGGTGCGGACCGGATCAAGCGGGTCGCGCGACGGATCGCACGCGAGCGCGCCGCAGGCCATGACCTCGTCGTCGTCGTGTCCGCGATGGGTGACGCGACGGACGAGTTGCTCGGCCTCGCCGCTGCCATCACGGACGAACCTGACCCGCGCGAGCTCGACGTCCTGCTCGCCACGGGCGAGCACCAGAGCGCCACGCTCGTGTCGATGGCGCTGCACTCGCTCGGGGTCGCCGCCATCAGCCTGACCGGACCGCAAGCGGGCATCACGACCGATGGGACCTACGGCCGTGCCCGCATCGCGGGGGTGGAGCCTCGTCGTATCCAGGCCGAGCTCCTGAGCGGCAAGGTCGTCATCGTCGCCGGCTTCCAGGGGCAGAGCGCCGAGCAGGCGCATGAGATGGAGCTCACGACGCTCGGTCGCGGCGGCAGCGACACGACCGCGGTCGCGCTCGCCGCCGCCCTCCGCGCCGATCGATGCCAGATCTTCACCGACGTACGCGGCATCTTCACCGCGGACCCGCGGCTCGTGCCGCGCGCGCGCCAGCTCCAGGTCATCGGCTATGAAGAGATGCTCGAGCTCGCCCACCAGGGCGCCCAGGTCATGCAGGTCCGCGCCGTCGAGCTCGGTTGGATCAACGACGTCGTCATCGAGGTCCTGAGCTCGTTCGAGGACTCGCCAGGAACGCTCATCAAGGAGGACCCGCTCGTGGAGCAGCGCAACAAGGTCCGCGGGCTCGCCCATGACCGGAATGTGGCCAAGGTGACGATCGTCGCCGTGCCCGACAAGCCCGGCATCGCGCGCGCCATCTTCGAACCGCTCGCTCACGCCGGCGTGAACGTCGACATGATCGTCCAGAACGTCGGCCATGGCGGTGAGACCGACCTGTCGTTCACCGTGCCGCAGGTCGAGCTCGGGAAGGCGAAGAAGGCGCTCGACGCGGTCGTCCGTGACCTCGGTGCGCGTGAGCTCACGACCGATGCGTCCGTCGCCAAGGTGAGCATCGTCGGCGCGGGGCTGCACAACGCACCGGGCTACGCGGCGCGGATGTTCGGGACGCTCGCCGACGCGAAGGTGAACATCGAGATGATCTCGACGTCCGAGGTCCGTATCACCTGCATGATCGCCGAGGACGAGCTCGAGACGGCGCTGCGCGCGCTCCACGAGGCGTTCGAGCTCGAGCGACCGGAGCCCGTCGAGGTCGCGGCGGCCGGCTGAGCTGCCCACCGATGCTGCCCTTCATCAGCCGCCGGGAACGTTTCGACGTCGTCGGGTCGACGAACGACGTCGTCCGCAGCTGGCTGGCCGCGGGGACGCCAGAGGTATGTCTTGCGGTCGCGGACACGCAGTCGGCGGGACGGGGCCGCGAGGGTCGGACGTGGACCGCGCCCGCTGGTGCCGCACTCCTTCTGTCTCTCGGGTTCCGGCCGGTCTGGCTGCGACCCGATCAGCTCTGGCGGTTGGCCGCGATCGTGTCGCTGGCGATGGCCGAGGCGGGCGAGGAGATCGCTCGGCTGCCGTCGGGGACGATCGCCCTCAAGTGGCCGAACGACCTGGTCGTCGAGGGCGTCGACAGCTTGAATAAGCTGGCAGGAGTGCTCGGGGAGACCGACGGGCTCGGCACGGACGATCCACGTGCGGTCATCGGCATCGGGGTGAACGGCGACTGGTCGCGTGACGCCTTCCCCCCAGATATCGCTGACAGCATGACGTCGCTGGCCGAGCTGGCATCAGGGCCCGTCGACCACGACGCGTTGCTCGACGCGTTCCTGGGTCGCGTCGAGTCGTATGTCGAGGACCTCCGCCGCGGGCGCTTCGACGGTCCGGGCTGGAGCGACCGCCAGGTGACGACCGATCGCGACGTCGATCTCGTCGCTGCGGACGGGTCGCGGACGACGGTGACGGCTACGGGCGTGGACGCCGACACCGGGGCGCTCCTGGCGGGCGGCCGGTCGGTGTTCGTCGGCGAGATCGCGCACGTCCGAGTGACGACACCGGCCGCCGCCCCTGGCGTGGTGTAACACGATGGCCCGCCCGGCATTAAGGAAGGTGACGCGGCCCGTGGAGGCGCGTCGCGCTCGGCTCACCCCCCTCGACCTCGATCGGTCGCTCGTCGAAGCCGCGCGCGCGGATCCTGCGCGGTTTGACGCGCTGTATCGGAAGTACGTGGCACAGGTGTACAGCTTCGCGGTCTACGAGCTCGGCGATCACCACGAGGCGGAGGACGCCACTGAGCGGACGTTCCTGTCCGCTCTTTCCGCGCTGTCCCGGTTCCAGGAGCGCGCGAGCATCGATGACGACGGCAGTGACGTCTCCACGTTCCGAGTCTGGCTGTTCCGGATCGCCCGGAACGTCATCGCCGAACGACGGCGTCGAGCCCGGCGCCGACCCGAGGCGCCGCTGGACCTTGCGGCCGCCACGGCGGACACGCTCGACATCGAGGCGGTCGTGGTCGACCGCGAGGCGGCGACCTCGGCATGGGCCGCTGTCGATCGACTCGCCGGTGATCGTCGGCGCGCCGTGATCCTGCGGTTCGTCCACGAGATGTCGACGGCCGAGATCGCTGCCGTGCTCGACAGGTCGGAGGGCGCCGTCCGCGTCCTGATCCATCGCGGCCTCCGAAGCGTGGCCCGCGACCTCGCCCGCCGCGGCGAGGGGAGGGCGTGACCCTCGAGCGGTCGACGCGCGACGGGGAGATCGAAGCGTTCGTCGTCGACCGGTATCTCGAGTCGCTGCTCGCGCGCACGCCGCGGGATCCGTCCGACGTCCCGGCCGACCTCCGAGCGACAGCCGACGCCCTTGCCGCGCTGCCTCGCTACCACCCCTCGTTCCGGTTCGTCGAAGCGCTCTCCGCCCGGCTCGCTGCGACGGCGTCCGGCCAGGACGCGTCCGGCGAGCTCATCGCCTTCCGGGCGATCGACCGAGGGGCGCCAGCCGACCCGCGCGCGCAGGTCCGACCCGTCGTCATCGGCGGGGTGCTGACCTCCGCCGCGATCTCGCTCGCAGGAGCAGCCTTCGTCGCGTGGCGGCGTGGCCGGCCGCCCGCTGACCCGATGGTCCGCGCGGTCCGTGCCGTATCGCGGGCGAGGCCCGTCTGATGCCCCTCAAGCTGCCGTCGTTCCGCGCCCGTCGCGACGTCTATCCGCCCGACCTCTGGACCAAGTGTCCGACCTGCTCGACGATGCTGTTCAACAAGCAGCTCGACAAGAACCTGCGCGTATGTACCACGTGCGGCCACCATTTCCGGCTGTCGGCCGAGGCACGCATCGAGCACCTCCTCGATCCGGGGACCTGGGGGGAGCGCGATCCCGGCTTGCAGTCCGTGGACGCGCTCGGCTTCGTCGATCTCAAGGCGTACCCGGACCGCCTCTCCGCCGCGCAACTCGCCACGGGCATGCGCGACGCCGCGGTGTGGGGGACCGGTGCCATCGGCGGCCATGAGATTGCGCTCTGCGTCATGGACTTCGGGTTCATGGGCGGTTCGATGGGCGCGGTCGTCGGCGAGAAGGTGACCCGTGCCGCCGAGCACGCCCTCGCCGCGCGCGTCCCGTTGATCGTGGTCAGCGCGTCCGGCGGCGCCAGGATGCAGGAGGGCACGCTCGCGCTGATGCAGCTGGCGAAGACGCTCGGTGCGCTCGAGCGGCTGCGCGCCGCCGGCGTGCCGTACCTGTCGATCCTCTCGGACCCGACGACCGGCGGCGTGTTCGCGTCCTTCGCCGCCGTCGGTGACGTGAACATCG
>JBKPMM010000091.1:0-15411 GCA_046732155.1 Chloroflexota bacterium | reverse complement strand
GAGGATAGCGGTCACGCTCGGTCCAGCCACCACAACTCGACCTCAGAGCCAGCTGGGAGCGTGTCGTGCGCCTCGGGAATCACCGCGAGCGCGTCGGCGGTCGCGAGCGCCGACATCACGTGACTCCCCTGGCCGCTTGCGCCGCCGGCCAGGTGAGCAGTGACGCGACCCCGATCGTCGCGTCGGGGCGTCCCACGCTCATCGCGATCGACGAACACGCGGATGAAGCCACGACGTCCCTTCGACTTGGACACATCGTCGGCGAGGACGCCGCGATCGATCGGTCGATAGATGGCATCGTCCCTGAAGCCGCCCAGCCGGCGAAGCGCGGGACGGACGAACAGCTCGAACGTCACGAACGTCGACACGGGGTTGCCCGGGAGCCCGAACAGCAACGTCGGTGGACGGCTTGGGTCGGTGCCGTCGTCTCGGGGAGCACGCGCCGTCCCGAACGCGAACGGCTTCCCGGGCTGGACGGCGACGCGCCACAGCTCGATCTGGCCGAACTCCCGGAACGCGTCGCGAACCACGTCGTACGGCCCGACCGACACGCCGCCCGACACGATGATCGCCTCTGCGCCGGCCACGAGTCCGGCGCAGATCCGGGCGCGGACGTCGTCGAAGCGGTCGGCTGCGATCCCGAGCGTGTCGGGATAGCCCCCGGCGGCCTCGACCATCGCCAGCAGGGCAGGGCCGTTCGCGTCGGGGATACCGGCGGCACCCAGCTCGGCGCCGCGCCCTCGAACCTCGTCACCGGTCGCGAGGACGCTGACGTGCGGTCGGCGGTGGACATTCACGAGCTCGAGACCGACACCGGCGGCGAGACCGATGACGGCCGGCGTCAGCTGCGTGCCGGGCTCGATGATCCGTGTCCCTGACGCGAGGTCGCTCCCCTTTCGGCGGATAGAGCCGCCGGGCGCGACGGCGGCATGGGCCGCGATCCTTGCCGGCACCGGCCCGGTGGCGTCCCTGCCGCGCGGCCCGACGGCGTTTCCGGCGGCGTCGAGCGGGGTCGTCTGTTCGACGGGGATCACGGCATCGGCGCCGGGTGGGATCGGCGCCCCCGTCGCGATGCGGATCGCCGTCCCGTGCCGGACTTCGGTGGCGGGCGGCTGTCCGGCGCGGACCTCGCCGATCACCTCCAGGGGGACAGGCGCTCCGTCGCTCGCGGAGGACGTGTCGGCGGCTCGGATGGCGTAGCCGTCCATGGCCGAGTTGTCCCACGGTGGGAGCGCGATCGGGCTCGTCAGGTGTTCGGCGGCGACTCGCCCGAGGCCCTCCGACAGCCATGCGACCTCGGACTCGGTCGGCCCGGGGATGGCCGCGAAGACGCGCTCGCGCGCCTGCTCGACGGTGAGGAGCCGATCGGCGCTCATGGACGGGAGCGCTCGAGCGTCGACGCTCCAGGCGCGAGGTCTGCCGCGCGGTCGAGCCGGCGTGCGGCGACCAACGCGACGATCATCGCGATGACGATGCTCACGACGCCGACGGCGATGGCCGTCTCGTTCCAGAACTGGAAGGGGAAGAGCTGCACGAGTCGGTCGGTGGCCGGGTCGAAGTCGTACGAACCGCCCGGAAAGAAGATCCGGTGGAACGTCTCGAACAACGCGTCGAACGCGAAGAACGAGATGAACGCACCGACGATCAGCGAGGCGATCAGGCCGAGCGCACCCCCCTGGACCGCCCGCCACGTCGCGACACGCTCCTCGGCACGACGTCGAGCCGCGATGACGAGCGCCGACACGGCGGCGACGATCGCCAGCACGAAGAAGCCCATGAAGACGCCACGCACGTCGCGCATGTGCGACCGCTCGCGCTCGTTCAGGACCGACGCACCGTCGACCCTGACGTCGAAATCAGGTGGGCCGACCACGAGATCCGAGAGGATGGCGTTCGTCGCCGCGGTCAGATCCGCCTCGCTGAAGCCGGTCCACGCGGTCGTCTGGGACCGCCCCTGCTCGAACCCGACCCACGCCGGGTTGAGGAAGAACGGGATCGTCACCGCGAGGATGGCCAGCGCGGTGGCAAGACCGATCCACACATCAGCGAGGACGTTCAGCGGGGTGCGCACGCGGGCATCGTAGCCCGCGGAGGCCCTATTCCTCTTCGAGCGTCTTGGCCTGTTCCCACCAACCGACCAGCGTCAGCTCGGGCGGTGGCTCGCGCTTGAGCTCGGTGGCACCACGCGCGATGCGCTGCTGGAACTCCTCGACGGACAGGCCGAGGATGTCGCGCAGGCCGATGATGTCGGACTGGATCAGCAACTGGTGATCGTCCGGGCCGAAGCTCGCGAGATTGAGCATCAGCGCCTCGTCGCGCCATTCGAGGACGTCGTTGGTCGTCGCAGCGACCTGGTCGGCCAGGTACTGTCGACGGGTCGGGGTCTCCGAGCGCTCGAGGAGGAGGCCAGTCGTGAACGTCCCCTGCTTCTCGAGCGTGGCGAGATGGACGGGCTCGATGCGGGTCAGCTCGTTGATCGGCGGCATGGCGGCATTATCGACCAGCGGCAGGTCACCGTGAGCGTCGAGCCGCTTGCATCGGTCCGACCGGTTGTCCTGCGGCGGATGCCTCGATCAGTGCCGCGAGTCGGCGAGCGCGCGTCTCAGGCTTCTTGGCACTGGCGATCCAGTGGGTGACGGTCCGGCGGTACGAGGGCGGTCGGCGTTCCCAGTCGGCCCACGCCGCGTCGTCGACACGGATCAGCGCGGTCTCGTGATCCGAGAGCGCCACCTCGGCCTGCTCATGCGAGTAGATCGCGGTCCTGCCTGGATCGCGCGCCTCGAACGCCGCCAGCCCCGCCGGTCGCATCCGGCCCTGGGCCGTCAACTCGCCGACCTTCCGCACGTTGATGGCGCTCCAGACGCTCCCCGGGCGGCGCGGCGTGAACCTCTGCGCTGAGCGGTCATCGTCGAGCGAGTACCGAACGCTATCGATCCAGCCGACGCACAGCGCCTCGTCGACCGCGTCCGACCAGCTGATGGTCGGTCGACCCGTCCGCTTCTTGTGGTAGCCGAGCCATAGCTCATCGGCGCTCTGGTGGTTCGCGTCGAACCAGTCGCGCAGTTCCGCGGTCGTGGCGAAGAACACGACCTCGTCCGGGTCCGGCCGCGATGTCACGAAGCGGCTGCCTCGCGCAGCAGCGTCCAGGCGCGCTCGACGTGCCGCGGTTCCGTTCGCAGGTTCCCGATCGACAGCCGGATCGTGAACCGCCCCGCGAGCCGTGTGTGCGACAGGAACACCTCGCCGGAACGATTGACCGCCTCCATGATCTCCGCGTTGCGCCGGTCCAACGCGTCCTCCGAGGTCCCGTCAGCCGGGTTCCATCGGAAGCAGATGGTCGAGAACGGGACGGGAGCGAGCCGCTCCCAGCCGGGCGCCGCGTCCACCCATACGGCGAAGTCCCGCGCCATCTCGATGTGCCGTTCGATCGGTCGACGAAGACCCTCGAGCCCGAAGTACCGGAGCTGGATCCATAGCTTCAGCGCCCGGAAGCGACGGCCGAGCTGCGGCGTGTACTCGTTGAAGTCGCGGACGGGCGCGTCGCGGTCGAGCGTTCGCAGGTATTCCGGCACGAGGCTGAACGCGGCGCGGAGGTCGCCCATCCGGCGCGTAAGCAACAGCGACGCATCGAGCGGCGTGAAGAGCCACTTGTGCGGGTTGACCACGATCGAATCGGCGCGCTCCCAGCCGGCGAACAGCTCTCGCCGTTCCGGGATCAGCGCGACCGGTCCCGCGTAGGCGGCGTCGACATGCAGCCAGAGTGCTTCGCGTTCGGCGATTTCAGCGATGGCGCCGACGGGGTCGATCGCAGTCGATGAGGTCGTGCCGATCGTGGCGACGATGGCGATGGGTCGATGCCCTCCTGCCCGGTCGGCCTCGACGGCCTGGCTGAGCGCATCCGGACGCAGAGCGAACGTCTCATCAACCGGGATGCGGACGAGGTTCTCCCGGCCGAGCCCAAGGGTCATGCACGCCTTCTCGATCGAGCTGTGCGCCTCCTGTGATGCATATGCGCGTAGCGTCGGGACATCGGCGCGACCGGCGAGTCCGCGCGCGGCGATATCGAATCCCGCCGCTTCGCGGGCCGCGCCAAGGGCGATCAGCGACGATGTCGATGCGGTGTCCGTGAGCAAGCCATCGAAGGCGTCCGGCAGACCTAGACCTTGCCGCAGCCAGCCGACGACGACCTCCTCGAGCTCGGTGCCGATCGGCGACGTTCGCCAGAGCATCGGGTTCTGCCCGATCGCCGCGGTCAGCATCTCGCCGAGGATGCCTGGGCCCGACGCCGTCGTCGCGAAGTAGGCCATGAAACCCGGGTGTTGCCATTGGGTGGCGTTCGGAACGACGAGACGGTCGTAGTCGGCGAGGATCGCGTCGATCGACTCGGACGTTTCAGGTGGCTGTTCCGGAAAGAGCGGCCGGAGCGAACCTGGTTCGACCGGCGGGAACACCGCGTACCGCTCGACGTTCTCCAAGTAGTCGGCGATGACGTCCGCGACGACGTGCGCGGCCGCCCGGAAGGCCGCCGGGTCCATGTCGCCGGGACTGGCCACGGATGAGTGTTCCGGGCGACGCGTCGACGTCAGACGGATCCCCCGACGGTCGGACCCTGCGTGTCGCTCGTCACGGCGTCGGGCTAGGGAACGTGTTGATGTAGTCCTGGATGACCGGCCACACGTTCGCAAGCACGATCGTCGAGGCGACGAAACCGAGAACGATGATAAGGACGCCCCATAGGAGACAGCCGACCACAGTGGCGCCGTTCCCGCTCGACGCCGACCGGATCACGAGCGAGTTCGCCCATCGGTCGTGCAGGCCCTGCCGGCGCGCGTTCGTCACGGTCGTGAAGAACAGGAAGATGAGCAGACCGAACTGGAGGACGCCGGCTGCGCTCTGAAGGGGTCCGACGAGCGCCAGGAGCGCCAGCGGGAACCCGAGCGCGATCCAGCGCTTGGTCGCCGCGACGATGGACAGAGTGCCTCCGGAAACCGCGTCCACGACACGCATCGAGAGACCCATCATCCCCGGCGTCGCGCGCCAGCGACTCGTCCAGAAGCCCACGAAGTAGAGGTATTGGATGCCCAGCGTGATCAGCGTGATCAAGACGTAGTCGAGCGTGACCGGGATCGTGTAGACGGTGGAATCGAAGCGTCCTGCGGGGTTCTGTTCCGCCTGCTCGATCCCCCGTCGAACGATGCTTTGGAAGTCGAACAGCGAGAGGCTGACCAGGGCCGGGATGATCCCAGCGAGGGTCGTGTCGATGAGCCATGCCACGATGCGCGAACCGACGCCGGAGATGACGTAGCCGTCCTGCGTCGTCGCAACGGCTGCAGCTGCCGGAGGCACTTCCCACCCTGAACCGGCCGCCACGGGCGGTACAGCGGCCGGCGGCGTCTGCCACCCAGCGTTCGGCTCGGTCGGGGCCGCGCTGATGATCGGGCTCGAGGCAGGTGGAGTGGCGTCGGCGGGCGTTTCAGGCGGAGCGGCGGGGGGCTCGGTCGGCATGTTCGGCGCAGGCGGAGCCGGCGGGGGCTCAGGCGGAGCCGGCGCGCCCTCCCCATGCATCGCGGCGTACCCCACGCCACCTTGATCAGGCGGTGTCACGGGATCCGGCTCGGGCGGCGTCCAGGCGACCGTCGGCTCGTTCTCGGGGCTGGCTTCACTCGCCGTCTCGTCCGGTCGAGGACGTTCGTCGGGTGGCTGGGTCATGGTCCTCCCCTCCCTGCGAGGCCCTCATGATAGAGACCGTCAGTAGGGCCAGAACTCCCGGATCTGCGTGCTGAAGATGTCGATCGGATCCATACCCGGCGGGTAGATGCTCGACCGGTCGATCGCGTTGAAGAGGTACGCGGTAAGCGCGAGCATGAGGAGCCCGAACAGGGCGACGCCGACGTACAGCCAGACACAGCCGATCGCCCACCGACTCGTCGGCCCTGCAGGACGGACGAGCGCCGATCGTGCGAGCCGGTCGTGGATCCCCTGTTTGGTCGGGCTCAGGACGATCGACACCGCGATCACCACGAACCAGATGGCGGTGGCGGCGTAGGCGGCGATCGCGACGCCCAGGAATGGCAACAGGACCAAGATCTCCAGCCACCATCCCATCGCGAGCCATCGGGTGATCGCCTGGGTCATGGTGAGCGCGCGCCCATCGAAGGCGTTGCCGATCTGGATGTCGAAGACCCGTTGACCCGGGGTCGCGCGTCGCCCCGCCGTCCAGAACCACAAGAAGTACGCCGCCTGGATCGCGATGCTGAAGATGGTGGTGCCGATGAACGTCGCCCTCGGCGTCGGCGGCGGCGGGTAGGTGGTCGACGAGTAGTCGTAGAGCCCGAGAAGGGCCGGCGGGATCGAGGTCAGAGCCGCGAGCACCACTCCGTCGAGGAGGTACGCGGCGAACCGCGAGTAGGCGTCCGCAAAGACAAGACCTTCAGGCAGGACCGGTCGATCGCTTCGCGCCGCTTCAGGTGCGGGCTCGACAGCCGGTCCTGCCATGTCCCCTCAGGCTGGATGGATCAGGGAGCGGCGGTCAGACAGCCGCTCCTCGCCGCCCCATGACTGCTCGGTAGACCGCGACCACGATCACCGCGCCGATCACGGCGACGATGATGCTCGTGACGTTGATGCCGGTCACATCGGCGACGCCGAGCACCGTACCCGCCAGGAACCCACCGACGATCGCGCCGATGATGCCGAGGATGATCGTCCCGATCACGCCTTCGCCACCACCCATGATCAGGTTCGTGATCCAACCGGCGATCGCGCCGAGCACGATCCACGCGATGATGCCCATCTTGTACCTCCTGGACGCAGTGAGGGCGGCCTCCCCAGGCCCGTTGGTCGCGTCCGATCAGATGGTAATCGCGCACGCCGCCGCGGTGACGTGCACTCGCGTTACGACTTGCGCTCCTTGTAGAGCGCGCGCACACCGATCCGGATCCGATCCAGGACCAGCTTCTCGCGCAGGGCGGCGTGGGCTTCGATGACGGTGTCGCCCCGGCCCTCCGTCGTCCAGTCGGCCTTGCCGAGCGCATATCTGAGCCTGAGTACGACGCCAGAGCTTTCATCGAGCTCGAGGGACCGCAGCTCGATCCCGGGGCCGAGCAGTCCTTCGCAGTCCTCGGCGACCCGCTCGAAATAGCGCCGCTCGGCGGCTGAGGAGCTCGGGACGTTCATCGTGATCGACCCCGCAATGAGGATGTCGTTCGTGGCCGCACACGGCCACGGCTCCTAGCCGCCAGCTTAGCTTGCGTCCTGCGCGTCGTCACGGACCCTGCAAGTCGGCGCGCACAGGTCATCCAGGTGGCGGTCGCCGGCTCCTGATCCATCGTCGCGCTACGACGCGCGCGAGGCGTTATGGCGATGGACTACGGTTAGGACGTGACATCCGAGCCGGTCGCCGCAGGCGGGTCGCCAGGAGCGTTCGTTGAGGCGAGCGAGCGGTATCTGCTGCTCGCCGATATCAGCGGTTACACGAGCTTCCTGTCCGCCGTGGAAGACAGCCATGGCGTCGACTTCAGCCGGGGCATACCCGCTGGGTACGCGATCATCGGAGCGCTGCTCGACGCGGTCGTGGAAGGTATCCAGCCGTCCTTCGACATAGCCAAACTCGAGGGCGACGCCGTGTTTGCCACTGCGACCGCCGACCGGCTCGACGGGGACGGCGACCATCTCGTAGCGCTTCTCCGCGACGTCAACGGATCGTTCGAGGTCGTCAAGGCACGACAGGCCGAGCAAGCGTCGGATCACGTCTGCACCGGGTGCCCGCGCGCAGCAGCACTGACGGTGAAGATGATCCTCCACCGAGGTCAGGTCGTCGCGGTCCCCGGTCGCGGCGTTTCCGACATCCACGGTCCGGCCGTCACCCTGGCCCACCGGCTCCTCAAGAACTCGGTTCGCTCTCATGTCGGCGACCGGCCGTATCTGCTCCTTACGGGAGCCGCGGCGTCAGCCTTGGGCCTTGACGATGCAGGCGTCGCGCACGAGGAGCGATACGACGACGTCGGCGTCATCGAAGGACGCGTCGTCGACCTGGCGTAGGTCCTCTCGGAGCGTCCCCGAGCCCTCAGGCCGCGCTGCGCACGATCAGGCCGAACAGACCGCGCACGCCTCGCCTTCGTCAGAGCTGATCGCGGCGGCCGCATCACAGCACGGGACCGCGCCGGTCAAGACCAGCAGCTCGCGGCGCTGTTGCGGTTTCATCGCCCCGAGATGGCGCTCGAGCACGGCGACTCGATCGTCGAGGGCACGCAGATCATCGATACGTGCGGCTATCTCTCGCCGCTTGGCGGCGAGCAGGGCCGGGAGGTCCGCGGTGGTCTGGTCGCAGTGCCCTGAATGGCACCAGGATGCGAGCCGAGCCGCGGTCTCGAGCGGGAGATCGATCCGGCGAAGGTCGATCAGGAGCCGCAGATGCTCGACGTCCTCGTCGCGGTAGTCGCGATACCCGTTGGCCTGTCGCGGCGCGGACGGCAACCAGCCGGCCCGCTCGTAGAACCGGACGGTGTCAGTGGATACATCGAGGCGCCGTGCCAGTTCGCCGATCCGCATTCAGGTCACCAAGGCTTCCAATCGATCCCGCTCGCGTCGGGCGTGCTCGGACGTGACGGTCGAACCCCACCAGCGTACCCGCAGCTTCGTCGCGTCACCGTCGGGTTCGAGCTCGTGGTGGGCCGTCAACCGCCGATCCCCAGGGAGGTCGGCCAGCTTCACGACCCGGGCGAATGACGCGAACGGACGCCACTCGACGATCTCCTCGACCTGGTCAAGACGGTCCGCGGCACAGAACGCGACATGAGCGCGGTTCTCGGCAGAAGTCAGCTCTTCCCACAGCGTCATCGGCGCACGCGGGACGCGCAGCTCAGCTTCGAGCACCGGCCGGCGGCGCGGCGGTGCCCAGGCACCTTCGGCATCGAAGAATACGGGCGCGAGGTCGCGAAGCCAGACGGCGACATCGCCAAGGTAGTCAAACGATTCGAGACCGGCTTGAAGATCGAGGGCGGCCGGATCCATCCCAAGCTTATGCACACAGGCATCGGTGATGAGCGCGTACCGCTCGAGCCCGAGCGTCGCGGGCGATCCGGCCTTGAGCAGTCGATGGGCGACGATCGCCGCAACACCGGCGAGCTCAGTGCGGCCGACGACCCGCTGTGTGACGACTTCCCCCGCGTGGACCACGAATTTGAGCCCGAGCTCAGGGATCCGGCGGCATGCCTCGCAATCACAGGTCGTCGACTGCGCGAGGCTGCGCAGGCGGGTCCTGAACGCGGCGGCCGTCGCATCGATGGCGTCGAGCAGAGCAGGGCCGGTCAGTCGATCGAGCGGAGCGACCATGAATGCGGCGTCGCCCTCGAGCTTCTCGAGCCGGAACGTCGGTCGGAGCTGACGCACGACCGTCTCGACAAGGTCGGCAGCGAGGGCGGGCGCCCGCTCAGGTTCACTCGCAGCGAGATACGCGGTGTAGCCGGAGAGGTCGGCGAGCAGGAGGACGACCTCACGCGACGTCGCGCTCATGCCGGCTTCGCTACGGGGTCGGGACGCGCCGCCGGCCCGGTCTCGAGCGCCGCTTTCAAGCGTTGCATCTCACCGGCCTCGTTCTTCGACATCTCGGAACGGAGGACGGGCTCGAGCGCGCGCAGCAGCCCGCGGGTCAGGATCTCGACGTGGTAGTCCACCTTGGTCGCGCCGGCGCCAACGGGAGAAAGGCGAATGCTGCCGTCCATCCCGAGCGCATTGCGGGTGACCGTCTTGAACGCGAAGCCGCCGTTTGGATCGAGATCCCGTACCTCGTACGTCCAACCGAGCTTGATCGGACCCAGGGCGACCTCCGCGTACCCCCGCGTGCCCTCCTTGGTCGGGCCGTCGGTCAACCGCCGTGAGGCGGTCATATCGGTCCACTCCGTCATGCGCTCGATCTCAGCGACATAACTGGCAACGTCCTGGACGGGTCGGTCGATCGTCGTGCTGGTATCGACGCGCATCATGTCGACTACGCTCCTTGTGAGACCCGGCCGGCTTGCTACCGCCAGGTGTGCGCGTTGAAGCTAGACCTTGGAGCCGCTCCGATGTCAAGACCATCGTCCGTCCCCGCCCGGATCGATGCGTAGCCGGAGGCGGACCCGCCCGTCACGCGAACGAGTCCGCCGAGAGGTTCAGCCGATCGGCGATGGATCGCCGAGGACCGGGCAACGGAAATCGGCCGCAGCGTCGCGAACCAACATGATGTTGCGCCTCTGGACCTCCGCCTGGAGTTCCGACCAGCTCGTGATGAGCTCCGTCGAGTCACCTGCGATCCACGTGGCGCGGTAGATGGCCCACCGACCGCCGTGATGCCCGATCGAGCCCGGCGCGAACTCAGCCACGCCTTGCTGTTGCGCGTTCGCTGAGTTCGTGAAGGTCGCCAGCGGATCGGTACCGGTCCCGTCAGGCACATTGGCCTTGTTCCCGAAGACGCGATACTCGAGATCGTTCGCGTAGACCGCGCCGAAGTCGCGCGCGGCGACCGGCGCCGCCACGCCGACGACCGCTAGCCCCGACAGCGCGAGTGCCACGATCCGTCGTCCCATGTGTCTTCCTCCTACCGAGGCCGGCCACGTCGGCCGGCGCGTCCAGGAGGTTGACGACTGCGTGTGTCGTCCAGGCGACGGCTCGATGACGATCCGATGACATGGTCGGGCCGGCCATCGACGCGCGTATCACCCGGTCCGACTACCGCCGCTCGAACCGCAGGTACGCGGCGCCACGAGCATCGAGGTACGTCCCTTCCGCCGTCTCGACGACGCGCAGTACGACCTCGTCGCACGCCGGGCAACGAAGGATCGCCCCCGGTCCGCCCATGTACACACGCATGGCTCCGACCATGTTCACCGTGTGGCAATGCGCGCATCGGCCGGGCACCGCCGTCATGTCACCACCGAACAGCGACTCGAACAGGCCGGCAAGCGCGTTGCCGTCGAGTTCGCGCTCGACCGCTGGATCGTCGGTGTGATCGAGCATGGTGGCCTCCTCGGTGGTCATGTTCCTGTCGGTCCGAAGCGCTCGGTCCGGACGCGGTCTGGCGGCAGGCCGAGCCGGACAAGCGCGTTCGCGGCGACCTCCACGAGGGCGGTCGGTCCACAGATGTAGGTGCGAGCGGTGACGCCGAGCGGCTCGATGACCTCCGCCAGCATCCGGTCGTCGATCCGACGGTCGTAGCCGGTCCAGCCCGGCGGGCGCGAGCGAGTCAGCGTGTGGATCACCTCGAACCCATCGCCTGCGGCAGCGAAGCCTTCGAGCTCATCGCGGTAGATGATCTCGTCCGCGTGGCGCGAGCTGAACAGCAGACGGGTCTGGACCGTTGATCCAGCCTGGTGACGGTGGCGGATCATCGCCATCAGGGGCACGACGCCCGAGCCGCCGGCGACGAGCATCAACGGGCCTCCGAGCGCCGCCTCCCAGACGAAATAGCCGCCGATCGGGCCGCGCACCTCGAGTCGATCCCCGCTGACGACGACGTCGTGGAGGAACGGCGACACCTCGCCATCGACGATCCGCTCGACCGTGATGTCGACCTCGCCTTGGCGTTCAGGCTCCGACGCGATCGAGTAACTGCGCTCGACGCTGTACCCGTCCTCGGCAGTGAGCCGCAGGTCGATGTGCTGGCCGGGTCGGTGACCGGGCCAGCCGGGCAGCTCGAGCGTGAATGAGCGCACGCTCGGCGTCTCGTCGCGGATGCCCGCGACCGTCGCGATCCGCCAGGCGATCGGGTTCGCCATGGTGTCGTCAGTCGCCGCTGTAGCGCTCTTCGAGCCACTGGTCGCCTCGGTTGTGATAGCCGAGCGATTCCCAGAACCCGGGCTCGTCGCGCTCCTGGATTCGGAGACCACGCACCCATTTCGCGCTCTTCCAGAAATAGCGTCCCGGGACGACGAGCCGGGCCGGGCCGCCGTGCTCCGGAGCCAGCGGCTTGCCGTCGTATTCCCAGGCCACGAAGGCCTGCCCGTTGAGAACGTCGCCGAGCGGCAGGTTGGTCGTATAGCCGCCGTCGGAGTAGGCGATCACGAAGGCGGCGTCGTCATCGAGTTCGACGTTCTCGAGGAGCGTGTCGACGCTGACGCCGCGCCAATGCATGTCGAGCTTCGTCCACTTGGTCACGCAGCTGATGTCGACGACCCACTCGCGGTTCGGGAGGGCCATCAGCTCGGTCCATGTCCAGGTGATCGGTTGCCGTACGAGACCTTCGATCGTGAACGACCAGCGATCGAGCGGCGTCCGTGGCGTGGGTCCGGCCGACAGCACCGGGAAGTCCCTCGTGAGGTACTGCCCGGGTGGGATCCGGTCTCGTGTATCACCAGCATCCGCCGGCGTCCGACGGCCGACGAAACCGCGGGTGACGAAGCGCTCTGTCATCTCTGGGGACCCCGAACGGCGCGCGCATCTTTGGCGTTTCGGCGGCGCAATCGTCGTCGTCGCGACCGACTTCGTCAACGATGGACCGCCCCCTTGTGGGGCGTGGGATCCGACCGCAACCGAGTTGCAGGCGTCTTGCTACCGGACGCGCCTAGCGTCGCTGCTAGATCCTCCTAGCGCGATGGGCGCGATGGAGGACTCGTCACCGGAAGGACGCTGTCATGGCCTGCTCGTGCGACTCCTGCTCGTCTCCCCGCATCATCAAGACACGCACTGCCCTGTACTGGCGCTGGGTCGCCCAGAGCCGAGGAGAGACTGCCGACCGAGTCATCCTGGCGCCGGCCCGTGCCGCGGTCGCCGTCACCAGTCTCACCGCCGACGACATGCCGGCCGAGACCGCGGAGGTCTCGATCGAGGCTTCGAAGGATGAGGCCGTCGCACACG
This sequence comes from Chloroflexota bacterium, assembly GCA_046732155.1. Lineage (GTDB taxonomy): Bacteria > Chloroflexota > Limnocylindria > Limnocylindrales > CSP1-4 > SPCO01. The sequence goes on along the minus strand of JBKPMM010000091.1, from coordinate 2,580 downwards.
ACCTCGACCAACGCCGCGCGGAGTTCCTGAGGATCGTCGGCGGGGCCAGCCCGATCTGAACCGGCGACCCCCTGTCCTAGTCTGGATCGGGTGAGCGCGCGACGTCGGGCTACCCCGTCTCGTGGTTCCACGGCCGCGACGGCGATCCTCCTGACGACCGCAGCCACATCAACGCGATGAACACACCAAGCCCGAAGCCGAGCGGAAGTGGAACAGCGCGGCGGCCGATCAACTCAGTCGGCGCGTCGGAGGTGACGCGCGTGACGGGTGATCCGTCGAGAGCTTGGCAGTCGAAGATCCGTCCGTGAGGCTCACCTGTCCACGGGTCGAACCCTGGGTCGGCGACCGTCGTCAGCTGGCATAGCGGCCCGGTGTAGACGTACCGCGGTGTCGACGCAGTCACGACGAACAGGACGAAAGCCGTCAGGACGCCACCGAGGACACAGACGGCGATCGACTCCAAAAGCTCGGTCGTGCCGACGGCCGCCCTCATCGGTAGTCGATCGCTCGGGGCAGGACGCCGTTCGAGGGCACATACGGCAAGCCAGCGCATTTGATCTCGCCGTTCGGGCCCGTCGTTTGCGTCCCGCCACATACGGTGAGCGGTTCGGCTGTCGGCCACGGCAGGATCAGCATCGCGACGAACGCCATGATCGCGACGCCCGCCAGGAACGTGTACAGGGCTGGGCGCAACGACGTTTCCCCAGTTCGACGCTATCTCACGCTAACCGTCGGACGAGACCGAGCGATAGGAAATCCGGGGTTTCCCTCAATCTGCGGCCGTTTCGCGGAAGACGCGTCGGACGCCCGAAATGCCTGATGTGCGCCCCGAGCCTTCGCGTGACCGCGACCAGGCCACGTCGAGGAGCGCGCTGGCGATCACGATCGAGAGCCTAGGTAAGGATCGTCGAGGGCCTGTCGACGGTGGGTCGGCAGGCGTGTCCACGCCATTGCCGGTCGGTCAGGGGTGGGCGCCTCATTCGATCAGGATCGGACGGCAGGGGCGTTAGGAGCCGTCCACGGAATGGGATTGGAGTCGATCCTGATGCGCCGTTCCATCGTCGCCGTTCTTCTCGTCGCGACCGCCACGCTCAGCGGAGCTTGCGCAAGCGAAGCCGGTGGTGACATCACGGGGAAGACTTGGCATCTGACCTCCGTCACGACGGTGGCGCCGAACTTCGCGACTGTGGTTCCGGCAGAGGCGATGGCCAACTACACGATCTCTTTCGATCCTGGTGGGACGTTCGCCGCGAAGGCGGACTGCAACCAGGTAAGCGGCACCTACACCATCACCGGCAAGTCCGTCCTCACGATCAAGCCCGGTCCTTCGACGCTCGCCGCCTGTCCCGATGGCTCGCTCAGCGACAAGTACGTTGCTACGCTCGCTCAGGCCAGCAGCTACACCACGACCTCGAACCAGTTGACCATCACGCTGCTCGACAACGGGACCCTCTCGTTCCAGGCGGGCTAACGCTGATCGAACGTTAACGCGAGCCCCCGGTCGGCCGCGAAGAGCTGACCCGCGGAGCAGGGAGCGCGAGTCTGCAGACCGGAGCGAGGGACGCTGTCCTCGCTCGAGTGACCCCCAGCCGCGCGCCAACTCGGGGGGGACGAGTCGGGGACTGGGGGCCGAGGCCCGAGACTACCCGACGTTCGTTGGGCGCCGGTGGATTTGCTGATAAGGAACGTTCACCGCCAGAAGCAGGCAAAGACCAAACATCAGAACAAGCTTCCCGCGGGTCAGGCTGCCGACGGGTTCGTCGGGAGGCTCGTGCGGAGGGGCAACCTGATATTCGTCCGATGACAATGCCGGTGGCGGCGGCCGCATCCCCGCCAGCTCGTCGAGGAGAGAGTCATGCCCGACCATCCGAACGCCGCGATCATTCGGCGCCTATACGAGTCGGACGACTCCGGTCCATGGGACATCGTCACCGACGACGTCGTCTGGCATGTGATCGGGCGGGATGAACCGTACCGAGGCAAGGACGAGATGGGCCAGATGCCGCGCGGCGACTGGGAGTTCATCGACGGGAAGACCCACGATGTGCTCGGGAACGATGAGCACGTGATCGGGCTCATCGAGGACACCGCTCGTCGAGGCGGCGAGACGATCACTTTCCGAACGGCCGAGATCTACCACATGCGTGACGGCAAGATCACCGAGCGTTGGGTCTTCTCGGACGACACCGAGGCGATCAAGCGGTTCTTCGCCTAGCGGTCGCTTTACACTTTCTTGGCGTCGCTCACGGCTCAGTCGTCCCGGACGACGGGCCGTTGTCCCACAGTTTGTCGGATGGCTCCACGGCAGATCCGCAGCGCATCTTCACCACCCGACGGTTGACTGTCCGAAACGGCTGGGGTCCGGCGCCAGAGATCGGGGGCTAGGCCTCAGACGTTGAGCGCACGGGACCGATCTGGAGCGCCACCACCTCCGTCTGGTGCTGCTTGCCTCGCAAGTCGAGTACCCGCCGCTCGAGCCCGCCGTCGATACCGGCAGCTGCAGCCGCGTCGGCGGTGATCAGGATCTCGCCAGGCTGCGCGAGAGCGGCCAGGCGAGCAGCGACGTTGACCGTGTCACCC
>JBKPMM010000090.1:0-15734 GCA_046732155.1 Chloroflexota bacterium | reverse complement strand
GAATCATGCCAGAGCGCCTTCGCGCGAGCGCCTCCCACCCGGCCGCTCCGGCTCCTCCTCAGCGAGACGCTCGATGCGTTCCAGGGCTCGCTGCACCGCCGATCGGTGCAGCTCGAGGCGCTCTGCGAGTTCGCCGAGCGTCGCCTCGGGCGTCTCACGGCGGGCATCGGCGACGAGGCGGACGACATAGGGCTGATCGATGAGCCGGCCGTCCGCGTCGAGTTGCGCGATCGCGTCGAGCTGGCGTCCCGCTGCCGCGACCGCGCGCTGGAGGTTCGCGGACTCGGCGTTGAGCACGCGATTCAACTCGCCGCGCAGCGCGCGCGAGACCTGGCGCGCCTCCAGCTCGAGGAGCGCACCCGCGGCTCCGATGCGCCGCAGGAACATCCCGACCGATTCGCCGCTCTTCCAGGTGACGACCCCGCGTCCTCGACGCATCCGCCACGACGCCGGCAGGCCGATCGCCTCGAGGCGGTCGGCGAGCAGCGGCGCCTCGTCAGGCGTGACGACGAATTCGAGATGGGTCCGACCGCCGGCCAGGCTCAGCGAGCCGCGCGCGAGGAACCGACCGCGGAGCCATGCGGTCCGGCAGTGGTCGGCGGCGGCGTCCCAGTCGAACCCGGCCGGCGGATAGGCGTCAGCCTCGGCTGCCCGCCGGAGACGATGTGCAAGGCGGGTGACCGCCGGTTCCCGGTTCGGAACATCCGGACCGAGTCCAGCGGCCTCGGCGACCCGATCACACGGACGGGCAGGATCGATCCCGGCCAGCTCGTTCCGCAACGCCGTCACGAGGTCGCGCTCGGAGCTCGTCATGGGTCAGCCGATCGTGACGCGCGGTCAGGCGGTGCGAACGGCGCGCCGACGTGACGAGCTCTCGCGTTCGTACACGCGCATGACCGCCGACGCGAGCCGCACCGGATCATGGTGGTGAGCATTGTCCGGATCGACCACATCGTCGAGGACGAGACGCGGCGCGGGGGCCATGCCAGCCGGCGGCCAGGCAAGCCGCACCGTTTCCGCTCGGTAGTCCGTCGGGGTCCGGGCATCGAAGCGGTTGTTCGCGAGGACGACGTCGACGAGACCGGGCGCCGTGTGGGAGATCAGCGCGGCCACGTGCGCCGATAGGTCCAAGCCGGCCGTCTCGCCCTCCTGGGTCGCGACGTTACACACGTACAGGCGGGTCGCGTTCGCGGTCAGGATCGCGTCACGGATCGTCGGGATGAGAAGGCTCGGCAGCACGCTCGTGTAGAGGCTGCCCGGACCGAGGACGATCAGTTCGGCCTCGGCGATGGCAGCGAGCGCATCCTCGGACGCTTCGACGTCGTCGGGGGTGAGCCAGACGCGGTCGATCCCTTCGGTCCGCATGATCCGCGACTGGCCCGCCACCGTCTCGCCGGACGCGATCCGGGCATGCAGCGTGAGCGGCACCGCGCTCACCGGCACCACCTGGCCGCGCACCGCAAGGATCCGGTTGAGCCGACGGACGCCCTCCTCGAAGTCGCCGTCCTCGATCGCGGTCATCGCCGCAAGCAAGAGGTTGCCGACCGCGTGACCGGCCAGACCATGTCCCTCGGACGTGCCTGCGAGAAGCCCGTCTGCGGTCGGGAAGCGGTATTGCAGGAGCTCGCTCATCAGCGGCTCGGCGTCGGCAAGAGCGGCTATGCAGTTGCGGATGTCGCCGACCGGTGGGATGCCGAGTTCCTCGCGAAGGACGCCCGAGGAGCCTCCGTCGTCGGCGACGGTCACGACCGCAGTCAGGTTGCTGGTGTGCTCCTTGAGCCCGCGAAGGAGCGCCGAAAGCCCCGTCCCGCCCCCGAGGGCCACGATGCGCGGTCCCTTCGCGAGGAACCGCTTCTGGTAGATCAGCTCGACGAGCGGCTGGTCCGCATCCGGCATCCGCAGCGGATCGGTCACGACCCGGATGACGCGGTACGACCCGAGCACGACGAGCCCCAGACCTACGACCCCGACGATGAAGCCGCGCAGCGGGAACGGCAGGAATTGGAGGGTGATCACGTAGGTCACGCCCTCGAGCGGACCGCCCGGTTCGAAGTCGCGCGACGCTTGACGGAGGAAATGGGCGACCCCGATCGCGAGGAGCAGGAGTCCGAGGAACACCACGAGCAGCCAGCGCTTGACGCCGATGCCGGGGGTCATCCATCGACGGACGTTCATCTGTCGGCATCCGAGGTGTGCGCGTCCGGGCTCACGTCCGCTCCAGCTCGCGGTGGAAGACGGTCACGGGACCGAAATCACGCTCCCGAAGCCACTCGGCGAGGACCTCGGCGAGGACGATGCTCCGGTGATACCCACCCGTGCAGCCGAGCCCGATCGTCAGGCGCGTCTTGCCCTCCTCGACGTACGAGGGGATCGTGAAGTCGAGGAACTCCTCGAGCAGTGCGATGAAGCGGTTCGCCTTCGGCTGGGCCATCACGTACTCGCGCACTTCCGGCGTGAGGCCGGAATGCGGGCGCAGGGCATCGATGTAGTACGGGTTCGGGATGAAGCGGACGTCGAACACGAGGTCGGACTCCAGCGGGATGCCGAACTTGTAGCCGAACGTGATGAGCTGGACGGCGAGCTGATCGGGGCGCGCCGCAGTCGAGAGCTGGGCGAACAAGCGCTCGCGCAGCTGGCGCAGCGACAGGTCGGACGTGTCGACGATGACGTCCGCTTCGGAGCGGATCGGGTCGAGGAGCCGCCGCTCCTCGGCGATCGAGCTGGCGATGCCTCGTTCATCGCTGAGCGGGTGGCGGTGCCGCGTCTCGCTGAACCGTCGGATCAGGACGTCGTCGCGTGCCTCGAGGAAGACGATCGTCGGCACGATGCCACGGCCCTCGAGGGCGCCACGCATCGCAGCCAGCGCGATCTCGGGGTTGCCGGCGCGCACGTCGAGCACGATCGCAACTCGGGCGAAGCGATCCGGATCATCGGAAACGACCTCCGCGAGTTCAGGCAAGAGCTCGCCGGGCAGGTTGTCGACGACCATGTAGCCGAGGTCCTCGAAGAGCTTGGAGGCGGCGGTCTTCCCTCCTCCAGAGAGACCCGACAGGATCACGACCGCCTGTTCGGCGGGCGCCTCCGTGACCGGCTGGCCGGTCGCCTCGGTCACCGCCCCGTCCGTTTGATGAACTGGACGGTGAGCTCGAAGAGGATGTACATCGTGCCGCCGAGCGCGAGCGGGCTGACTAGGTCCCCGCCCGGCGTGGCCACGGCCGCGAAGATCGCGATCCCGAGGATGACGTATCGGCGCGAGCTGACGAGCCGCTCGGAGGTGATGATCCCGACCCGCGACAGTCCGACGAGCAGGATCGGGAACTCCATCACGAGGCCGAACGCGAGGAACATCGTGGTCACGAAATCGAAGTACGGACCGGCGGCGATGTTCGCGACGAGCTTGTCGTCGGTGAAGCCGAGCAGGAACTGGACCGCATACGGCAGCACCAGGCGCGCGATCACGACGCCGAGTGCGAAGAAGAACAGCGCAAGCGGGATCCACGGACGCACCGTCCGGCGCTCCGCGGCCGTCAGCCCCGGTGCGACGAACGCCCAGATCTGATAGAGCAGCACGGGCATCGCGAGGATGATCCCGATGACGACGGCGATCCGCAGTTGGATCGCGAAGCCGTCACCCGGGCCGAGGACCTGAGCCTGGCCGTTCGGGAGCGGCTCCAGCAGGAAGTTGCGCACGACCGGCGCGAAATAGAACCCGATCGCGGTCCCGATCGCGATGACGATCACGCATTTGACCAGGCGATCGCGTAGCTCGCTGAGGTGGTCGACCAGCGACATGACCGATCCCTCGGGCATGCCAGCATCGCCCGTCGGCGGGGCAGGGTCAGAAGGGATGACGCCGGAAGCCGGCTCGCGAAGGGTGTCGGCGTCGGCCATCAGGGGCGCGGGGCGCCGAACCTAGTTCGTGTTGGAAGCCGGCTCACTCGAGGTCGCGGGCGCAGCCTGGGCCGCGGGCGGGGCCGGGGCGACGGTCGCAGCGGGCACCTCAGCGGCGGGCGGCGTGACGGCGGTGGTCGCGGCAGGCGGGGTCGGCGGCAGTGGCGAGGTGTCGACGCTGACGTTGACCGAATCGCTCAGGTCCGACGACGCCTTCCGGAACTCGCGGATGCTCTTGCCGATCGACGCCCCGACCTCGGGCAGCTTGCCCGGGCCGAGGATCAGCAACGCGATGACCAAGATGATGATGAGTTCGGGAGCCCCGATGTTCGGCATGTCAGATCCCTCTGTTCATGGGCGGCGGCAAGGGTAGCACAGGGAGTCGGCGAGCCCACGCAGCGGCCGCCGCGGCGATCCCCTCAGCGGGGTCCTCTTCGGCGGCGTCAGTGATCGCACCGGCGATGCCGCGGGACACGTTGACCAGCAGCCCGCCGCCGGGCCGGCCGCCGCCAGGTCCCGCACTCGCAGGGCCGTATCGCAGGACCGGTTCGATGGCGCCGCCCTGGGCGCCGACCCCTGGTACAAGGAACGGCAGACCCGGGGCGACGCGGCGGATCGTCGCGAGCTCCTCTGGGGCGGTCGCTCCCACGACGAGACCCACCGTTCCGCCCAGTCCCCAGCCCGCCGCGAGTCGCGCGATCCGTTCATGGAGCGGCTCCGCGCCTGTCGCACCCTCGCCGGCGACCTGCAGGTCCTGCACCTCACCCGCACCCGGGTTCGAGGTGCGGCAGAGGACGTATGCGAACCGGTCCTCGCGCTCGAGCAGCGGCCGGATCGCCTCCTCGCCGAGATATGGACTCACGGTGACCGCGTCGGCCCCGAGCACGTCGAACAGGGCGACAGCCTGTCGCGCCGCGGTCGACCCGATGTCTCCCCGCTTCGCGTCGGCGATGACCGGGACGTCGGCCGGGATGGTGGCCCGAAGGCGCTCCAGGGCCGCGATGCCAGCTGACCCGAAGGCCTCGAAAAACGCGAGATTGGGTTTGACGGCGGCCGCGTGCGGGAGGGCCGCCTCCAGGACGAGCTCCGCGAAGCGCTCCAAGCCGGCCACGCCCTTCGCGAACCGCTCTGGGATCGTCGCGGGGTCGGGGTCGAGACCCAGACAGAGCACCGTTCCGGTCGCCCGCGTGCGTGTGGCGAGACGTTCGAGGTAGCTGGCGGTCACCGGCTGTGTCAGGGCGACGGGCTGGCGGATGGCGCTGATCCGCCGCCCGAACCCTCGGCCGCGGGCATCAGCGCGGGCGGGACGTACCAGTCCGGCCGCGACGCTGCGTCGAGGCCCGAGACCTCGGTGAGGTTCACGGTCTCGGGCACGCTCCAGTCCGGGCCCTGCCCCTCGAGCTTCGCGAGTCGCAGGTCGACGGTCTGCCCGGCGATATGCAGGAACGCGATCGCGTCGCCGGCCGGCGACCAGACGGGCGCCCACGACGTGTCGTCGTTGGTGATCCGCGACAGCTCATTGCCGTTGCCGGCATTGAGGATCACGACGTCCGTGCCAAGCGCATTCGTGCGGGTCGCGGCGATGAAGCGGCCGTCTGGCGAGTACGACGGCTGCATGTACCCCCGAGTCGTGAGGGCACGTGCGGCCTTGGTCTTGGGGTCGTAGCGCATGATCACCGGCGCGCCCTTCGCGCCGTCGCGGTCATTCATCGTGTACAGCAGCATCTTGCCGTCCGGTCGCCACTCCGGGTCCTGGTGGCCGAGGACACCGACTTCTGGAACGCCGGCACGGGTGAGACGGTCCCGCGCCAAGTCGTAGAACTGCAGCACGACGTTCGAGTCGTCCGGTCGCGGCGCGTCGGTGACGAGTGCGACCGTCTTGCCGTCCGGCGATACCACCGGTTGCCGGATCCAGGCGGACCAGCGGTTCGACCCGCTGCGAACCTGGCCGCTCAGGAGGCGCTGCGGTTGCGCCGACCCATCGGCACGGATCCGGAACAGCTCGTTGAGATCGATGTCGTACCACGTCGACGTCCCGCGACGGGGCCATTTCCCGCGCGTCGGCGTGTCGTGGACGTAGTAGACCCAGTTCCCGTCCGGTGAGAAGGACGGCATCGATGCGCCGCCCCCGTTCGTGAGCTGGGTCGCGCCCTCATCGGATTGCACCCAGATGTTGCCGGCCTTGGCGTACACGATCTTGCCGAGGAACCGGGCCTCCTTGGGCACGACGATGACGTTCGATGGGGCCGGCGTCAGTTCCGGGCCGGCGACGGCGCCGCCGCCATTCCCGCCATTCCCGCCACCACCGCCCAGCAGCGGCAGGTTGTAGTCGAACAGATTGATCGTGACGACCGCGATCAGGATGAGGCCAACCACGGACATGATCGGGCCGATCATCGAGCCCACCGGGCCGATGCCGTATGGGTCGCGCGCCTTCTCGGAGCGGGGGCGAACGGTGCGCGTCACGACGCCACCGCCGCGACTGCGGGACTCGGGCCGGCGAGGATGGCCGCGGCCTCGGGGTGCGATCCGCTCGGCGCGGCATCGCGGATCTCGAGCTGGAGCGACTCGAAGCCACCGAACATCCGGCTGCTGATGCGTGCCACGACGTCGATCCGGTCGCCTTCCTGGACGAGGGCCGCGATGTCGGCGCGCCCGAAGGCGATGCCATCGAGTACGTCGCGGTCGCGCTTCAGGGTCAGCGATGTGTGGTCGTCGGCGGCGACGCGCACCCGCGTCACCGTGAGACCCAGGACGGCGACGAGCGGCTCCGGGTTGCCCGGACCGTATGGTCGGAGGCCGCCGAGATCGCGGAACAGGCGATAGTCGACATCGAGCGCGGATAGGGCGAGGTCGATCGCCAGGACGGTCCGAGGGTCCGCCGGGACATGCGTCGAGGCGATCGCCTCGAACCGCTCCACGAACTCGGGCCAACGCGCCGCCGGCATCTCGAAACCGGCCGCGCCGGCGTGTCCGCCGTGCCTCGTGAACAGGTCGCTGCACTCGGCGAGCGCTGCGGCTAGGTCGACCGTCCCGTCGCTCCGACATGACGCCCTGATCGTGTCGCCGATGTCCGTCCCGACCACCGCGGGGCGGGCGCGATCCTCCGCCAGCCGGGCCGCGACGAGCCCGATGATCCCGACAGGCCAGGCGCCGCGAACGATCGAGGCGGGTCGGTCCGGCGAAGCCGCGACGAGCTCGCGAGCCTCCGCGACAGCCGTCGACGTGAGATCGCGCCGCGTCTGGTTCGCCGCCTCGAGCGCATCCGCGTGAAGCGCGGCTTCCTCGGGCGTCTCCGCGAGCAGGAGACGTGCCGCTTCCAGCGCCTCCCCCACCCTGCCGGCGGCGTTCAGGCGAGGCGCGAGGGCGAACGCGATGGTGTCCAGGTCGACCGCCGCCGGCGCGATGCGCGCTCGTTCGAGCAGGGCGGCGATGCCCGGCCGCGGATCCGTTCGCATCCGTTCGAGACCGAGCCGGGCGATGGCGCGGTTCTCGCCGACGATCGGCGCGACGTCAGCGACCGTGCCGAGCGTCGCGAGATCCGTCAGGTCGACCGGCACGGTCCCGAGCAACAGCTGGGCTACCTTGAACGCAACGCCGCTTCCCGCGAGCCGCGGATCGGGGTACTGCGAGTCCTGCCGATGCGGGTTGACGACCGCATAGGCCGGCGGCAGGTCGGGTGGGACGCGATGGTGATCCGTCACGATGACGTCGATGCCGCGGGCAGCGGCAGCCGCGATCTCGGGGCCGGAGCTCGTCCCGCAGTCGACGGTGACGATGACCGAGATGCCGTCGGCGACTGCGGTCTCGATCGCCGCGGTCGACAGCCCGTGGCCTTCCTCGAGCCGACTGGGCACGTAGGGCTGGACGTCGACACCGAAGCGGCCGAGGGCGACGACGAGGATCGCCAGCCCATCCAGCCCGTCGGCGTCGAAGTCGCCGAACACCATCACCCGTTCATGGTCGTCTCGCGCCCTCGTCAGGCGCTCGAGCAGAAGGTTCGCGTCCGGGAGCAGGCTCGGGTCATGCAGACCAGCCAGCGGGTCGGCGAACCACGCGACGAGGTCGTCCCGGCCTACGACACCCCGGCGCGCCAGCAATGCCGTCATCCGCTCGGCCAGGCCATGGTCGAGCGCGGCAGTCACGAGGTCGGGGTCGATGTGACGGGTCTCTGGGAAGCTCCAGCGAAAGCGTGGCTCGAGCACCGGGTCAGGATGCCACGCGGCGGTCACCTGCGACTCAACCGAGGGAGTCTCGCTCGTATCCGTGTCGGCGCTGGACCGAGATCACGACGCCGCTCGCCGGGCACGCGGGGCGCGGATGCCCTGCTGGCGACCGCGTCGGCGATCCTCCCAGGCATACCAGTCGACCAGGAGCGGGCTGGCCACGAAGATCGATGAATAGGTCCCGATCACGATGCCGATGAGCAGCGCGAGGACGAAGTCGCTGATGGCCGACCCACCGAACAGGAACAGCGACAGGAGCGTCAGCAGGACCGTCAGGCTCGTGGTGATCGACCGGCCGAATGTCTGCAGGATCGAGTGGTTGACGATCTCCTCGAACGGCTCGCCCATGTGACGGGCCTTGTTCTCGCGGATCCGGTCGAAGACCACGATCGTGTCATGCACCGAGAAGCCGATGACGGTGAGCATCGCGGTCACGAACAGCGCGTCGATCTCGACGTGGAAGAACGTCCCGAGGATGGCGAACGAGCCGACGACGACGATGACGTCGTGGAGGAGCGACACGAGCGCGGTAACGCCGAACTTGACGTCACGGAACCGGTAGGTGATCCAGCCGACGATGCCGAGCGAGCCTGCGACGACGAGGATCAGTGCCTGGCGGAGCAGGTCGGAGCTCACCACCGCGCCGATCGTCGTCAGGCTGCGCTGCGCCTCGATCTTGCCGAGCTTCGACTCGAGGGCGGTGACCATCTGACCGAGCTTGCCGGCGGTCGGCAATTCCGTGTTGCCGTTCGGCGGGCCGGGGAGGGCGGACGGTGCAGGGCTCGCCCCGGGACTCGACGATGGACCAGGCGATGCCGAGGCACCCGCGCCCGCGGCGACCGGTGAGGGCGAAGCGGACGGTGACGGCGCAGACGGCGACGCAGCTGGCGATGCGCCGGTGCCCGGCGAGGTGGACGTGGCAGGCGACGCCGAAGCACCGGGCGACGTCGAAGCGCCGGGCGAAGCCGAAGCGCCGGGCGAAGCCGACGCCCCGGGCGACGGGGATGCCGCCGGCTCCTCCTCGACAAGCCCGATCGGCTCTGTCTTGATCTCGATGAACCCTGATCCCGTGCGGATGGCCGTCGCGCGCAACCCGTTCTCGGCGAAGACCTGCTCGACCTGATCGGGCGTCACGTTCTGGTCGGCGAACTTGATCTCCCAGCGCGTCCCGCCGGTGTAGTCGATCGTCAGCTGAAGACCGGCATCACTGAATGGCGAGATGAGGATGAAGATCAGCCCGGGGATCGTGAGGGCGAGCGAGAAGAGGTAGAACCAGCGCCGCTTCCCGATGACGTCAAACATCGGCGGCCAGGGGTCGGCGGGTCGGACGCGGGTTGGTCACGGCGACGAACTCCTCGTCGCGCAGACCCCACAGACGCGCCCGGCGGGCCCAGTCCTGGCGGACGAGCACACGCATGATCGAACGGGTCACGACGATGGCGCTGAACATCGACGTCAGCACGCCGATGATCAGGACCAGCGCGAAGCCGCGGATCACGGACGAACCGAAGGCGTACAGGATCGTGGCCGTGATCAGGCTCGACACGTTCGAGTCGAGGATCGAGTTCCACGCGCGGTTGAAGCCGGCTTCCACGGCGGCCGGCAGCGACTTGCCGAGGCGCAACTCCTCTTTCATCCGTTCGAAGATGAGGATGTTGGCGTCGACCGCCATGCCCACCGAGAGCACGAAGCCCGCGATACCCGCGAGGGTGAGCGTCACGGGGATGAGCCGGAAGATCGCCAGGACGACGATCGTGTAGTAGACCAGCGCGAACGACGCAACGACGCCCGGCAGCCGGTAATACAGCAGCATGAACAGGATCACCAGCGCGATCCCGATGATGCCGGCGATCAGGCTCTGGTTCAGGAATTGCTCACCGAGCGTCGCCGAGATCTGCTCGCTCGATAGCTCCTTGATCGGGAACGGCAGCGAGCCGAACTTGAGGATCGTGACGAGGTTGTTGGCTTCCTTCGCCGGGAAGCCACCGATGCCGCCGGCGGTGATCTGGACCTGTCCGTTCGGGATGGCCTCATCGATCCGGGGCGCCGTGATGACCGAGCCGTCGAGGACGATGGCGAAGTAGTCGTTGACGTGGTCGCGCGTGTAGTTCGCGAAGAGCTGCGCGCCGGACTGCGGCCCGTTGTCCTTGAGCTTGAACGTGACCGTGAGGCCCTTCGTCTGGTCCTGCCCGACGGCTGCCGACTCGAGTTGATCGCCGCTGAACAACGGCGGGTATTGCTTCAGGTCGAGGACCTGGCCCTCGGTCGCGGTGGTCTGCCCCAGCGGCACGAAGTCGAGCTTGCCGGTCTGGCCGACGAGGCGGCGCACGGAGTCGACATCGGAGATGCCTGGGAGCTCGATGACGACGCGGTCGTCGCCCTGGACGAGGACGACGGGCTCCGACACACCGGTCGTGTTCACGCGCCGCTCGATGATGTCCTTGATGACACCGAGCGCCTCTCGCGTCGGCGCGACGCCATCCTTGGGGAGCGCCTGGTATTCGACCCGCAGTCCGCCCTCGAGGTCCAAGCCGAGCTTGGTCTCGATCGTCCGCCAGGCGCCGTCGGGCGCGGTCGGATCGGGGATCTTCAGATTCGGAAAGAAGACGACGATCAGCGAGAGGATGCCGATCAGGACGATGAGGAAGGGGCCGGCTCTGCGCATGTCGGCGGGATGCTACACGAAAGGCCCCTCCGACGCGGTCGGCAGCCGGTTCGAGCCGCGAGACCGTCCGAGGCCGGCGATCTCGACGTTCGCGATCAGGATCATGGTCTGAGACGCCCGTTTTCGAGGGTTAGGTCGAGGGAAAGGCTCGTGGATGCGTGGAACGAGCGTGGCAGTCCCGGATGGACCCTTGAGGCAAGTCTCCGACCGATCAGCGGCCGAAACGGGACTCACAGTCCCGCCGAAAACGGGACTCACAGTCCCGCCAGAACGGTCCGCGCGCCACGGGGACTCAGGCCCGCGTAACTCAGGCCTCGAGCGTCGCCTTGATCCGCTCCGCCAGCGCGCGGCTGATTCCGGGTACCGCCGCGATCTGCTCGACCGGCGCCTCGCGCACTCGCTTGATCGATCCGAAGACCTTCAGTAGCTCCCGCTTGCGCTTCGGACCGACACCGGGCAGGTCGTCGAACGCCGACCTCACCGTCCGTCGGTCCCGCAACGTGCGGTGATACGTGATCGCGAACCGATGCGCCTCGTCGCGCAGCCGCTGGACGAGATAGAGCGCTGATGACGTCGCCGGCAGGACGACCGGATCGGATCGTCCGGGAAGGAACAGCTCCTCGCGCTCCTTGGCCAGGCCCGCCAGCGGCAGCTCGTGCAGACCCAGCTCGTCGAGGACGACCTTCGCCGCGTTCACCTGCGGCTTGCCGCCGTCGACGATGACGAGGTCGGGCATCGCCCAGCGCCGCTCTTCCTCGTTGCCCTCCTCGCCGGACTTCGTCGCCCGGAAGCGGCGCCGCAGGACCTCCTGGTGGCTCGCGACATCGTTCGGGCCCTCGACGGTCCGGATGCGGAAGCGGCGGTACTCGCCGGTGCGCGGCTTCCCGTCCTCGAAGACGACCATGCTGCCGACCGACTCACTGCCTTGGAAGTTCGAGATGTCGTAGCACTCGATGCGGAACGGGATGCCCGGCACGTCCAGGGCAGCCGCGAGCTCCTCGAGCGCGGCCAATGTCTTGCCCTGGTCCGCCAGCCACCGCGCGTGCTCGCGCTGCAACGTCTCGGTCGCGTTGCGCTCGGCCAATCCGAGCAGGTCGCGCTTCTCGCCGCGCTGCGGTGTCCGTAGATGTACTGGGCCGCCGCGCTTCTCGACGAGGAACGTCTGAAGCTCCTCGGCCTCGGTCACCGCCGCGGGCACGTAGATCTCACGCGGGATCGACGTCGCGCGCGTGTAGTACTGCTCGAGGAAGCTCGTCAGCACCTCGGCGTCCGACGCTTCACGCGCGGCGTCCAGGAGGTAGACGTCCCGCCCGATCATCTTGCCGTCACGGATGATGAACAGCGTCACCGCCGCCTGGTTGTCCTCGCGGGCCATCCCGACGAGGTCGAGTTCCGTTCGGGCGAACGCGGCCATCTTCTGGCTCTCCATGGTCCGCTCGATGGCCCGGATCTTGTCGCGATCGCTCGCCGCGCGCTCGTAGTCCTGTCGATCCGACGCCGCCAGCATCTCCTTGCGCAGCGCCTTGACCAGCGTCTCTTGCCTGCCTTCGAGGAAGAGCTCGACCTGCTCGATATCTGCCCGGTAGTCGTCCTTCGAGATCGCCTGGATGCACGGGCCCTGGCAGCGTTTGATGTGATACAGCAGGCATGGTCGCTGGAGCGCTCGCTCCCCGTCCTTGATGTCGATCGTGCAGGTCCGGAACGGGAATAGCCGCCGGACGAGGTTCATCGATTCGTCGACGCTGGTCGCCGATGCGTACGGCCCGAAAAACCGGCTGCCGTCGTTCACCAGCTTCCGCGTCCGCTCCACGCGCGGGAAGTCGTCGCCGAGCGTCACCTTGATGTACGGGTAGCTCTTGTCGTCCTTCAGGCGGACGTTGAAGCGCGGCTTGAAGCGCTTGATCAGGTTGTTCTCGAGGAGCAGCGCCTCGCTGACGCTGTCGACCTCGGTCACCTCGACGTCCGCGATCCGGTCGATGACGCTCCGGATCCGGTGACCCTCGCCCGTCGCCGGCGTGTGCTTCTGCCAGTAGCTCCTCACGCGGTGCCGGAGGCTCTGAGCCTTGCCGACGTACAGGACGTCACCGCGAGCGTCCTTCAGCAGGTAGACGCCCGGTCGATCGGGAAGTCGCTTGAGGGTCGCCTCGAGTTCGGGGGTCACCCCACGATGCTAGGGCAAGCCCAGAACCGAGGTCGTCAGTGCGGCTTGGTGTTCGTCTTCGATCGGCGGTCCGTCGAGGTGGATGCCGTCGCCGACACGCCGCCCTTCTTCAAAAGCGCCTTCACGGCGTCACCGTCGCGCAGCTCGAGCGTGAACGATCCGGCCACAAGATCGCCGATCGTGGCAGTGACCGTGTAGCAGCTCTCGGTCAGGGACGACGTGTCGAGCGAGACGCCCCAGCGACCGCCACTCCAGACGAGTGGCAGTTGGCTGGTCGTTCCGCCGCCGCACGGCGTCAGCTGAAGTCCCGCGGTACCCGACGACACCTGGCTCCCGTTCACGAACAACTCCAGCTTGATCGGGAGTGTGCGACCACGGTTCGCGACGAACGTGGATGTCGAACCAGCGACCGGCTCGAGCCAGATCGCCGAAGCCACGCGCGGGGCGACATAGCGGACGGTCACGCGGAACGTGCCGGTCGACTGGTTGCCGCTCGCGTCGGATGCCGTGCAGGTCACGTTCGTCGTCCCGACCGGGAAGAACGACCCGCTGTCCGGAGCACAGCCGACTTCCGGCGAGGCGTCGGCTGCGTCGGTCGCGGTCGGATCGGTGAACGAGACCGTCCGTCCGGCAGCGTCGGACGTGGTCACAGCGATGTCAGACGGCACGCCGTGGAGCGTCGGTGCCGTCGTGTCGACGACGGTCACGTCGAAGTGGTCCGTGGCGGTCGACCCGACCGAGTCGCTGACGCTGCAGTCCACCGTCGTCACGCCCAGCGGCAGGATGGTGCCCGCGGCGGGCGAGCAGGTCGGCGTCGGATCGGGGTCGTCTTCGGCGTCGGCAGCGGAGACGGTCCAGCTCGAGGTCCAGCCGGCCGGGCTGTCGGCCTCGGCCGTGAAGGATGCCGGAACGGTGATGGTCGGCGGCGTATTCGCGGAGACTTGTAGCGAGAAGTTGATCGATGTCGCGGATCGACCGAAAGCGTTCGCATCGTTCACGCCGTCCGGGCTCAGCGATCGGCTCCACTGGACCGTGAACGTATGCGTGCCCGCCGTCGTCGGAGCACGGAGGACGACGTGGCTAACGGCACCGCCGGCGTACGAAGGGACCGGATCCGGGCAGCCCTGTCCATCGGCTCCCCACGGGATCGACAGGGGCGCGAGCGTGGCCGTCGACGCGCTGACGATGGCGCCGTCGAACGGCACGATGCCGCCGTTGCCCGTAAGGATGACCGACTGGCTCGGGTCGACGTGCTGCAGGCCGGCGCAGATCACGACGAACTGGACGTCGGCGGACACAGTCGCCCCTGGCGCGACATCGCCGAGGAAGTGACTTCCACTGATGATCGGCGCCACGTTGTCGGCTGTGACCGAGTCCGCCGAGGCCGTTCCGGCGAACGCGAGGAGCACGCCGAGCGACAGCACGGCTGCCCGGCGGAGTGGTCGACGAAGCATCTCGATGAGTCCTCGGGTCCACGCCGGCACGAACGACGCGCCGTCGTGCCTGGCGTGCAGTCATCGTCGCCGCGGCCTCACCAGCCGCCATGACCCTATCGGGCGGTTCGGTGCGCGGTCGCGCCCCCCTTCGGTACCGATTCGTTGCCACGGGTCACCAAGCGCGGGTCCGCGAGGCGTGAAGCGCAGCTAAGCGAGGGTTTTGTCGTCGTCGAGATACTCCCGCCGCATGGATCATCCGGCCGTCCAGGAGCGACTCAGGAAGCTGACGCCGGACCAGCACGCGGCCGCGACGGCACCACCCGGACCCGTCCTGTGCGTCGCGCCCGCGGGGAGCGGAAAGACGACGACGTTGGTCGCGAGGATCGCCTGGTTGGTCGACGGCGGCGCGGACCCGGCGGCCATCGCCGCGATCACCTTCAACAAGCGCGCTGCAGAGGAGCTCGGCGAGCGCGCCGAGGCGGCGCTCGCTCCGCTCGGCGTGGGACCGGGGCTTGTCCGCGTGCGGACCTTTCACGCGTTGGGCCGCGAGATCCTCGGGGATGCCGGGAGGTCGGTGGAACCGTTGGTCGACCGCACCGAGCTGTTCGCCGAGCTCTTCCCGCGAACGAGTCTCGCCGAACGGGGCCGTCTCGATACTGCGTTCTCGCGGCTGAAGCTCGACCTCGCGGTCTCTGCCGACGACGTCGCCGCGGACCCGGACGCGGGTCCCGTCGCGCAGGCCTTCGTCGCGTACGAACGGGCGCTCGAGGAGCGCGCTGCCCTCGACTTCGACGATCTGGTCCGCCGTGCGCTCGACGTCCTCGGGGCGGACGCGTCGACCTTGGATCGGTGGCGGAGGCGATGTACGCACCTGCTGGTCGACGAGGTCCAGGACGTCGACCGGTCCCAACTCCGCCTCGCGCTTCTCCTTGCCGCGCCACAGAACCGGATCTTCCTCGTCGGTGATGACGACCAGTCGATCTACGGCTGGCGACTCGCCGATGTCCGTCGCGTGCTCGCCATCGGCGAGGCGCTGCCGGGTCTCCGGCGCGTCGATCTCGAGGTCAACCACCGCTGCCCTGCGCCCGTCGTGGAACGCGCCGTCAGGCTGATCGGTCACAACCAGGAACGGTTCGACAAGGTGATCCGACCGCGTGCGGAGGCTCCCGGAGCGGTCGTCCTCGCCCCCGACGCCGATGACGAGCCGGAGCGGACGGAGCGCCTCCTGCGCTCCTGGCCGGACGACGACGGCACGCGGGCCGTCCTCGCGCGGACGAATCGCGAATTGCGTCCTGCCGTCGTCGCCGCGATGGATCTCGGCATGGCGTTCCGAGCACCGTCGGTCGAGTTGCTGG
>JBKPMM010000089.1:0-4428 GCA_046732155.1 Chloroflexota bacterium | reverse complement strand
TCGTCATCGAGCCGTCGCCAGTCATCGAGCTGAACCTCGGCGTCGCGGTCGCGATGGCCGAGGGACCCGCCGTCGGGCTGGCGATGATCGACGGCCTCGCGGCGGACGGCAGCCTTGCCGACTACCCGTATCTCCACGCCGCGCGCGGCGACCTGCTTCGACGCCTCGAGCGTTGGTCGGAGGCGGCCGTCGCCTATCGCAGGGCTGCTGATCTCACCGAGAACCAGACGGAACGCGCGTTCCTCCACCGGCGCCTCGCCGGAGTCGCTGGTCGCGGCGGGTCGGGTTCGATCTCCTAGCTTCGCCGCCCGACGCTGCGGCACCCGTTCATCGGTCGCCGATCGGGCGCGAGCGACTACGCTTCGATGGTGTCGATGCGTCCCGCCGTCGGCGTCCGTCGCGCGAGTCGCGCCGACGTCCTCGCCGTCCTCGACCGACCGCGAGTCGGGCTCATCCTTGTCGCGGCGACCGTGCTGCTGCCGATCCTGTTCGTCGTCGTCACGAAGGCGCCGCTTGACCAGCCGTTCGCCAAGGATGTGCGGCTGTACATCGACGCAGCTGACCGGTGGCTCGCCGGTGGGCCGTTCTACGATCCGCGGCAGCTTGCCGGTCCGTACGAGGTCGCCCATGGTGACGTCCTCTACCCACCGGTCGGTCTCTGGCTGTTCGCCCCGGCTGCGCTCCTGCCGGAAGTGCTCGCGTTCGCTCTGTGGTGGGGGATCCCGGCCGCGATCACGCTCCTCGCCATCGTCCGGGTCACGCCACGGCCCGCGGTGTGGCCGCTCATGGCGCTGTGTCTCGCGTGGCCGACGACGCCGCTCAAGATCTGGACCGGCAACCCCGTCATCTGGTGCATCGCGGCGATGAGCGTCTCGATCATGTGGCGGGGCGGAGCCCCGTTCGCGCTGCTCAAGCCGAGCCTGTTCCCGTTTGCGTTCTTCGGTGTCCGACAGCGGTCGTGGTGGGTGGGACTCGCGATCTTCGTCGCGCTGTGCATCCCGTTCGGGACCCTCTGGGCCGATTGGGCCACCAGCGTCGTCAACTCGCGCGGTGCCGGTCTTCTCTACTCGGTCCTCGAGGCGCCGATGCTGGCGCTACCGCTCGTCGCGTGGCTCGGCCGTCGAGGGCCGATCACCCCCGAAACGCCGGATATGCCATCCTCGACGCCATGATCCCCCACTCGGCATGGCGTCCGCGATGACGGACGTCCTGATCCTGCTCATCAGCCTCGTCGTGATCCTGTTCGCGGCGGAGCTTTTCACCAACGGCATCGAATGGATGGGCCGCAAGCTCGGACTCGGCGAGGGCGCGGTCGGTTCCGTGCTCGCCGCGGTCGGGACGGCGCTGCCAGAGACCCTGATTCCGATCATCGCGATCATCTTCGCGACGGGCGAAGGCGCCCACGAGGTCGGCGTCGGCGCCATCCTGGGCGCGCCGTTCATGCTCTCGACCCTCGCGATGTTCGTGACCGGTGTCGGCGTCCTCGCCTTCCGGGCACGCCGCGCGACCGACACGACGCTCGCTGTCGACACCGGTGTCCTGTCGCACGACCTGCGCTACTTCTTCGTCGGCTACGGGCTGGCCGTCGGCGCGGCATTCCTGCCGTCGGACCTGCTGATCGGCCGATGGATCGTCGCGGTGATCCTCATCGGCCTCTACGCCTGGTACGTTCGCGGGCACCTCTCCGGCGAGACGGCTGAAGGAGCGGCCGACCACAGCGACGACCTCGCGCCATTGCGGATGCACCGGCTCGATCGCGGCGCGCATCGCCTCGACCCGCACGATCCGCGACTACGTGTCATCGTGGTCCAGGTCGTCGCCTCGATCGGGCTGATCATCGTCGGCGCCGTCTTCTTCATCGACGGTGTCAACAGCGTCGCGCACGCCCTCGGTGTCAGCGAGGTGCTGCTCGCGCTCGTCATCGCGCCGATCGCGACCGAGTTGCCGGAGAAGTTCAACTCGATCATCTGGGTGCGCCAGAACAAGGACACGCTGGCGCTCGGCAACATCACCGGCGCCATGGTCTTCCAGTCGGCCATCCCGACCGTCGTCGGGCTCGTGTTCGCTGCGGACACCTGGGTCGTCGGCGAGGGTTCGTATGTGGCCTTTGGTTCGGCGGCGCTCGCGCTGATCGCGACCGCGGTGATCTTCATCCCGGCGCGGCGTCGCGGCGGCCTCGATGGCAAGCACCTGCTGGTCGGCGGTGTCTTCTACCTGGGCTATCTGCTTTTCGTGATCGGCCTGATCACGGGGGTCTTCGGCGGCGGGACGGTCAGCGACGGGACCGCGACCGCGTAAGGCGGGCCACCTGGAGGACGGCGTCCGCCGCGATCACCGCTGCGGTGCCCAACGCGACCAGTCGATCGGCGACCGGTGGCCCCTGCGCGGCACTGCCTTGATCCTGAAGAGTCGGCACCCCGGGCTCCCTGGTCTCGCCGGCGAGGAGGTCGCGCTCGACCTGTAGCCGCTGGCGGTAGACCGTCTCCCACTCGTCGAACGGGACGGTCAGCCGTGCAAGGACGATGTCGATCGCACGCAGCCGAGCGACGCGCGCATGGACCGACTGCAGATCCCGATCCTCAGGGTGGCCGGCCGCGTCGCGGATCAGGTCCTCGACGTGCTGCGCCTCCGCGCTCGTCGTCATGTATGCGGGCGTATCCGTGAGCCGGCTCGCGATGGCCGCGCGTGCCCGAGCCATCGCCGTCCTCGTCCCCGAGATGGCCACGTCAGACGGATAGACCAGTACCTCGAGATCCCGACCCGCCAGCAGCATGAGTCGATCGGGGACGAGACCGCCGAGGGCGCGTCCGGCGACCTTGTCGAGGAGCCGCGGCGGCAACGAGACGACCGCCTGGGCAGGCTTCCGCGTGACGTCGAGGCCGGCGCGGTCCAGCACCTCCTCCAGCGCCTCGAGGACGCCGTCGTACCCGCCGGGCTTGACGACGACGGGGACGTGCGCGTCTTCCCACCGCTTCGACAGGCTGCCGAGCTTGCGCGCGAGGGCCACCGCGCCGAGGACCACGATCGTCACCGCCAGGACGAAGGTGAACGGGTAGCCGCGCAGCACGCCGACGACAAGACCGCCACGCTTCGGTCGCCGTTCGGCCTCGGTGAGGAAGATGGCCGCCGCGCCGATCGCGAGCGGGATCACGATGGCGAGACCGAGCATCGCGAGACGCACCCAGTTCTCATCGATGAAGTCGGGGACCGGGACGAACCCGAGCATGAACGTCCCGATGTCCGGGACTAGGATCCCGACGAGTGTGACGACCCAGAGCAGCGAGCCGAGTGCCACAAGGAGCAGCACGGTCTGCTTCGAACCGGAGACCTTGCCGAACAGCAGCAGCGTCGCCCAACCCAGGACGGCATTGAGCAACTTACCGGCGAACCGGCCGAAGACGGCGAAGAGGGAACCGAGGATTGCCACGGCCCGATGATGGTGTCGCTCCCGCTACGGCGGATCGGACCGCGTGCGAACGGGGATTTCAGTGGCCTTTCGATCGGGCCTCGAGTGGGTCGGGCCGGTGGCGATGTTCCGGGCGCTCGCCGCGCGGGCCGGCGGCCCATGCCGCCGCGTTGGCGATGACGCGGCGTACCTGGGGATGCCGATACGTGGGATGCGTCTCGTGGCCGGGTCGGAAGTAGAAGATCCGTCCACGTCCCCGTTCGTAGCAGCAGCCACTCCGGAACACCTCGCCGCCCGAGAACCAGCTGATCAGGACCAGTCGGTCCGGCGCCGGGACGTCGAAATGCTCGCCGTACATCTCCTCGGCGTCGAGCGTGAACCCCTCGCCGAGGCCTTCCGCGATGCGATGGGCGGGGTCGACCACCCAGAGCCGCTCGCTGTCCCCGGCCTCCCGCCAGTTGAGGTCACATGTGGTCCCCATCAAGAGCTTGAAGATCTTCGAGTGGTGTCCGGAGTGGAGGACGATCAGCCCCATCCCGTCGAGCACGCGTCGATGGATGCGCTCGACGACCGCATCGTCAACCTCCTGATGGGCGACATGTCCCCACCAGGTGAGGACGTCCGTCTCCGCGAGGATGTCATCCGTCAGGCCGTGCTCCGGGTCGTCGAGCGTCGCCGTCCGGACGTCGAAACCGGACTCGCGCAACCCCTCCGCGATGACGGTGTGGATGCCGTCCGGATAGATCGCAACGACCGGTGGGTCGCGTCGCTCCTGGCGGTACTCAGCCCAGACCGTGACGCGCGTCACGACGCGGCGGCGCGTAGCGACGAGGGGCCAGCGATGCCGACCGGTTTCGTCTCGATGGGAACGGCGCTGCCGAGCGTCACCACGGCGCCGCCGTTCTGCGCTGACATCCGGATCGCATCCCACAGGCGCGCCATCCGCAACCCGACCTCGGCGGGGTTCGGATTCACCGCTTCGCCGGCACGCACCTGGGCGAAGCGTTCCCAGACCGACCCGT
>JBKPMM010000088.1:0-4620 GCA_046732155.1 Chloroflexota bacterium | reverse complement strand
GCCAGGTGATCCCCGACGTGCTCGTACCGCCCAGAGTGCTCGCCAAGGCCGTGGACGAGCAACAGCGACGCCCACGCATGGTTCGCGGGCCAGTGGCGCGTGAGGAGCTCCATGCCGTCCGACGTGACGGCACGACCGATGAGCGAGGTCATGAGGCGGCTAGGATGCACGACCTATGGGTGTGTCGGACGCATGGGTCGAAGTCGGCGACCAGGTCTTCGTGCGCCGGTACGAGTTCTTCGACCAGAACATCGGCCTGATCCTCGGTCGCGCCGAGGCGCTCGTCATCGACACGCGCTCGACCTACGCGCAGGCGCGCGAGATCCAGGAGCACGTCCGCGAGCTGACCGACTCGCCGATCGGCGTCGTGGTCGATACGCACGGCCACTTCGATCACGCCTTCGGCAACGCAGTCTTCCGACCGGCGACGATCTGGGGCCATGAGCGCTGCGTCTCGTTCATGGTCAGGACCGGGGAGCGACGGAAGGTCACGATCGCAGCCGAGGAGCCGCAGATCGCAGACCAGCTACGCGAGATCGTCATCGACCCGCCCGACCGCGTGTTCGCCACGCACGCGACCGTCGAGGTCGGCGGGCGCGAGGTGAACCTGCGGTTCCTGGGACGCGGGCACACCGACCACGACATCCTGATCGACGTTCCCGGCACGGACGTCGTGTTCGGCGGCGACCTGGTCGAGAACGGGAACGTCCCGTTCTTCAACGATGGCTACCCACTGGAATGGCCGGCGACGCTCCAAGCCCTCGCCGGACGGGTGAGTGACGACGTCGTCGTGGTGCCCGGTCACGGCGACCATGGCGGGAAGACGTTCCTCGATGCCCAGATCGAGTCGCTCACCAGGCTCGTCGATCTGGCACGCAGGGTGGACGCCGGCGAGCTGCCCCTCGACGAGGCCGTCGCCCAGCACCCCTACCCGGAGCACCCGCCCGAGGACGCCCGCCGCGGGTTCGAGAGGGCACTGGCGCAGGTTCGCGGCGAGCTCGACCACGTCGAGATGCGCCAGTGACCGAGGTCATCTGGGACGTCCGACTGTTCGACCCTGAAGCTGCCGTCGCGATCGAGCACCGGTCGATCATGTTCGACGGGGATACCGTCGTCGCTATCGGAGATGCCGTCGGGGAGCCGCCCGAGGGCGCCCACGACCTCCGCGGCGCGACGGTCCTGCCCGGGCTCATCGACGCGCACGCGCACGTGGCGTCAGATACCAGTCGGAGCCCCGGGTTCGGGCCGCCGCCAGCACAGCACGGAGAGCCGCCTCGGCCCGCAGGCGTTGCGCAGTACATCCTTGCCGCCACGGCCGACCGCTTCCTCCGATCGGGCTTCACCACGGTTCGTGACGTCGGCGCGTACGACGACGAAGTCCTTGCGCTGCGCGTTGCGATCGACAACCAGCTCGTCCCTGGGCCGCGCGTCTACACGTGCGGCCGGATCATCTCGGCGACGGCCCCCGGCGGCGAGATCTTCCACTCGATGTACCGCGAGGCGGACGGCCCATGGGAGATGCGAAAGGCGGTGCGCGAACAGCTCAAGCGCGGCGCCGAGTTCATCAAGTTCATGGCGACGGGCGCGAGGTCGGTCGTGCTCGAAGATCCTGAGCCGCCGCAGATGACGCTTGAAGAGATGCGGGCGATCGTCGACGAGGCGCACCGGATGGGGAAGCGCGTGGCCGCACACGCCGAGGGTCTCGAGGGCACCCGCTGGGCGCTCGAAGCCGGGGCCGACACTATCGAGCACGGGCTCGCGCTCCATCGCGAACCGAAGCTGCTCGACGGCATGGCCGAGCGCGGGACCGTCCTCGTCCCGACGATCTCGACCTTCCACGACCTCGCTGAGCGTTTCGCCAACATCTTCCCGGCGGTCCTCGTCGAGCAGGCGAAGCGCCAGCTCGAGGAGGCGATGCGGACCGTCGATACGGCTCGGCGCGCGGGCGTGACGATCGCGCTGGGTTACGACAGCGGGCCGCCCGGGTCGTCCGCTCAGGAGCTGATGCGATTGCTCGAAGCGGGCCTTAGCGTGACCGAAGGGCTCCGCGCCGCGACGTTGGGTGGCGCGGCTGCTCTCGGCCGTGACGACCTCGGCCGACTGGACGTCGGGTCACGCGCAGATGCCGTGGCCGTCGATGGCCGCCCCGACGAGGACCCGCTCGTCCTTACACGTCCCGAGGCGATCCGGCTGGTGGTCGGCCGAGGAAAGGTGTTCGCGAACTAGGCCGGCGCGCGGCCTCGCGGCCCGCTGTTACATCACGTGTTACGGCCGACGTCTGAAAGGCCACTCGCCGGTCACCTGGAACACGCGATGTTCCAGATGACGGCTGAACACCTCGCTTCGGACGGTCCAGCCGTCAGTCGTTACATGTGATGTTCCAACCGCGGTCGGCGCCGGCGTGCCGCGGACACCGGCAGCCAGCCCTATTCGTCGAGGACGAACGTCACCAGCATGTTCACGCGGTACGCCACGATCCCGCCGTTCTCGATGTCGACCGACTGCTCCTTGATCCACGCCGAGCGGACGTTACGGAGCGTCTTGTTGGCACGGTCGATGCCCTCGTTGATCGCAGCCTCGAAGCTCTCCTCGGATCGCGAGCTGATCTCAGTCACGCGTGCGACCGACATGTCGTCACCTCCTGGTGGGTGAAGGGGGACGCCAGAACCTTACCCCTAGCTCACGCGGACGACCCAGCGGCCGCGGGCCTCGCCCGCGAGGATCCCGTCGAGGGCGGCGTCGAGCGTGTCGAGCGTGACCTCCGCGCAGCCGACCCCGAGGTCGCGCGGGCGCAGATCCGTCGCGAGACGGTCCCACACGGCCCGACGCCGCTCGATCGGCATGGCGACCGAGTCCATCCCGAGCATCGCGACGCCGCGCAGGATGAACGGGAAGACCGTGGTCTCGAGCTTTGGGCCGCTCGCGTTGCCACTCGAGGCGACGGCAGCTCCGCGTCGCAGCGTTCGTAGCACGTACGGCAACGTGGCGCTTCCCACGGCGTCGACCGCACCTGCCCATCGCTCGGACTCGAGCGGCTTCCCTTCCGCCGTCACCTCATCGCGCCCCAGGATCCCGACTGCCCCAAGCGACCTCAGTCGATCCGCCTCATCGGCCTTGCCGGTCGCGGCCCACACCTCATGCCCCCGCTCGGCGAGGATCGCCACCGCGACGCTCCCGACCCCGCCGCTCGCGCCGGTCACGAGCACCGGGCCGTCGCCCGGCCGAAGACCGTGGTCCTCGAGCGCGATGACCGACATCGCGGCGGTGAAGCCGGCCGTGCCGATCGCCATCGCGTCGCGCGTCGAGAGCCGCTCACTCAACGGCACGACCCAGCCCGCCGGCACGCGCTCGTACTCGGCATACCCCCCGTGGCGCGCGACACCGAGGTCGTAGCCGTGCGCGACGACGGAAGCACCGACTGCGATCGACGGGTCGCTGCTCGCCACGACTGTCCCCGCAAGGTCGATGCCCGGGATGATCGGGCTGATGCGGGCGACCTTGCCATCGACCTTCGTCGCGAGCCCGTCCTTGTAGTTGACGCTCGACCACTCGACGCGGACCTCGACCTCGCCGTCGGGCAGGTCGGTCTCGGCGAATTCGCGCACCCCGCGCTCCATGCGTGGTCCGGATGGATCATCGACGCGCTCGGCGACGTAGGCACGGAACGTATCCGGGATGGCACTCATGGCGACAGCGTAGCGTCCCGAGCGTCCCCGCCGACCCGCCATCTCGGCGCATCCGCAAGAGCCTTGCAAGGGCGCCATCGCGCTCCGCGCGCCGGTATCGAGCGAGCCCGTGGCACCGTGACATCCCGTGGATGGGACCGCGACGGCACACACCGTAACCAGCCTCGACACCGGCGACCCCGACTTCGATCGCCTGTCGCTCTACCATGCGTATCGGCTCGACGATCGCGAGCGCGCTGGGACGCTTTTCCTACACGGATCGACATCGATGACCACGGACGACCGCCGCCCCCGCCGTCCGCGCCCGTCGGACGTAGTCGTGCTCGGTCTCGACATCGGTGGCACCAAGCTCGCGGCGGGTGTGGTGACCGGCGACGGACGTGTGCTGTCGCGAGCCGTCATCCCGGCGCACGCCGCGGACGGCCCGTGGTCGATGATCGAGCGCCACATCGCCCTCGGCCGGCAGGTCGTCGCAGAGGCAGGCGTCGACTGGTCGCGCATCGCCGGTATCGGGATCGCGTGCGGTGGGCCGCTCGATCCGGATGCAGGAGTCATCCTGTCACCGCCGAACCTGCCCGGGTGGGACCGGATCCCGCTCGTCGACACCGTGTCGGAGCGTCTCGGTCTTCCAGCCGCCGTCGAAAACGACGCGACCGGCGGCGCGCTCGCCGAGTGGTGGTTCGGCGCTGGACGCTCGCGCGGGGTCGATGACCTCATCTATCTGACGATCTCGACCGGGATCGGCGGCGGTCTCGTGCTCGGCGGGCAGCTGTACACCGGCGTCGCCGGGAATGCAGGGGAGCTCGGCCACCTGACCGTGATCTACAACGGTCGCCAGTGCGGCTGCGGACGCCGCGGTTGCCTCGAGGCGTATGCATCAGGGACCAACATCGCCGCCAGGGCCCGCGAAGCGATCGCGGCGGGCGAGACCTCG
>JBKPMM010000087.1:0-17765 GCA_046732155.1 Chloroflexota bacterium | reverse complement strand
AGGAGTCTGGGCCGTGTCTCAGTCCCAGTCTGGGTGATCGTCCTCTCAGACCACCTACCGATCGTCGCCTTGGTGAGCCGTTACCCCACCAACGAGCTAATCGGACGCAGGCCCCTCCCGAAGCGCCTTGCGGCTTTACTGGTGCGATCGAACGCACCACCACATGCGGTATTAGCCACCCTTTCGGGCAGTTATTCCCCACTTCGGGGCAGGTCACCTACGCGTTACTCAGCCGTCCGCCACTAACCCTTACAGGCAAGCCCGTAAGGGTCCGTTCGACTTGCATGTCTCATGCACGCCGCCAGCGTTGATCCTGAGCCAGGATCAAACTCTCCGAATAGATCGCGCCGTGTTACCACGGCGACTTTCGATCCGAGGGTTTGACCGCTCGCACATCCTTGTCCAGATGTTTCCTGTCACTCTTCAATTGTTAAGGTGCAGCGTCGAGGCGTGACAGCACGCGGCGCAGAACCGTAATCATACGGCTCCGCCCCATCGAGCGTCAAACGCACCGAGGGTCCGGACCGGGCTGCCGGTCCGCTTCGTGCCATCCTCCTGGGAGGGGCACGGCGGCGAATGGTAGGGGTGGTCCGCGCGCGGTGTCAAACGGCACGGGCATCCAGGGCGGCGGCGCCCACGGGGCCTACACCTCCGGCATCCGGCCCGACGAAACCCCGTAGAGCTGCCACGCGCCCGGCACGCCCTTCAGGTCGTGCGTGCCACGACTCTCGAGGGTCAGGCCTGGGCCGGCGACGAGGTCCTTGACCGTGCTCGACACCAGCACTTCACCAGCTCCCGCCTTGCTCGCGACCCGCGAGCCGATGTGGACCCGCGATTCCGCGGGCAGCCGATCGATCGAGCTCTACCTCGCCCGAGTGGACCCAGACCCGCAGGTCCAGACCGAGCGCGCGGCCGTCCTCGCCGATCGCAGACCGCCCTGAGCGCGGCGTCGGATCAGCGACGTCAGAAGAGGCCGGTCTCCACGAGGAGGACGAATGCTGTCGCGCTCAACCAGCTCAGCAGGGCGAGCTCGACCGAGCCGGGGTTGCCGAGGGGTCCGGTCAGGATCGCGTACAGCACGACGCCGAGCACGAGCGCGATGAGCGCCTTGACCAGACGCAGCCCGATCTCGTTGATGAGGTGGCTCATCTCTAGACCGCGCGCCGGCCCTGGAGCGCCCGGATGAGCGTGACCTCGTCGGCGTATTCGAGATCGCCGCCCACCGGCAGCCCCCGGGCGATGCGGGTGACCGACCCGACGACCGCCTCGAGTCGCTCCGCGAGATACATGGCCGTAGCCTCACCTTCGAGCGTCGGGTTGGTGGCGAGGATGACCTCCTCGAACGGTTCGCCGTCGCGCGACGCCTCATCGGCGCGGGCCAGCAGCTCACGGATCCGCAGCCGCTCCGGGCCGATGCCATCGATCGGCGAGATGGCCCCATGGAGCACGTGATAGCGACCCTTGAATTCCGCGGTCCGTTCGAGGGCCAGGACGTCGAGCGGCTCCTCGACGACGCACAGCCGGCGCTGGTCACGCCCTGGGTCGCGGCAGATCGGGCATGTCGGCGCGTCGCTGATGTTGAAGCAGATCTCGCAGAAGACGACCTTGTCCCGGACGTCGACCAGGGCGGCGGCGAGGGTCCGCGCCTCTGCCTCTGGGGCCCGAAGGAGGTGGTAGGTCAGCCGTTGCGCGGTCTTCGGTCCGATCCCGGGCAGACGAGCGAACGACTCGATCAGCCGCGCGACGGGCTCGATGAGGGGGGTTGCCACCCGCCGGTCACATCCCCGGGATGCGAAGGCCGCCGGTCACGGCCGACATCTTCTGTTCCGCGAGCTCACGCGACGCGCGCAGTGCGTCGTTCACGGCGGCGACGACCAGGTCCTGCAGCATCTCGACGTCGTCGGAGTCGACGACCGAGGGATCGATGGTGATGCTGACCAGCTCCTGCTTGCCGGTGACGGTCGCCCTGACGACACCGCCACCAGCCGAGCCGTCGACCTGGGTGGCCTCGAGCTCCGTCTGGATGCGCAGCATCTCCTGCTGCATCTGCTGCGCCATGCGCTGCAGGTTGCCCATGCCCATCGTGTGCGGTCCTCCTCGTGTCCTCGCGTCAGTCTGACCGATGCGCTCGCCGGGCGTTGACGGCACCGGGCCAGCCTGACGCCCTCCGCTTCAGTCGACCTCGGCGACGTCGACGAGATCCTCGCCGAAGATGCGCCGCGCCTCGGCGACGAGATCGTCCGCGACGAGCGGCGCGACCTCGATGTTGGTCGCGACCGAGCGGACACTGACCTCGCGGCCGAGGTGGCCACCGACGACGGCTTCGACCTCTGCACGCCGGCGCTCAGCGTGGTCCTTGAGGAACGCCTTGGCCTCCGGGAAGCCTAGGGTGACGACGTTGCCATCGACGGCGATCGGCCGGCATTCGGTCAGAACGGCTCTGGTCGCTGGTCGGACGGAACCGACGATGGCCGGCCAGTCGCTGACGAGTCGATCGAGCTCGTCGCCGACGCCGACCGAGACAGCGACCGGCGGGCGCTCCGGTTCGGCTGAGATGGAGACGTCGGCGATCGCGCGGTCGGGGTCGGGTGCCTCGGCCGCGGAGAGTTCCGAAGCCGGCTCGACGGGTGCAGGAGATGCCGCGGATGCCGCGGATGCCGCGGCGGGTGCGGGAGATGCCGCGGACGCTGGCGCGGACGCCGCTGCTCGTGCCGGTGCTGGTGCTGTTGCCGGGGTGTACGTCTGCACCTTCGCGGTGACGGGCGGAGGCCCGACACGCGTCCGTCCCTCGGTCGGAACGATCCTGGACGCGGATGCCTCGCCGGCCGGCCCGTCGAACAGCGCGAGCTCGAGCTGGAGTCGGAGACCACCGATGCTCGCTCGGTCCGGGTCGATCGCGACGAGACGCCGCGCGACTGCCGCGTACGCGGCCCGCTCGTCGGTCGCGGGGTCGACGAGGCGGGCACGGACGGCATCGACGACCTGATCGAGCAGCGCGCGCGGATCGCGTCCGCGGTCCTCGAGCCCGTCGAGGATCGCGATGCCGGCCGCGACGTCGCCCGTCCGAAGCGCTTCGACGAACCCCTCGACCGCCGCGGCGTCGGCCATCCCAAGGAGGTCGCGGACCGCCGCCTCGGTGATCGTGTCGCTCGTCATCGAGAGCAGCTGGTCGAGGATCGACTCGGCGTCGCGCATCCCACCGGCGGCGAGGCGAGCGATCAGCGTCAAGGCAGCGGGGTCGATGGTCCGCCCGTCGGCCTCGAGGATCCGGCTGAGCTTGCCCTCGATCTCGGGGACGGTGAGACGGCGAACGTCATATCGCTGTAGGCGGGACAGGATCGCGGGCGGGAAGCCCGACGGCTCGGTCGAGGCGAACATGAACATGACGAAGTCGGGCGGCTCCTCGATCGACTTGAGGAGCGCGTTCCACGCGTCGCGGGTGATCTGGTGGGCCTCGTCGAGGATGTAGACCTTGCGCCGGAGGTGACCGGGCGGATAGGCCAGCCGGTCCCGCAGGTCACGGACCTCGTTGATGCCGCGATTGGATGCGGCATCGATCTCGAGGACATCGAGCGTCGTGCCCTCCCGCACAGCGACACACGCGTCGCACGTATCGCATGGGTCGCCATCCTGCAGGTTGGTGCAGTTGACGGCCTTGGCGACGATCCGAGCGAGCGACGTCTTTCCCGTGCCACGCGGTCCGACGAACAGCAGCGCGTGCGAGACGCGATCGGTACGAACGGCGTTCCGGAGTGTCTCGACGACGGCTTCCTGGCCGACGATCTGGCTGAAGGTCTGGGCACGCCAGCGTCGGTACAGCGCCTGGTGTGGTGTGGTCGAGGTCACGACCTCCTCGCATCGATAGCGGGCGGGTCCGAAATGCCGTGCACCCTCCGTCGATCGACCGTCGCCCGGGCCCACCACATCGAGCGGCTCGGATCAGGCCGTTCCGCGGCACCCGGCGATGATCGCTTAGTGCTGCTTCCTTCCGGACCTGACACGGTTCGCGGTTCGCCGCTGCGCGGGACCCGATCCTCAACGTCGCACCGACGGGCGGCGACCGAGAACGGAGACCTCGAGAGGGGATTCGGCCCTGCTGGAGCGGATTGCAGGCTACAGGGCACCGCTAGTTCCCCGCCTAGCACGGCTCCCGAAGGATAGCAGGCGCGGCCCTTGCCCCGGGTGGCGCCGCCCAGACGACCCGGTCGTGAGGGAAGTTCACGCCCACGGGCGCGAGATCGCGAAGGGGCTCGATCGACCCGTCGTCGGCCCGCCTATAGGCATCGACACCGCTATCGCCGTCCAGGCAAGAACGGGTGTGGCGGAGAGGGCGGGATTCGAACCCGCGACGGGTTGCCCCGAACCGCATTTCCAGTGCGGCGCCATAGTCCACTAGGCGACCTCTCCCGGACACGTCAAGACCGGTCGGATCGCGCCGACCGGTCCGTCGTGACGAGTGCTGGCGGAGAGGGCGGGATTCGAACCCGCGGTGCTTTCGCACACCGCTTTTCGAGAGCGGCACCATCAACCACTCGGACACCTCTCCGCCTTGAGGATACCAAACGACGTCCGCCCGACCCGGAGGGACCGCCTTGCTCGGTGGCGCGGGTCAGACGGTCGAGCGAGCCGCGTAGAGCGCTTCGGCCTCGTCACGGCGGATGCCACTGACGACCTTGATCCGCCGCGGCAGCGAGGCATGCTGCGCGAGCTGGATCACCGTCCCGGCAGCGCCATCGCGCGTATTCGGCAACGCGAAGACGAGCGCCTCGACGTCGCTTTCGAGCAGGGCGCCTACACACATCGCGCATGGCTCGACCGTGGAGAAGATCGTGGCATCGCGGAGCCTGCTCCGACCGAGGCGACGCGATGCCTCCCGCAAGGCGACGATGACTGCGTGGGCAGTCGGGTCGTCGGCTTGTTCGACCTTGTCGTGGGCACGGGCGACCATCGCTTCGTCCACGACCGCCACGGCGGCGATCGGCTGCTCGCCACGTTCCAGGGCGAGCTGCGCTTCCGCGAGTGCTTCGCCCATGAACAGCTCGTAGTTCATCGCGCTCGATGCTAGCAGACGGGTATCGCGATCCCGCCGTCGTCTCTCGATCGAACGGCAACCCGGCGGGGTCGCGACCGGCTACGATTCAAGGGACATGTCGACCCAACGGATCGCCGTCCTGACCGGCGGCGGCGACGTCCCCGGGCTGAACGCGGTCATCAAGAGCGTCGTGTATCGGGCGACCGAGATGGGCCACGACGTGATCGGCATCCGCCGTGGCTGGGAAGGCCTGACCCACGTCCGACCCGAGCTCCCCGACCGCGGGGGCTACGTCCTACGCCTGGACCGGATCAACACGCGGACGATCGAGCGGACCGGCGGGACGATCCTCCACACGTCACGAACGAATCCGCGCACGATGCGGGCGGCAGGTCTACCGAAATGGCTCGGCGAGGCCGACCGCGAGCGCTACCGCGTCCACGATGATCAGTTCGACCTGACCCCGCTCGTGCTCGAGCACCTCGAGGCGCTCGGCATCGACGTCCTCGTCACCATCGGGGGCGACGACACGCTCTCGTATTCACAGGTGCTCGCCGATTCCGGGGTCCCGTTGATCGCGATCCCCAAGACGATGGACAACGACGTCCAGGGGACCGAGTACTGCATCGGCTTCTCGACCGCCATCACCAGAGCCAAGGAAGCGATCAATCGCCAACGGACGACGCTCGGTTCGCACGAGCGGATCGGCGTCTTCAGGATCTTCGGGCGCGACGCCGGGTTCTCGGCCCTCTACACCGCGTATGTCACGTCGGCCAGGTGCGTGATCCCCGAGGCGCCCTACGACCTCGATGCCCTCGCCCGCCTGCTCAAGGCCGATCACGCTGCCAATCCGAGTCACTACGCATTCGTCATCACCGCCGAGGGTGCCATCTGGCAGGGGGCACAGATGGCCGATGTCGGGGACGCGGACTCATTCGGTCACCGGCACAAGGCGAACGTCGGCGAAGCGCTCGCGTACGAGCTGCGTGCGAGGACCGGCATCGAGACGCTCGCGTCAGAGCTGACCTACGACCTTCGATCCGGCGAGCCGGACTCGATCGATTCGATGGTCGCGACGACCTTCGCCAATGTCGCGATGGATCTCATCGACGAGGGTGTGACGGGTCGGATGGTGGCGATCCAGGACGGGAAGTACGCCCATACCACCCTGCCCGACCCGACCCTCGGGCCGCGCCGGGTCGACGTCCCGGTGATGTACAACGCGGAACGATTCCGGCCACGGTACGACGGGAAGCTCGGCGACCCGATGCTGCTCGTGGGGCTCGACTGACCGTTCCTCGATGACGGGCGCCGAGGGCGCGTCAGCGGAGCGGGAGCCGATACACCGAACTGGTGTCGTGGGCGCTGACCCAGGCCGCATCATCGTCGACGGCCACGCTGCCGCTGCCTGACGGCGGCCCGTAGCGGGCGACCACGCCGTTCGTCGCCGGATCGATCGTCACGACGAGGTCCTGCTCGATGCGGACCCACACCCGTCCCCCGCCGACCGTGATGTCGCCTCCCTGGATCGGGACCTTCGAGACCGGGATCGTCGCGACGACCTCGCCGCCACCCGAGACCCGACTCACGCTCCCGTCCGCCTGGTCCATGACCCAGACGGCGTCCGACCCGACAGCGAGGAACCGCGGACCGCGACCGACCTTGATGCTCTTCGACGTCGTCGGGTCGGCTGGATCGATGCGCAGGAGCGTGTCGGTCGAGGGCACGGTGACCCAGACCGCGTCGAGTCCGACGCGGACCGCTGCGGCACTCGCTGGGAGCGGCCACTGACCGTCGACCTGATTCGTGACAGGGTCGAGGCGAAGCAGCTGGTGAGCCGACGAGATCAGCCACACGCCGCTCTCCCCGACACCGATCGAGCCCTCCTCCTCGATGCCGTCGATCGGCAGCTCGATCAGCGGCGTGTCGAGCGAGCCGGTCTTCGGGTCGATGCGAGCGAGCAGATGGCGATCACAGCTGCCCGCCCAGAGGCTGTCGAAGCCGACATCGAACGCGAGGCAGATGGTTCCCGGGATCGGGACGAGACCGTCTGGCGTCCCTGTGGCGCCGTCGATTCGCCGGACACCGCCGCTGACCGCTGCCCACGCCGAGCCTTCCGCGACGGCGAGCCAGTCGGGTGCGCCGGCGACGTCGATGTGGGTCGCTCCGGCGGTGAGGATGTCGACCCGCGCCGCCGCCGACGCCGTCGCGCCGGCGGTCTCGGCCTGGGACGGCAAAGAGCTGACGGACGAGGTCGTCGATCCGGAGGGCGGCACAGCCGTGCTGGCGCAGCCCGCCACGAGGAGCGCGGTCGCGACGACGCCGCCCGCGACACGGCGGCGCCGCGCCATCAGTCGTCGAGGCCTGACAGCCCGCGGATGGATCGAGCGAGGGCCGACATGTCGTCGTCGCCATGTCCGTCGGCGACCAACCCGTTCTCGAGCTGGGCGGCGAGCGCGCTGACGGGAAGCGTCGCCCCGAGTTGCGCCGCGAGGTCGAGTGCGATCCCGAGGTCCTTTCGATGGAGCGCGACCTTGAACCCGAGCGGGTAGTCGTTATCGATCATCCGGCCGCTGCGGTTGGTCAGGACCCAGCTCTGCGCCGCGCCACCGCTCAGCGCCCCGACGACCTGTTCGACATCGAGTCCGGCTTTGATCGCGAGGACGATGCCTTCCGCGACACCGAGGTACGCGCCCGCGAGGATGACCTGGTTCACCGCCTTGACGGCTTGCCCGGCGCCGATCGGACCAACGTGGGTGATCGTCCGGCCGAGGGCATTGAGGACCGGTCGCGCGCGCTCGACATCGCGCTCGTCGCCGCCGACGAAGATCGTGAGGGTCGCGTTCTTCGCGCCTTCGCTGCCACCCGACACCGGCGCATCGACCATCCGCAGGCCGCGCTCCCTGAGCCGGGCAGCGAAGTCCCAGCTGCCCGACGGCGCGATCGTGGAGCAATCGATGATCAGGGTGTCGGCGCGTGCAGCAGACGCCACGCCGTCGTCACCGAAGAGGACGGCCTCGACGTCCGGGGTGTCCGAGACGCAGATCACGACGATCGGTGTGTCCGCAACGGCCTGGGCCGGCGAGGACACGATCTCGACGCCGAGATCGGCCAGCTCCGGAGCCCTGCCAGCGGTGCGATTCCAGGCAGTCACGGCGAAGCCGGCGCGCGCAAGGTTGGCTGCCATCGCGGCACCCATCGTGCCGAGTCCGAGGAACGCGACCTTGTCCATGGGCGCCATGGTACGGGCCGCGTGCGCTATCTACGTGCCTGCCGGCCCGTGACTCTTAGTGCGGGCGGCGCCGCATGTCGGTCGTCGCAAGCGACTGCTGGGTCTGGATCGCGACTGCGTCGGCGACTGCCGCCTGCTGTGCGGCGCCAGGTGCTCCGTGGCAGGACGTCGTCCCGTTGTCGGTGAAGGACTGCCCCGCGATCGGGACGAACTGGAAGTCGTACGAGGTGGAGTGAAGGGTCAGCTTCAGCACGCCGTAGGTGGTGCCGTTGCGGACCTGACTGTTCGTCATCGTCGAACCGGTGAAGTTGCTCAGCGCCGCACCGCCCGTGCCGACCACGAACTGCCGGATCCCGAACGACGGATCCGCGGCACCTGCGGGCGTCTGCGGGGCGAACCGCTCGTAGTTGTGCCGGTCGCCGCTGATGACGATCTCTGCGCCGCCGTTGTAAAGCGCAGTCCAGAACGCGGTATACGCTCCGTCAGGACTGCTTCGTTTCGACGTGAAGCGTGGATTGTGGATCACCGCGATCGTGCAGCTCGCAGAGCTCGCGGCGAGGTCGGCCCGGAGCCACGCCGTCTGCGGGCTGTTGGTGCCGCACCCGGCCGTCCCGCTGCCGCCGCCGAGGACGGCGCAGTTGCTGTTCAGCACGATCACATGCCAGCCCGACACGTCGTAGCTATACCAACCCTCGCCAGGATTCCCGGCAACCGGACCGAAGTAGTTGAAGTAGCCGGTGGAGCTCGTGCTGTTCACGAGGTCGTGGTTGCCGAGGGCCGGCTTCGTGCGGGCCTTATGGCGGCCCCAGGTCGGTCCGTAGCAATTCGTGTAGTTCGCCGCTGTGCCGTCCGGATACACGTTGTCGCCGGCCGTGAAAACGGTGCCGGAGATGCCGTCCAGCAGATTCGCCGTCGAGCTGTCCTGCGTTCGCCCGCAATCCGCTATGTCACCCGCGCCGACGAGGACCGGGTCGCCTTGTCCTGCGGGTGAGACGCTGATGCTCTTCGTCGCCGGCGTTCCGGTGCCCTGGCCGTTGCTTGGTGTCAGCGTGACGGTGTAGTTGCCCGGATCGCTGTAGGTGTGGGTCGGGTTCTGTGCCGTCGACGTATTCGCGCTACCTGAATTCGGATCGCCGAAGTTCCAGCTCCAGGCAGTCGGGTTCCCCGTGGACTGATCAGTGAACGTGACCATCAGAGGGGCCGTCCCGCTCGCCGGAGCCGCGCTGAAAGCGCCCGTCGGCGTGGTGCCTCCCCCGCCGCTTCCGCTATCGATCACCAGGAGCGGCGGGTTCGATCCAGCCTCCTTGCTGTTGGCGATGAGGCTGTTCGTGTTCGTGCTCTTGAGCGCGAGGGTGACGGGCTGCCCCGGTGTGACGGTGTTGGTTGGCAGGCTGATCTCGACGTACGCGCTCGTCGTCGGCGCCGTGAAGTTGGTCGGCGTGCCGCTGATCGGCGGGGCGTTGTTGAAGTTGATGGTGTTCTCGGCCCACGTCGGATCGCCGAGGTTGTAGACGCCATTCGTGTTGGTCGTCGGGTCGGTCACGAACAGCCGCAGCTTCACGGAGTTGATGCTCCCGAGCCCGCCTGGGACGTTGAACCGCAGATACGACCGGTAGGTGCTGCCCGCCGCGTCCTCGCGGGTGCGGATCGACGCGAGCGAGCCGTAGTTCGTCGTGGCTGCGTCGGATCTGACCTGGGCGTCGGCCGCCGGTTGGAGGGTCGTCGTGGTCGGCGGGGTGGGCGTCCCCGTTGGTGTCGATGTCGGCGTGGATGTCGGCGTCGAGGTTGGGGTTGATGTCGGCGTCGAGGTTGGGGTTGATGTCGGCGTCGAGGTTGGGGTTGATGTCGGCGTCGGTGTCGGTGTGTCGGTCGGCGTCGGTGTCGGCGTGTCGGTC
Organism: Chloroflexota bacterium; assembly: GCA_046732155.1. Taxonomy (GTDB): domain Bacteria; phylum Chloroflexota; class Limnocylindria; order Limnocylindrales; family CSP1-4; genus SPCO01. The sequence goes on along the minus strand of JBKPMM010000087.1, from coordinate 7,606 downwards.
GGCGTCGGTGTCGGGGTGTCGGTCGGGGTTGCGGTCGGCGTCGCGGTGGGCGTCGCGTCGTCGACGACCACGACGAGCAGCGGCTTGTTGGTCGCGTCTTCCTTGCTGCTGAACGCCAGGTTGTTGTTGCCGGCCGACTTGATGAAGAACGTCTGCAGCTGGTTGCTAGTGATCGCATTCGCCCCGAGCGGGATGTCGTTGTAGCCCGTCGCCGCGACCGGAGTCGAAGCGATCGCGCTTGCCTCCGGAGCCGGAGCGTTGTTGAAGTTGATCGTGTTCTCTGCCCAGCTCGAATCGCTCACGCGGAACACGTTCTGGGCGTTCGGAGTGGGATCGGAGGGGACGAAGAGGCGAAGCGTGACCGACTGGATCGTCTTCCCGGCGAGGCCGCTCACGTCGAACTTCAAGTACGCGCGATACGTGGGGTCCGTCGAGGTACCGGCGCCCTCACGGGTCCGCAGCGGGTTCGTCGAACCGTAGTTGTTGGTGGGCGCCGCCGCGGCGACGTGGGCGTCAGCGACCGGGATAAGGGTCAGCGTCGTTGCGGCGTTCGTGCCCGTAGGAAGAAGGCCCGCGAGCACGACCAGTGCTGCGACCGTGGCGACATAAAGACTCGCGCGCGCTCGAGACACTCCCCCACACCCCCTGAACGGCGGCGCTCCTCACCGCCTGCTGTATCGACGCAGACTACTCCGAACGGCCCAGCACTGTCCAAAGATGGTGCGGCCCCGGCAACGTACGGGTCCTCGGGCGGAGGGATTGGCGCGCCCGGCGAGACTCGAACTCACGACCTTTAGGTCCGCAACCTAACGCTCTATCCACTGAGCTACGGGCGCCGCGTGCCGTCGATCGTCGGAGGTGGCGGAGAGGGAGGGATTCGAACCCTCGGAGCAGGTTGCCCCACTCAACGGTTTAGCAAACCGCCGCACTAGGCCTCTATGCGACCTCTCCGTTCGAACGGCGGCGCAATGCTATCACGGGGTCCTTGCGCCGCTGCCGTCGTCGATCGGGGCGTCGTTGACAGCGACGGGAGCGCACCGCACACTGCCGTGCACGCATGAGCCCGACCTTCTACTTTCGATGCCCGGCATGAGCGTCCTCAGTCACTGAGACCGAGGGCACGGGTCGTGCCGGGCGAACGAAGCAGAGGCGAGACCTCTGCTTTTTTGTTTGGCCGACCTCGATGAACGAGGAGTCAACAGCGCGATGTTCGTCGTGATGGCCACAGAGGCCAGCGAGGCCGAGGTCTTGGGGGTCAAGAGCCGGATCCTGGCCGAGGGCCTGACGCCGTTCGACCACCAGGATGTCGACCACGTCGTCATCGCGGTGGTCGGTGAGATGGGCGCCCGCAAGCCTGCCCTGCTCGAGAGCTTCGCCGCGCTCCCGGGCGTCGAGCGGGTGACGCCGATCAACCGCCCGTTCAAGCTCACGTCCCGCGAGTTCCACCCCGAGGACACCGTGATCCGTGTCCTGGACGCGGCGATCGGCGATGGGTCACTGACCGTGATGGCGGGGCCGTGCTCGGTCGAGAATCGCGACCAGCTGTTCGAGACGGCTGATGCCGTCGCTGCCGCGGGCGCGACCATCCTGCGGGGCGGCGCATTCAAGCCGCGAACGAGCCCATACGCGTTCCAGGGTCTGGGCGTCGAGGCGCTTCGCTACCTGGCCGAGGCGCGCGATCGCACCGGCCTTCCGATCATCACCGAGGTCATGGAACCGTCCCAGGTCGACATCGTCGCCGAGTACGCCGACATCCTCCAGATCGGTACGCGCAACATGCAGAACTACTCGCTGCTTCGGGACGTGGGGCGGGTGGCGCGCCCCGTGATGCTCAAGCGCGGCTACGGCGCCACTGTCGAGGAATGGCTGATGGCCGCCGAATACATCGTCAGTTCCGGGAATCCGAACGTCATCCTCTGCGAGCGCGGTATCCGGACGTTCGAGACATACACGCGCAACACGCTCGACCTCGCGGCGGTGCCACTGCTCCATCACCTGACCCATCTGCCGGTCATCGTCGATCCGAGTCACGCCACGGGGAAGCGTTGGCTCGTCCGCCCCCTGGCGATCGGCGGTGTCGCGGTCGGGGCGGATGGCGTGATGGTCGAGGTGCATCCCGACCCGGACGCCGCGCTATCCGACGCCGAGCAGCAGCTCGACCTGGACATGTTCCGGTCGCTGATGGACGCGATCGTCCCGGTCCACGAGCACGTCCGCTCGATCCACGGCGACCCGGTGCTCGCGAGCGCGGGTGCCGGCGCGCGGGCGGCAGCCGCTGGCGCGGAAGGTCTGGCGAAGCATTGATCAGTCCCGACGTCGCCTCTGTCCGGCCGGCCGCGCGGTTGCGCGGCGAGCTTCGGCTGCCCGGCGACAAGTCGATCAGCCACAGGGCGCTGATCCTGGCGACCCTGGCGAGTGGGGAGAGCCGGATCACCGGAGCAGGCGACGGCGCCGACGTCCGCTCGACGGCGGGGATCATGCGGGCGCTCGGGGCGACCGTAGAGGTACGACCCGACGACGATGGCCGGAACGTCGCGTACCGCGTCGTATCGCCAGGCGCGGACCGCCTCAGCGAGCCCGAAGCCATCCTCGATTGCGGGAACTCCGGCACGAGTCTCCGCCTGATCGCCGGCGTGCTCGCTGGTCTGCCGATGATGGCGATCCTCGACGGCGACGCCTCATTGCGCCGTCGTCCGGTCGCTCGTATCATCGAGCCGCTGCGTCGGATGGGCGCGGTGCTCCACGGTCGACGCGCCGATTCCCTCCCTCCCGTCACCGTGGTCGGGCACACCCCGCTGCAGGGGACGGACCACACCACGCCGGTCCCATCCGCACAGGTCAAGTCGGCCGTCTTGCTGGCGGGGTTGCGGGCGGAGGGCCGGACGACCGTTAGGGAGCGCGTCGCGACGCGCGACCACACGGAGCGGATGCTGCGAGCGCGGGGCGTGCCGGTCGAACAGGCGGTGGACGGCGATGGCGTCGTCGTGACGCTGGAAGGAGGGACGGCAGTGCAAGCGATCGATCAGCACGTGCCGGCCGATGTCTCCGGAGCGGCCTTCTGGCTCGTTGCCGCTGCGATCCATCCCGACGCCGAGCTGATGCTCCGTGACGTCGGTGTCAATCCGACCCGACGAGCCGTCCTCGACATCCTCCGGGCCATGGGCGCCGATATCGACGAGCGCCGCCGTGGCGAGTCCGACGATCCCGCGATCGGCGAACCGATCGCGGATCTCCTTGTCCGGTCTTCGGACCTTCAGGCGATCGACCTCGGTCCTGCCGACGTCGCGGCCGCGATCGACGAGATCCCCGTGCTGTGCCTCGCCGCGACGCAGGCTCGTGGTACGACCACGATCCGCGGCGCGGGCGAGCTCCGGAACAAGGAGTCGGACCGCATCGCCGGAGTCCAGGCGGGACTTGCTGCGCTCGGCGCCGAGATGCGCGTCGACGGTGACGATCTCGTCATCGAGGGCGGACAGCGACTCCGTGGCGGGACCGTCGACAGCTTCGACGATCACCGGCTCGCGATGACGTTCTCGATCGCCGGCCTGATCGCCGACGACGCCACCACAGTCGATCGTTCGGGGTCGGCCGCCGTGTCGTATCCGGGCTTCTTCGCCGATCTGGAAGGGGTGCGAGCATGACGAAGCGGGTCGTCCTGATCGGTCATCCGGTCGCGCATTCGCTGTCGGGTGCGATGCACCAGGCGGCGTTCGACGAGCTCGGGGTCGACGCGCGCTACGAGCTGTGGGACAAGCCGCCGATCGAGCTGGCGGAGGCCGTGGCGGAGTTGCGAACCGACGATTTCCTTGGTGCGAACGTCACGATCCCGCACAAGGAACGAGTCGTCCCGATGGTCGATCGGCTGACCGAGGAGGCGACGGCGACGGCCGCCGTCAATACGATCACGCGCGAGGGCAAGCGGCTGGTCGGCCACAACACCGACGTCGCCGGGTTCAAGGTCGCGCTCGACAAGCTGGTCGGGCGCCAGAAGATGCCCAAGCACGCGGTGGTCCTGGGGGCCGGCGGGGGGGCCCGTGCCGTCGTCTACGGGCTGATCCGCGAAGGCTTCCAGCGGATCATCGTGTTCAACCGTCACCTCCACCGCGCCGAGGGGATGGTCAAGCACTTCTCGCGCACCGCCGCGCACATGGAGCTCCGCGCGATGCCGTGGCACGAGTCGATCATCGAGTCCGAGATCGCCAAGACCAAGGTGCTGATCAACGCGACATCGATCGGCTTGACGAGCGACATCAGCCCCCTCCCGGCAGAGGTGCTCAACGAAGAGTTGCTCGTGTTGGACCTGATCTACGCCAGGACTCGCTTGCTGCGGGACGCGCATGCCGCCGGCGCGACGACCCTCGACGGCGAACTGATGCTCCTCCATCAGGGAGCCGCCGCGTTCACGTTGTGGACCGGTCAGCCGGCGCCGCTCGAGCTTATGCAAGCGAAGCTCGCCGAGGCCCGCGCCCGCGGCCTGCGCTCGGCGGAGGGCGAGCCGACCGGCGAACCCGCGGTGGCCGCCGCCGAGTGACCGCGTTCCGCTTCCTCACTGCGGGCGAGTCGCATGGACCGGCCCTCGGCGTCACGATCGAGGGCGTCCCTGCGGGTCTTCGCCTGACCGAGGACGCGATCGCGGCTGATCTGGCGCGCCGGCAGAAGGGCTACGGCCGCGGGGCCCGCCAGCAGATCGAGCAGGACCGAGCCGAGATCCTGGGCGGCGTTCGGCACGGAGTCACACTCGGTTCCCCGGTGATGCTGCTCGTCCGGAACCGTGACTGGGAGAACTGGACGCGCGTGATGCAGGTCGGGCCACTGTCCGACGACGAGGCGCGGACGCTCGCAGAACTCGCAGATGGCGGCGACAAGCGGGCGACCCCGGTGACCCGGGTCCGGCCCGGGCACGCGGACCTTGCCGGCGCCCTCAAATATGGATTCAACGACGTACGGAACGTCCTCGAGCGCGCGAGCGCGCGTGAGACGGCGGCCCGCGTGGCGGCCGGAGCCGTCGCGCGCGCCTTCCTGGGCGAGATGGGCATCGAGGTCTGGTCGTTCACGGCGGAGGTCGGCGGCGTCGCGGTCGATCCCGTGAACTGCACGAGGTCGCGCGAGGAGGCGGACGCGTCGCCGCTGCGCTGCCCCGACCCGGACGCCGAGGAGCGGATGATCGCCCGGATCGACGAGGCGCGGTCGAATGGCGACACGGTCGGCGGTGTGTTCGAGGTCGTCGCGCACGGACTGCCGATCGGGCTCGGCTCGTATGTCCACTGGGATCGCCGGCTCGACGCTGCCATCGCCGCCGCGGTGATGAGCATCAACATCGTGAAGGGCGTCGAGTTCGGCCTTGGGTTCGAGCAGACCCGCCGGTTCGGGTCAGCGGTCCACGACGTCATCGGCGGGCGTGATGAGGCCGGCCGTTGGGTCCACCGTTCGAACAACGCCGGTGGCCTGACGGGCGGGGTGACGAACGGCGAGCCGCTCGTCGTTCGCGGCGCCGTCAAGCCGATCTCCACCCTGGCCCGGCCGCTGCCATCGGCCGACCTGATCACAGGCGAGGCCGTCGAGAAGGCGCACTACGAGCGGTCGGACATCAGCGTCGTCCCGGCGGCAGGCATCGTCGCGGAGGCGATGGTCATGCTCACCCTCGCCCGCTTCGTTCTCGAGAAGGTCGGCGGCGACACGGTCGCCGATGCCGCCGCGAATCTCGCGACGTACAAGGCGCGCATCGCCGAGCCGCTCGGGGCGCCCATCCCAGGCGGTGGCCGCGCGGACGAGGGCCGGGTCGACGAACCCGTCGCGGTGCATCACGGCTTGACCGGTTCGGACGAGGCCGGCTCCGGCGGCGACGACTAGGTCAGCCGGATGGACATCGTCCTCGTCGGGCTCCCCGGGAGCGGCAAGAGCGTCGTCGGCAAGCGGCTCGCGGGTCGACACGGGGCGACGTTCATCGATCTCGACGAGCGCATCGAACGCGCTGACGGCCGCCCGATCCCGACGATCTTCGCCGAGGACGGCGAGCCGGTCTTCAGGCGGCTCGAACGCGACGCGGTCGAGGCGCTCGGCCCGGCAGATCCCGACCCGCTCGTCCAGCGCGTGATCGCGACAGGCGGCGGTGCCGTCGTCGATCCGCGGAACCGGTGGGCGCTGTATCGCGGGCGCATCGTCGTGTGGCTGGACGGCCGACCGGAGGTCCTCGCGCAGCGGCTTCGTCGATCTCCGCACGTCCGGCCACTCGTCACCGGCCGTGACCCGATCGGCACGCTTCGCGACCTCGGCGCTCGACGGGAGCGCTTCTACGCGGCGGCTGACATACACATCGCCGGCGTCGCCGACGTACCGAGCGTGGTGGCCGCGGTCGAGAGCCATCTCGCCGAACGGGAGCGAGCGCCGGAACCGGGCACGCCGCTGCTATCCGCATCGACCCCGATCGGCCGGATCGTCATCGGCGACGGGATCGCCGCATCGGCCTTGGACACGGCGCTCGGACGGCTCGAGGCCCGGCGCGCACTCATCGTGTCCGAGCCAGGCGCGTGGAACGCCGTCGGGTCGCGGATCGCGGCAGGGCTCGAGGCGCGCGGCCGAGCGGTCGTCACCGTGCTGCTGCCGGAGGGAGAGGCTGCCAAGCGGCTGTCCGTCATCGAGACCGCGGCCAGCGAGCTATCGCAGCACCATATCTCGCGCGGCGAGCCGATCATCGCCATCGGCGGTGGCGCCCTCGGGGACGCGGCGGGCTTCCTCGCCGCGACCTATCTGCGCGGCATCCCGATCGTGCACGTCCCGACGTCCCTCGTCGCGCAGATCGATTCATCGATCGGCGGCAAGACGGCGGTCGATCTGCCTGAAGCCAAGAACCTCGTCGGTGCGTTCCACCAGCCGACCGACATCGTCATCGACGTCTCACTGCTCGCCTCGCTTCCCGAGCGACATCGGCGCGCGGCGCTCGGTGAGGCCGTGAAGATGGCAGCCCTCGGTGACGAGCGACTGTTCGAGCTGCTGGAGCGTCGTGGCGACGCGATCGCCCGGGGCGACGCGGGATCCGTGGAGCGCGGTGACGTCGCCGAAGTCGTCGAGCGCTGCGCCTGGGCCAAGGTCGAGGTGGTCGTCGCCGACGAGCGCGAGCGCGCCGGCGGGACCGGGCGGATCCGACTGAACCTCGGCCACTCGCTCGGCCATGCCGTGGAAGCCGCCGCGGGGTTCCGCGGCTTGCTTCACGGCGAGGCGGTGGCCTACGGATTGCGCGCCGCGTGCCGGATCGGCGAGGCGGTCGGTGTGACGCCACGCGACCGTGCGGCCCGGATCGGCAAGGTCCTCGACGGCCTCGGTCTCGCGGTCGAGCCGCTGCCCTACGCGCTCGACGACGTGCTCGCCCACCTCGCGCTCGACAAGAAGCACGAGGGGGGCAGTCTGCGCTGGGTGTTGCCGACCGACGATGGGGTCGAGATCCGAAGCGACGTCCCCGACGCGGTGGTGCGGGAAGCGGCGGGTTCGCTGCTGGCGGCGGGCAGCGCGCCATGACACGCGTCCTCGTTCTGCAAGGACCCAACCTGAACATGGTCGGGACGCGCGAGCCCGAGATCTACGGCTACGAGACGCTCGACGAGATCCATGC
>JBKPMM010000086.1:0-10811 GCA_046732155.1 Chloroflexota bacterium | reverse complement strand
CCCGTGTACTCGAGCCCGATCGCCACGATCCGGTCGCCGTCGTACGCGGCTCCCCAGCGGGTACGGCTGAACTCGCGATCCTCGAGGTCGCAGATCGCGTATGCGGCGTACAGCCGATCCTGCGCGAGGAACGCATGCAGCGCGTCGCGATCCGTGGTCAGACGGGCGGCGATCGCCGGTCGGCGCGTGATCGCGACGGTCGCCATCAGTCGGTCGTCGTGGGCGAGGACGCCGCCGGCGGCGTGACCGGCGCCCCGGGCGCTACCGGCGGCGCGCTCGTCACGATCGCCGCGAAACCCGGCGCCGCGGAGCGGCGCAGCTCGCGCGCGGCAACGGCCTCCGCGATCGACGTCGTGTACGGCGGCCGGAGCACGCCCTCCTCGGTGACGATGCCCGTGATGAGATCGGCCGGCGTCACATCGAACGCGGGGTTGCGGACGTCGGTGTCGGGCGGGGCGATGCGGACGTCACGGAACATCAGGACTTCGTTCCCTGACCGCTCCTCGATCGGGATATCGGCGCCGGTCGGCGTGTCGAGGTCGATCGAGCTGACCGGCGCGGCGACGAAGAACGGCACGTCGTGGCGTGCAGCGAGGACCGCCAGGGTGTAGGTACCGATCTTGTTCGCTGTATCGCCATCCGCCGCCACGCGATCGGCACCGACGATGACGGCATCGACCTCGCCCCGCGCCATCAGGTGGCCAGCAGCGAGGTCCGGGATCAGCGTGTGCGGTACGCCGGCCTGAGCAAGCTCCCACGCCGTGAGCCGCGCGCCCTGGAGATACGGACGCGTCTCGTCGACCCAGACGTGTACTGGCCGACCCGCGTTGTGGGCTGCCTGGACGACACCGAGCGCAGTGCCGAACTGACCGCACGCGAGCGGGCCGGTGTTGCAGTGGGTCAGGATCCGCAGCGGCCGGTCCTCGGGGAACGACAGCGCCTCGAGCCCGAACGTCGCGAGCCGACCGTGGTCCTCGGTCGTCTCGAACACGATGGTGTCGGCCTCTCGCCGGATCGCGGCAGCGATCGCGTCGCCGTCCTCGGAGAGCTCACCAACGGCCTCGTATGCGGCCATGACGCGATCGACCGCCCAGCGCAGGTTCACGGCGGTCGGTCGGGCGTTGCGCAGGACGTTCGCCGCGCCGCGAAGCGTCGCTCGGCGCGCGTACGGACCGGTCGTCGCGTTCGCGCGGGCCGTCAACGCCATGCCGATCGCGGCGACCTGCCCGATGGCGGGCGCGCCGCGCACGATCATCTCCCTGATCGTCGCTGCTGCCATCGCGGCTGACTTGATCGGGAATTCCTCGAGCGACTCAGGCAGCTTGCGCTGGTCGATGACGTACAGGACGCCGTCCGACTCGCGGAACGCAGCGCGGAAGCCCGAAGGCGATGGCGGGGGTACGGGTGGGGCGGCGGGCGCGTACGCCTGGGGGTCGAGGATCGCACTGGCAGCCTCGGCCGAGGCCCGCTGGATCGCCTGCGCAGCGCCGACCACGGTCACGGCGCCCTGCACCATGTCACCTGCGAACTGGCGGAAGAAGCGGCGGCGCGCGAGGTCGGCGCCACCACTCTCTGGAGCGGCCGGGGCCCCGGGCTTCGAAGCGGTGGCGTCGGCGTCGGTGCGGTCGGGATCAGCCATTGCGGGTCAGTCGATGACGGAGGTGGTCGATGCGCCCGTCAATACTTGATGACGCTGGTCACGCGGCGGCCGTCTAGCCGCTCGCGACCCTTGAGGAACTCGAGCTCGACGAGGAAGGCGAGGCCGATGACCTCGCCCTTCAGCCGCTCGATCAGCTCGATCGTCCCCTTCACGGTGCCGCCCGTGGCCAGGAGGTCATCGACGATCAGCACCTTCTGGCCTGGCTCGATCGCGTCGCGATGGATCTCGAGCGTGTTCGAGCCGTATTCGAGGGCGTACTCGACGGTGATCGTCTCAGCGGGCAGTTTGCCGAGCTTCCGGACGGGCACGAGCCCCGCATCGAGCTGGTAGGCCATCGGGGCGCTGAAGATGAACCCGCGCGACTCCATGCCGACGACGATGTCGACCTGCTCGTCCTTGTACGGCTCGAGCATGAGATCGATCGATTCCTTGTACGCGGCGGGATCCTTGAGCAGCGTCGTGATGTCGTAGAAGAGGATGCCGGGCTTCGGGAAGTCCGGGATCTCACGGATCCGTTCGCGCAGCGCCTCGGCGGACATCTGGATGGGGTCCTCCAGCGGTGGTGTTCGGTCCGGCGGACGAGGTCCTGGGCGGGTGCCGAGCCGGGGCGAAAGTCTACCGCAGCGGACGAGGCCGCCCGAGGTGGCCGACCGGCCCCTCGCGGGGCGCAGGCATCAGTGTGACAAGGACCCGATGGGGTGTCAGGCGCCGGGTGCGACCGCGACGTTGCGCACCGGTTCTTCGGTGGTCACGCCGTGCAGCCGCCCGCTCAAAAGGACACCGAGCAGAGCCACACCGACCGCGACGCCGAAGCCGATCGCGAGCCCCGCCGCGGGGTTCCCGGTGGAGCGCACCGACGCCGCCACGAGCGCACCCGTGATGCCGGTCCCCAGGGCGGTCCCGAGCGAGTCGGTGAGCGAGATCGCCGACGACGCGCGGCCCTGTTCTGCGGTCGGCGCCTCGCGCAGCACGATCAGCGCGAGCGGCGAGTACGCGAGGCCCATCGCGTAGCCCGCCACGGCGAACGTCGGCAGCGCGACCCATGGCGAGATCGTCGGCACGAGGACGATCCCGAAGCTCGCGAGACCGACGACGAGGACCATCACGCCGGCACGGACGAAACGCTCGGGCGGCCAGCGCTTCGAGAATTTGGCCTGCGTCCACGAGCCAGCGGTCCAGCTCACGGTCGCCGCGGTCAAGGCGATGCCTGCCTGTGCCGCACTTAGGCCGCGCCACTCGACGAGCGCGAGCGCGACGTAGGCGTCGACGGCGAAGAACGCGAACGTGATGACGCCGCGCATCAGCACGGTGGCGGGAAGTCCGCGCGCGGCGCGGAGCGTGCCCTCAGGGGTCAACCGGCGAAGCGCAAACAGTCCCAGGACCGCGCCACTGATGCCCAGCACGACGAGCAGCACGGGCTCACCGCTCGTCAGACCCGCCAACAACACCCCTGTCCCGAGCGCGACCAGGATCGCCAGCGGCGCCCGATCGCGAAGCGATGCCGCGTTGGGCGCATCGTCAGGGTCGGGCCCGATCGTCCGGACCGCCGGGAAGGCGATCGCCGCAGACACGACGATCAGCGGCAGCAGGCCGAGGAAGACCCACCGCCAGCCGAGCGTCTCGCCGACGATCCCGGCCAACGCGGGCCCGACGACACCCGGCAGGATCCAGGCGGTCGATAACGTCGCGAACATCTGGGGCCGGAGATGTTCCGGCAGGCTTCGTCCGATCGCGACGTACGCGATCGGTGGGACCGTTCCAGCGCCGAGGCCCTGGACGAAGCGGGCGCCGACGAGCACCTCCATCGACGGCGCCAGACCGCCGACGATCAGCCCTGTCGCAAACAGCGCGATCCCGGCTGCGAACGGCCCGCCGAGCCCGCGACGGTCGATCAAGCCGCCGACGATGACGATCCCGATCAGCGAGCCGAGCATGAACGCGGTGAAGACCCAGCCGTACAGCTCGATGCCGTTCAACTCATCGGCGACGATCGGCATCACCGTCGAGACGGCGAGGGCTTCGAACGCGACCAGCGTGATGGTCAGCACGAGTCCCACGATCAGGCTCCGCCGCCCGGGCGCCCAGAGGCCATCGTGGCTCTTGGGCGTGGGCTTCTCGCGGGTTTGGCTGACCGACACGGGCCAAAGTGTGCCCCGCTTCGCATTACGCCGCGTCGGCCGTCCGTCGTGAAGGGCTACGTCAAGCGTCTCTCAGCGGTGGCTCGGACCCGCTTCACGTGACCCAGTCGTAGGCCTGGAGCACGTCGCCGGTCAGGCAGTCGATCACGAAGGCCATCCCGGCACCCATCAGTGGACCCGACACGTGGCCGAGCGACACGAACCACACGCATCGGCCGGGTTCGGCCGCCGGCGTCGCTCCCGGCTCTGCATGACCAGACCCTAGCTCTGCGAATGTCCCGCGCCGCACCTCAAGCACGTCGTCGTCCGGGGCAAGGCGTGGCGAGGGCTGTGCCCGGGCGATCGACAGAGCCTTGTCCTGCGAGATCGGCGTCGGACGGGGTGAGGTCGACGACGAGACCGCGGCGGTCTGGGTCGGGACCGGAGCGGGCCGGCACGCGATGACGAGCAGCGCGACCAGCGCCGCTCGTACCGCGATCACGCCGGGACGGGCTCCGCGCGCAACCGCGCGACGACGGCACTCGTGAGCTGCCACGCTTTGAGCGGGTCGGACGGGACCCGTATCCGAACCTGGTTCGACGCGAACGTGACGTCGGTCGGGCGGACGCCGGGCAACCCGCCATCACCGAGGAGCCGCATCGCTGCGGCGCGCGTCAGGCCAGCGCCGAACCGGACCACGAGCCGGCCCTCCTCGCGCGAGATCGACGAGACACCGGCCTCCTCCGCGGCGAGCCGCAGCTCGGCGACGTCGACCAGTCGCGAGACCGACCTCGGCATCGGCCCGAACCGGTCCGTGACCTCCTGCCGGAACGCGGCGATATCGCCGGCCGTCCTCGCGCGGGCGAGGCGTCGGTACAGCTCGAGCTTCTGCGCCTCGTCGGGGACGTAGTCGTCGGGCAGGTGCGCATCGACCGGCAGATCCACGACGGCCTGCGGCGCCACGACGATGGGGGTGCGCCCCTCGCGCGAGGCCTTCTGCTCCTCGACCGCCTCGGCCAGCATCCGCGAGTACAGATCGAACCCGACAGCGGCCATGTGGCCCGACTGCTCGGCGCCGAGGATGTTTCCCGCGCCGCGGATCTCGAGATCGGACAGGGCGATCTGGAACCCGGCCCCGAGCTCCGACGCGTTGAAGATCGCCTGAAGCCGCTTGCGTGCCTCGTCCGACAGCCGCTCGCGGCGCCGGTAGAGCAAATAGGCGTATGCCCGTCGCGACGACCGGCCCACGCGGCCGCGGAGCTGGTACAGCTGCGCCAGCCCGAGTGTGTCCGCGCGATCGATGATGATCGTGTTCGCGTTCGGGATGTCGAGCCCGGATTCGATGATCGTCGTGCAGACGAGGACGTCGGCCTCCCCGGACGCAAAGGCGATCATCACCTTCTCGAGCGCGCCCTCGGGCATCTGGCCGTGCCCGACGACGAACCGTGCGTCGGGTAGCAAGCGGCGAAGCTGCTCGGCCTGCGCCTCGATGGTCTCGACGCGGTTGTGGACGTAGAAGACCTGGCCGCCGCGGTCCAGCTCGCGCACGATCGCGTCTCGCACCAGCCCGGCCGAGGCCTCGGCGACGCGCGTCTGGATCGGTAGTCGATCTTCCGGCGGCGTCTCGATGACCGACAGGTCGCGGATTCCCGCCATCGCGAGGTTCAACGTGCGCGGGATCGGTGTCGCCGAGAGCGTGAGGACATCGACTTCGCGCCTGAGCTGCTTGAGGCGTTCCTTGGCGGCGACCCCGAACCGCTGCTCCTCGTCGACCACGACCACCCCGAGGTCCTTGAAGCGGACGTCCTTCGACAACAGACGGTGGGTCCCGATCACGACATCGACCGAGCCGTCGGCGAGGCCGGCGAGCGTCGCCGCCTGCTCGCGGGCGGGAACGAACCGCGACAGCAGCCGGACCTCGATCGGGAATGCGGCGAAGCGCTGGCTGAACGTCGCGTGGTGCTGGGCTGCGAGCACCGTCGTCGGGACGAGCACGGCGACCTGCTTGCCGTCCTGCGTCGCCTTGAACGCGCCACGCAAAGCTACCTCGGTCTTGCCATAGCCCACGTCGCCGACGACGAGACGATCCATCGGCACGCCGCGTTCCATGTCCGCCTTGACCTCGGCGGTCGCGCGCAGCTGGTCGACCGTCTCTTCGTACGGGAATGACGCCTCCATCTCTGACTGCCACGGGGTGTCATCGCTGAACGTGTGGCCGTCGGCGCTTTGGCGTGCCGCGTACAGCGCCAGGAGGTCGTCGGCGAGCTCTGCGACGGCCTTTCGCACCCGCTGCTTCGCCTTCAGCCATTCGGTGCCACCGAGCTTGCTGAGGGCCGGTCGCTCAGCGCCCGCATATCGGGTGACACGCCCGATCTGTTCGACCGGGACGAAGATCCGGTCATCGCCAGCGAAGGCCAGCTCCAGGTAGTCGCGCTCCTCCCCGGCGCCACCGCGCCGGAGCATCTGCTGGTACCGCGCGACGCCGTGGTCGATGTGGACGACGAGGTCGCCCGGCGTCAGCCGCTCGAGCATGTCGCGCGGGACGACCCGCCGCAGCGCCTTCGGGCGGCGGACGCGAACCGTCCCGAACAATTCCCGATCCGTGACGAACGTCAGTCCGTCTGGACCGCCCGAGAAGCCGCCATTCAGGCTCCGAGCGACGAGCGCGATCGCCCCGGGCGGAGGCGCATCGTCGATCCGGTCGACGACGGCCACGCTGTGTCCAGCGTCCTCGAGGATCTCCGCGAGCCGCGGCGCCTGGTCCGAAGCCAGCACGATCCGGGCACCGTCCTCGCGCCACGCCTCGATCGCATCCGGCAGGCGCCCGGCACGTCCGAGCGGCAACGCCGGTTCGCGCCACCCGAAGAGGTCACCCGATCCACGGGTACCACCGGCCATCGCCACGTCGGCTGGCGGCTCCGATTCCCAGGTCAGTTCGAGCGTCCGCGATGCGACGAGGCGGGCCTTCCAGTGGCGCGACGGCAGGTAGGTCGAACGCCAGTCCTTCGGCAGCTCCTGAGCTTCGACGAGCTCCGCGCGGCGCTCGTCGGCCTGTCGCCAGAGGAACCCGGCGGCTTCCGCGACATCGCCGGGCTCGTCGATGATGAGCAGCGTCCCGGGGTCGATGTGATCGAGCGCGGTCGAGGGTGCGAGGTATGGCGCCCACACTTCGGCGGCATCGCCGACGGCGAGTGCGCGGGACGCCCCGGCGACCTGCGCCGGGACTTCGGCAGACGGTCGGAGCGGGTCATCGGCTGCGCCCTCGAACCGCGCGAGATCGCCGGCGAGCCGCTCGGACAGCCGGTTCGCTCCTCGGCCGAGTCGAACGCGGATGTCGGCTACGCCGGACTCCGGGAGGAGAAACTCGGACGCCGGCAAGAGCGCCGCGTGCTCGACGCGGCCGGTCGTGCGCTGGTCGGTCGGGTCGAACGATCGCAGAGAGTCGATCTCATCCCCGAAGAACTCGATGCGGACCGGCAGGTCCAGCGATGGCGGGAAGACGTCGACGATGCCGCCGCGACGGGCGAACTCGCCGCGTCCGGCCACCTCGGTCACGGGCGCATAACCAAGCTGGAAGAGGTCGCGCAGCAGGGCGTCCTGGTGGAGCCGGCCGCCGACCTTGAGCTCGCGCGGTTCGGCAGGCAGGTCATCCGGGGCGATCGTGTGTTGGAGCAGTGCCTGGACGCTCGCCACAAGCACTCGCGCGCGACCGTGTCGCCATGCGGCTAGGGCGGCGACGCGTGCGGCGGTCTCGTCCGCGACGAGCTCGCTACGTTCATACGCTAGCGCCGTTCGCGGATCGAGGACCGCGACCGCGCCAGCCTCGCCGAGCCAGGCCTGCAGCTCCTCGGCGACACGATCGCCGATCTCTGCGTCCCGTGCGACCCACACGATCCGCTCATCGAGCGCCAGCGCTGCTGCGAGGTACGTCTTTGCGCCGTGCGGGACAGCGACGACCCCCGCGTGCCGGCCGACACGACCGACATCGGCCGGCGAACCGATGCGCTCGCGGATCGTGCGGAACGACCCGGTCTCGGCGAGGAGCCGCGGCAGCACGGACAGATCCGGCAGCCGGTGTCCCGACTTCCGTGGCTCGTCCCGGCGGCGCTTGCGCGACGCGGGACGCAGCGTCGCCCGGCGAGCGTCCTCGACCTCGGCATCGACCTCGGCGACGTCGAAGTCGACCGCGTCCTCATCGCGTGTCGGTGCGTGACGGCTGGCGAACTCGTCGGCGATTCGCTCGGCGATCCGCCGGTCGCGGCCGCGACGTCCTCGGAGGGTCGGTGGCGTCGACTCAGGCATCGTCGCCACCCCCGCGCGGCAGGACGCGCCGCCAGCCCGTCCGGGTCCGACGGACACCGTTCTTGTCCGGCGGACCGTCGACCTCACCCGGCGCAGCGAGCCGCCTCGTGTCGGCCTCGCGCAACTGGAACGTATTGAACCGGTTGGCGGCCTTGCTCGTCCCCTCGCGGGCCCAGGCCTCGACACCGTCGGCCGCTGCGTCGACGAGCTCATCGAGACGCTGCACCTCGTCGGGCTCGAACCGCGACAGGACATGGTCGCGGCCGTTCCGCACCGGGTCGCCGATCCCGATCCTGAACCGGCTGAACTTTTCGGTGCCGAGCTCATCGATGACCGACCGGAGTCCGTTGTGACCCCCATGGCTGCCCGACTCGCGGAACCGCAGCTTGCCGAACGGGAGGGCGAAGTCGTCGGCGATGACGAGCAGATCGGCCAGCGGCGCGTGCTCTCGTGCGAGCACCTTGCGGACCGCCAGACCGGAGTCGTTCATGAAGGTCAACGGCTTGACCAGGGTCATCTCGAGCCCGTCGTACCGTCCGACCGCCACGTTCGAGGCGTCCCGCTGCCGCCCACGCCCCGACAGACCGGCTCGCTCCGCGAGCCGGTCGAGCACGAGCCAACCGACGTTGTGACGCGTCCCGGCATACCGCTCACCCGGATTGCCGAGCCCGACGACGACCTTCACCATCCCTCCGGACAACACGACAGGACCCGAATCCCGTCCGACCGGCTACGCGGCGATGACCGCACGGTCGCGGGAGGGCCTACCGGGATGGTACCGCGAGACGGGTTAGTGGACGGTCCCGGCCGGGCCGAGGAGCTGCTGCTCCAGCGCACGCATCGCGGCCTCGTCCGACGCCGTGGCGTGGTCCCAGCCGCAGATGTGCAGCGCGCCATGGGTCACCAGGAGCCGCAGCTCGTCGGCCGGCGACCAGCGGACATCCCCGGTCTGGCCGCCGCGCCCCCCTTGCGCCTGCTCGATCGCCCGCTCGACCGAGACCACGATCTCTCCGAGGTTGATCCGGCTGCCCGGCGGGCGCGGCACGTCAGGCGCGGCCGCTCCTCGAACGAAGGCTTCCGGCGGAAGCAGCGGAAAGGACAGCACGTCGGTCGGGCCGGCGTGGCCCATGTGCGCGACATTGAGGTCCGCGATCTCGGCGTCATCGGTCAGGATCAGACCGATCGATGCGGGTTCGGGGGCGTGGGCTGCCTCCAGCGCCGACGCGATCGCCGCCGCGAGGCTTGCGACCGGGGCCGGCGCGACCACGCCATCGCGGACATCAACGTCGATCCGCCACGGCTTCCGGTAGATCGCGCGGGTCACGAGGCGCAACTGGTCACGGAGCGCGCACGGTCACGAAGCGCACCCGTCACGAGCTCGGCCGGTCGCCTCCCCCGGCCGCTTGTGCGCGGCGGGATTCGAGCTCGACGACCGTGTTCTGCGGGTACGCGATCCGCGTGTGATACATCCCCAGAAGTTGTGCGACGAACGCGTCCTTGATCCGCTCGAGGTCGCGGAACGTGAGATCGCACTCGTCGAACTGGCCGTCGGCGACGCGCTCGTCGATGATGCGCGACACCATCGCGCGGATCGCTGGCTCGTCGCGTGACTGCAGCGAGCGCACGGACGCCTCGACGCTGTCGGCCAGCATGATCAGCGCGGCCTCCCGGCTTTGAGGCTTCGGCCCGGCGTGGCGGAACCGCCGCTCGTCGACGGCGGCTGCCGCCTTGGCGCCCTCGGCGGTGGTGATGCCGCCATACGGCTCCGCTGCACGCTCGCGGGCGCGAGCCAGGAAGTAGCTCATCACCGCGGTGCCGTGGTGCTGCGGGATGTATGCGATCAATGCCTTGGGCAGCTTCGCGGCATAGGCGGTGTCGATGCCGTCGGCGACGTGCTGCTTGAGGATCTGCGCGCTGACCTCGGGCTCGAGTTCGTCATGGATGTTCTCGCCGCCCCCCTGGTTCTCGATGAACGCGAGCGGGTTCGAGAGCTTGCCGATGTCGTGGTAGTACGCGGCGACGCGGGTCACGAGCGGGTCCCCGCCGATCGCCTCTGCCGCACGTTCGGCCAGGTTCCCGACCATCAGCGAGTGGTGGTACGTGCCCGGTGTCTCGACGAGGAGTCGGCGGAGCAGCGGCTGCGACGGGTTGGCGAGCTCGAGCAGCTGGAAGACGGTCAGGATCCCGAACGCCGAGCCGAGCACGGCGAACGTGCCGACAGCCGCGACCGCCGACCCGGCGGCCGATGCGCCCGATGCGAACCACAGCTCGAGCACCCCGCGGATGTCGCGCGTGCCGAGGAGCGAGAAGACCGACACGACGAGCGCGTTGACCGCGAACACGGCGATGCCGGCCTCGACGAAGGTCTGGAGTCGGTCGCCCTTGCGGATGGCCAGGATGCCCGCGAGCCCGCCGAAGAAGATGTAGCTCGCGAACTCGAGCGACGAACCCGCGAGTGCGCCGCCCATCACGGCGACCAGCGCCATGACGATCGTCGCGACCGAAGCGTCGAGCAGGATCGTCAGCACCATCCCGATCGCCGCCGTCGGCAGGAAGTAGCCGAGCAGCTCGCGGCCGGCGGTGATCTTCAGGGCGACCGACACGCCGACGAACAGCAGCCCGATGAGCAGCAGCACGTTGCCGCGGTGCCAGAGCGTCGGGCGGAAGCGCCAGATCCAGGCGAGCAGGATCGTCACGGCGAGGACGGCCAACAGGAACCAGCCGGCCAGCGT
>JBKPMM010000085.1:0-4503 GCA_046732155.1 Chloroflexota bacterium | reverse complement strand
GTCGAGATCATGGCCCACCCGACCGTCGCCCGATGGTGGGGCGAATTCGACGAAGAGCGTGTCGAGAAGGAGCTGATCGTCGGCGAACCTGACCTTCGCGTCTACGCCATCGAAGTCGACGGCCGCATCGTCGGCGCGATCCAGAGCTACGAGGAGTCCGAACCCGAATTCCGCCACGCGGGCATCGATCTCTTCCTCGCCGACGAGGTGCAGGGCCAAGGCGTCGGCCCGACCGCGATCCGCCTCGTGGCGCGTCGCCTGATCGAGGAGGACGGCCACCATCGGATCACCATCGACCCGGCCGCGGCGAACGAGCACGCGATCAGCGCCTACGAGAAGGTCGGCTTCCGGCGGGTCGGGACGATGCGTCGCTATCAGCGGATGCCCGACGGCACTTGGATCGACGGGCTGCTGATGGAACTCCTCGCGGACGAGCTTATCGACTGAGGTCCCATCGACGGCATGGCCCGAAGGGGCCTTGTCAGGACGGGGTATGGCTCTACCATGCCTCGGGGAGCCGCCAACGCGCGGCTCACAAGGGAGGCAGTCACCGAATGAGCGCAGATTTCCCGAGCGCACCTAGCCCAAGCGGCACGCCGGCCGCTACAGCACCACCATCCGGCCTCGTGTACGCCGATGTACCGAACCGGATCATCGCGTACATCCTTGACGCCATCCTCGTCGGCATCTTCACCTTCATCGTGGGGGTCATCCTTGCCGGACTCGGCCTGACGGCGGTGAAGATCACCCCTGAGGGAACTCTCGCAGTCGACTATGTCGCTGCTGCCGTCCAGGGCATCCTCGGACTGTTGATCAGCGCCGCCTACTTCATCTATACGTGGACCCGGATGCGAGGGACGCTCGGCATGCGCGCCCTCGGGATGCAGATCGGCAACGCTGGCGATGGGGCGACCATGACGACGGAGCAGGGCGTACGACGGTACGTGGCGCTATCGGCGCCCGCGATCCTCGCGCAGGTCTTCACCGGCATCCCGCTCATCGGCGCCGTGATCTCACTTGCGGGCCTGATCTGGTACATCTGGCTTCTCTACTCGACGGCGCAGAGCCCGACGAAGCAGGGTTGGCACGACAAGTTCGCGAACACTCAGGTCGTCAAGGCTGCCAGGGCAGTCTGACACTCGGATCGAAGACCCGGCGGATGCCCAGATCCGCCGGGTCTTTCCATGTCTAGAGGGCCGCGTGACGTCGAGCGGCGATGTCAGATCGGCGGCCACGGGATCGCCGGCCAGGTCGGCGAGGGGAACGGAAACACCTTCCGGATCAGCAGGTCGTCGACCCGCCGCGCCGTCGCGCGGACCTCGGCCTTGCTGAGGAGCTCGCGCAGGTTCGCCCCGAGATCACCGTCCAGCGCGCCGTGTATCCGCTCGAGCCCGGCGAGCTCGTCGGGGAGCAGTGGGTCGCCGCGCCATGCCCACAGGACGGTCCGCAGCTTCGGCGTCACCGAGAAGCACACCCCGTGATCGACGCCATACACGTGCTGTCCGCCATCTATCGGCAGGATGTGACCGCCCTTCCGGTCGGTGTTGTTCACGGCGGCGTCGAAGACCGCCATGCGCCGCAGCCGCGGGTCGTCATCGTTGATCCACGTGATGACGTCGACGGCCGGATCGGGCTCGATGAAGGCCTGGATCATGCCCTCGCCGAACGGCCCGTCGCGAAGGATGGTCGGCGGGACCACGTCCCAGCCGCTCGCTTCAGACACGAGGTAGGCGGCCACCTCGCGGCGCGTCAGCGTCCCGTCAGGAAAGTCGTCGAGCGGGCGTTCACCGATCGTCGGCTTATGGATCGCCTCGATGACACGCGCGGGCTCGGCTGGATCGGGGCACGGCAGCGTGACCGTCACGAACAGCGCATTGTTGCTCGACCCGAGGATCCGGCCGACGACCTCGATCTCGCCGTCGCGTAGCACCTCGAGCGTGGCTGCGCGGTCGAGCACGCGAGCTAGTTCACGTAGTGGCCGTTGCGCCGCGGGCAGATATGGCCCTGCGGATCGAGCGGCGCTCCGCACAGCGGACAGGGCGGGCGGCCGGCCGCGACGATATTGGTCGCGCGGGCCACGAACGACCTCGCCGCCGTCGGCGTCATCCGCACGCGCAACAGGTCCGGACCGTCGTCGTCTTCGTCGTCATCGTCCTCGGGGTCGACGGCCTCGCCGTCCTCGTCCTGGGCCCGCGCTTCGACCAGGACGCGCTCCGCCCCGCCGTCCCAGCCGAGTGTCAGGGAACCTGCCCGGAACGCCTCGTTCAATGGTTCGTCGAGCGGAGCTTCGTCGTCCGAGTCGACGTCCATCGCGACGCCGACCGTCGCGTCCTCCACCTCGGCGATCCCTCGCAGATCGAGCTCATCGAGCAACGCTCCGAGACGCTCGGCGAGGACGGCGACCTGGACCTTCTCGAGCACCACGGATACGACGCGGCTGCCCTCCCGGGCCTGAAGGAAGAACGTCCGATCGCCCGGTTCACCGATCGTGCCGGCGACGAATCGGTCGGGCGGGTCGAAGATGTAGCGCCGTCGCGGCATGGTCCGACTCTATACCGAATCGCACGGGCACCCGTCAGCGTCGATCAGCCGACGTTGATCTCGACGGTGTGCCAGCCGCGGGCGCCATCCGGCGCAGGTCGGGACCGGGTCTCATCCTGGACCTGGCCCGTGCCGTCGGTGGCGCGGACCTGGAGGCGATGCTGGCCGGGCGTCGCATCCCACGAGTGGGTCCACTGGACCCACGTCGCGTCCGAGATCGGCGCGGACAGGCGGGCGTCGTACCACGTGTCGTCGATGCCGATCTCGACCTTGCTGATACCGCGGTCCGGAGCCCAGGCGACGCCGGCGATCGCGACGGATCCAGCGGCGATGTTGCCGGTCGGCGTATCGATGCGTGACTGGGTCAGGATCGGGCCCTCCTTCGACCAGCCGAGCGGGACCCAGTAGCCGTCGTACGACTCCCACGTCGTCAGTTCCAGCTCCCAGAGCCACTTCGTCGCCGACACGTAGCCATACAGACCGGGGACGATCAGGCGCGCTGGGTAACCGTGGCGTCGTGGCAACGGCTGCCCATCCATCTCGACGGCGATCATCGGCTCACGCGCAGGGTCCATGACCCACGACATCGGCATGCCGGCGGTCCAGCCATCGACCGACCGCCCGACAAGCTGCGTCGCCTGCGCAGTGGGACCCGCCATCGCCAGGATGTCACGCAACCGGACGCCGGTCCACTTCGTGTTCCCGACGAGGTGCCCGCCGACCTCGTTGCTGACGCAGGCGATCGTGCAGTACTGCTCGAACATGGGCTGTGAGATCAGCTGATCCCAGGTCAGCGTCGTCTCCCGTTCGACGAGGCCATGGATCCGGAGCTGCCACGTCGCGGTGTCGAGCGACGGAACGAGGAGTGCTGTGTCGATGCGGTAGAAGTCGTCGTTCGGGACGACGATCGGCGTCAACCCGGGCGTCGACGGTGCGAGGTCGGCCTCGGCGGGAAGCGGCGGCACGACGTCGACCGGCGGCGGCAATGGCGTCGACGGGGTCGGCGAGCTCGTGCTCGATGCGATGACCGTTCGACCGAAGGCTCCGGCGGCCAGCGCGCCGATCCCGACCGCGGTCGTCCGTAGCAGGAAGGAGCGCCGCGCCGGATCCGTCGTGGTCGACCGGGCCTCGGTACTACCGAGCCGCCCGAGCAGCCACGACAGGGTCTGGATCGCCACCGCGGTCGAGACGGCGGCTTGGACGGCGACGAAGGCTGGGTCCGCGAGCGGCTGTCCCAGGGCGGCGATGAAGCCGATCACCCCGAAGATCGCGAAGCCCGCGGCCGCGAACACGAAACGACGCGTCGCGAGGATCCCGAGCACGGCACCGAGCGCGAGCGCCACGGCCGTGACGACGATCTCCAGCGCGAGCTTGTCGTTCGTTCCGAAGATGCTGACGACGAGGTCCTTCGCGCCTGCCGGCTGCAGGTTGATCACGACCTGGCCGACCGCATCGATCAGCGAGGTCGCGCCCGGGAGGACGCCGGCGATCAACTCGGACACGCCGAGGCCAAGGGCTGCAGCGGCAATGCCCGCGAGCGCGGCTAGTCCGCGAGTGCGCGTGGAAGGGTTCACGCGGTCATCGTGCACCCGCTCGATGACGAGCGCGTGACGTCAGGTCGCCGTGGGAGTGGGCGTCGGCTCGGGTGTGGGCTCCGGCGTCGGCTTGGGAGTCGGTTCCGGAGTCGGCTCCGGTGTGGGTTCGGGGGTCGGCGTCGCCTGATCGGTCGGCGTCGGTGTCGGCGTTTCGCTCGGCGTCGCGGTCGGGGGTGGCGGCGAGCACGGCACGGCGGCCACCTCGGATCCTGACGGTGACGGGACCTCGAACGATGGGATCACACCGCTTTCATCTGGCGTCGGGAGCGGGAAGCACGTCGGCGAGGGACTCGGCGAACCGCAGCCATGCCTGGCGACGATGACACCCCAGGTGCGGCCATACGGGTTGAACAGCCCGTCGTAGAAG
>JBKPMM010000084.1:0-2886 GCA_046732155.1 Chloroflexota bacterium | reverse complement strand
GTCCTTGCCGCCAGGGCATCGACGCGTTCGGCGATGGAGCGCTGCGGCTGCGGCAAGCTGCCGATGTAGTCGAACACCGGCTTGTCGCCGACGGCGGCCTTCGCGGGGCTTGCCCTGCCGGTCATGGCGACCGGCAGCGTCGTGAGAACGTCGGTTGCATCGCCGGTCTGGGTCTTGCGTGTCTTTCCCATCGCTGAATGATGACCGCTGGGCGGTCACCGCCGCTGGCAAGCTCGGGGTAGGGGAGGGCCACGCCCCCGAATCGACCATCTCGGCCGAACTGCCATCATCGACCGGACACGACGGAGGCTGGTGAGACCAAAACGGTGCCGGACGAGACGCGGATCGATCGATGGTTGTGCGCGGTGCGCGTCGTCAAGACGAGGCCGATGGCGACGCAGCTGTGCGATGGCGGGCACGTCCGAGTCAACGGCAATCCGGCCAAGCCATCGACGAAGGTTCGCGCGGGGGATGTCGTGCATGCACGGATCGCGGAACGTGAGCGCATCCTCGAGGTCGTCCGGCCAATCGAACATCGCGTCGGCGCACCAGACGCGGCCACCTGCTACATCGACAACAGCCCACCACCGGTCATCAGAGAGATCGCGCCGGGCATCAAGGCGGTCCGTGGGGAGGGCCGGCCGAGCAAGCGTCTCCGCCGCGAGCTGGAACGCATCCGGCGGACCGGGCGGACCTGATGCTGACCAAAGACGCGGCGTAACGTGTAGCGGGTGATCCCCGAGACGCACTACGCCCGCCACGACGGGCTGCACCTCGCGTACCAGGTTCTCGGCGAGGGACCGCCCGACATCCTGTTGCTGGACCAGTGGTTCGGCCACCTTGAGGCGCAGTGGGACATCGCCCCGCTCGCCGAGATCCGCGAGCGCCTGGCGTCCTTCGGCCGGCTGATCATGTACGACAAGCGGGGCTCTGGGCTGTCCGATCCACTGGCGCCGAACCAGCTCCCGACGGTCGAGGAGTGGATGGACGACATCCCGATCGTCCTCGACGCGGTCGGCGCCGACAAGGCTGTGGTCGTCGCCAACATCGGCGGCGGGATCATGGCCGCCACCTATGCCGCGGCCCATCCGGAGCGCGTCGCCAGCCTCGTCCTCGTCGACTGCTTCGCTCGGTTCAGCGCGGCCGACGGTTACCCGTTCGGGGCACCGATCGAGGAGATCCCGCAAACGCTCGAAGCCATCGACCAGTTCATGGGCTACGGCCTCATGCTCAACCTGTTCGCCCCGAGCGAGGTCCAGGACGACCGACTACGGCGAGCTTGGGCGCGCTACGAGCGCCAGGCGGCCAGCCCCGGGATGACCGTTGCGACCGTCCACCTGATCTACGAGAGCGACGTCCGCGAAGTTCTGCCGGCCATCCGCGTGCCGACGCTCGTCATCCACCGTGCCGAAGCGACCGGCTTCCGCGTCGAGCACGGGCGCTACCTGGCGGACCACATCCCGGGTGCCGTTTACGTCGAGCTGCCGGGCGTCGACAACCTCATCTGGGCGGGGGATCGGGACGCCATCATCGACGAGATCCAGCAGTTCGTAACGGGCACACGACCGGTGCCGACGCCACGCCGGGCGTTGGCCACCGTGCTGTTCACCGACATCGTCGACTCGACCCGCATCGCGGCCGAGCGCGGAGATGGCGCATGGCGGCGCCTGCTCGCGGAGCACGACGCGATCGCCCAGCGCCACGTCGAGCGGGCGGGTGGGCGAGTCGTGAAGTCGACCGGCGACGGACTGCTCGCCACCTTCGATGGTCCGGCCCGTGCCGTCCGATGCACTGCCGCGATCCGCGACGACCTGTCAGAGCTAGGGCTGTCGATCCGGGCCGGACTCCACACCGGCGAGATCGAGCTTCAACCCGACGACATCGCCGGGCTTGCGGTGCACATCGGAGCGCGGATCGCGGCGCTCGCCGGGGCCGGCGAGATCCTGGTCTCGAGCACGGTCAAGGACCTCGTCGTGGGGTCCGGCCTCGAGTTCGACGGCCGCGGCACCTACGAGCTGAAGGGCGTGCCGGGCGAGTGGAACCTGTTCACGGTTCGGATCTGAGGCTCGCTGCTGGGCGATCGGTGATCGGCGTGCGTCAGCGGCGTCGTCGTCGTCGTCCGTGATCGACTGATCGCGGCTTACGCCGACGGCCGCCGTCACCCTTCGGCGCCGCGCCGTTCTCGAGACCCGGCAGTCCGACCTCGTTGCGCAACGCGTTGGGCGTCATGACCATCGCGATCGATTCCGAGCCCGGCGCGGAAGCGATGAGATAGGCCCAATCGTCCCGAAGCACACGGACGACGATCGCTGGGCCGCCAAGGGCGCTTATCAGGTCACCGAAGTGGTCCGCCGCCGCATCGACGTCTGGCCGCTGCGCGCTGATGAACCACCCGTCATTCCCGGTCTCGGGCGGTCCGAAATCGAAGGAAGCGAGGACTCGATCGACATCGACTCCGTTGCCCGCCTTCGCCGCGAGGATGGTTCCGGTGACGCCGAGATCGCTGCGTCGCACGCGCGCTCCACCGGTCCGAGAGGCTGTCAGCGAACATTGTCGTACTCAGAAGTCCCGCGAATCAGGTGCTGGCGCGGGGTCAGTACTCGTCGTGGCGCCGGAGCCATAGCTGCCAGTCCGGGCCCTCGTCGCGACCCTTCGGCGCGTGATCCAGGATCGGGTAGTAGCCCATCAGGAACTCGAGGCCGCGCCAGGTGGTCGAGTACGTGTGGTACACCACGCCGTCGTCGAGCACGAAGGAGCTGAAGCCCGGGCTCTCGGTCATGTAGCCGGCCTCGTCGGTCCCCGCCATGCGAGCGTTGTGCTCGACGATCGGCGGCACACCGGCCTCGCCGATCATCTGCTCGACGACCTCGCGTCCCGCCTCCACAC
>JBKPMM010000083.1:0-6221 GCA_046732155.1 Chloroflexota bacterium | reverse complement strand
ACTCGTTCGTCAATCCAGACACCGCGTTCATCCTGCAGCCAGGTGATGACGCGATCGTGGTCGCGGAATCGCTCGGGACGCTCGCGCCGCTCGAGGTCGCTGACGCCACGGTCGTGCCCCAGACCGCCGCGGTGGTGCCATCCGCCTAGCTGCAGCGGCGGGCCACGCCGGGGTAGCTGTCGGGGCGCGTTCGCGGCCGGCGTGCGGGTCCCCGAGCCCCCAGCGCGGAGTCTCGAGGACGCCACGGGTGACTCGCAGACTTGCCGCGGGCGAGTCGCCGACTTGGCGCGCGGAGTCCCGAGGTCCCCCGGGCAGTCCCGACCTGCCCCGGGCGAGTTGCCGACCTGCCGCAGGCGAGTTGCCGAGCTCCCCCGGCGGAGTCCCGAGGTCCCCCCGGTCAGTCCCGACCTGCCGCGGCCCGGTCCCCGTAAGTCCCGATCTCCCCGGGGAGTTGCCGACCTGCGGGGCGTCCCGATCTGCCCCGGGCGAGTTGCCGACCTGCCGCGGGGGATTTCCGTCATTTGTTCGTCCTGACGAGCATTCGACGGAGTGGACCGGGTGGATATCCAGCCGCTGGCATCAATATGCACAGGACTCAATCCTTCCACGCACGTCGCGTACGCGAGCGCTGCATATGGATGCACCCCGCGGGAACCTACCCAGTCGGATTGTTGTCGTTGGCTCGCCCCACGAGCATCTGACAGGAATCGGCCGCCTGCGCGGCGCGACCAAAGATTCTCTCAATCGACTCGCCCCACGAGCATCTGACAGGAATCGGCCGGCGGCGCGGTGCGACCACGGATCCTTGCTGCCGACTCGCCCACGAGCATCTGACGAGACTCACGCCGGGGCGCCCGCGACGGCGCCCCCGCCCGCCCCTTTGCTAGAGCGCCTTGACCGCAGCGGTCAGCGAGGCGAGACCCTCCTTCGCGTCTGCGAACAGCATCCCGGTCTTCTCGTTCGTGTAGAGCTCGTTGTCGATGCCGGCATAGCCACGACCCATCGAGCGCTTCACCACGATGATCGACTTCGCCTTGTCGACGTCCAGGATCGGCATCCCAGACACGGGCGTCCCCGACCGGCGCGCGGCGGGGTTGGTGACGTCATTCGCACCGATGACCAACGCGACGTCGGCTCGCTCGAACTCGGGGTTGATGTCGTCCATCTCCTTGAGCTGTGGATACGGGACGTTCGCCTCGGCGAGAAGCACGTTCATGTGGCCTGGCATCCGTCCGGCGACCGGATGGATCGCGTACTTCACATCGACGCCGCGCTCTTCGAGCAGATCCGCCAGCTCGCGAACCGCGTGCTGTGCCTGGGCGACGGCCAGTCCGTAACCCGGAACGACGATCACATTCTGTGCGTATGCCAGCTGGATGGCCGCATCGTCGGCGCTGATCGAACGGACGCTGCCGCCCTCCGCGCCAGCCGCCCCGGCGACCTCGTCGCCACCCCCGAAGCCGCCGATCATGATGTTGATGACCGAGCGATTCATCGCGTCGGCCATCAGCTTCGTGAGGATCGCGCCCGATGCGCCGACGAGCGCACCGGCGATGATGAGTACCGGGTTTTCGATCACGAAACCGGCCATCGCGACGGCCGTACCGGTGAACGAGTTCAAGAGGCTGATGACGACCGGCATGTCGGCGCCACCGATCGGCAGGGTCATCGTCACGCCGAACACCAGCGCCGCAGCGAGGATCAACAGGAACAGCGGCAGGCTGGGCGTGCCGGTGACGAACAGGATGGCCGCTGCGATCACCGTCACCGCGGCGAGGGCGAGTGTCACGAGCCGCCCGCCCGGGATGAGGATCGGCTTGCCGGGAATCAGCCCCTGGAGCTTCCCCGACGCGATGAGCGACCCGGTGAACGTGATCGAGCCGATGATGATGTCGAGCACGATGAAGACGTGCGTGTCGATCCGTACGGTGCCGACGTCGAGCAGCCGCAGGTAGTCATCGATCGCGATAAGGGCCGCCGCGCCGCCGCCGACCGCGTTGAACAGCGACACCAGCTGCGGCATCGCGGTCATCTTCACGGTCCTCGCGGCATAGAGCCCGAGGCCGCCGCCGATGATGATCCCGCCGATGATCAGCGCCCACGTCGAGAAACGGATACCGAAGCTCTCGGGATCGAGGAGCTGACGGGCGAGGATCAGGACGGCCGTCGCACCGATGGCGATGACCATACCGGCGGCCGACACCAGGTTGCCGTTCCGTGCCGTGGCCGGCGAGTTCATCCGCGCCAGCCCGATGACGAACGCGACCGCGCCGATGAGCCAGCAGATGCGAACGAGGATCTCGATCGCTTCGAGCGTGGTCACGAGGCCGCCTCCGCGTCACGGCCGGCCTCCGTCCCGTCGGGGGCGGGCTTCGGCACCGTCGGCTTCTTGCGGAACATCTGGAGCATCCGGTCCGTGACCACGTACCCGCCGACCACGTTCATCGCTGCGAACGCGACGGCGACGAGCGAGATCAGCTGGCTGACACCTCCGGAGGCTTCGGCTGCGATCAGCATCGCGCCGACGAGGACGATCCCATGGATCGAGTTGGCCCCCGACATCAACGGCGTATGTAGGGTCGCGGGGACTTTGCTGATGACGGCGAACCCGACGAGGATCGCCAGTGTGAAGATCGTGAGCGACGTGATAAGGGCGTCGATCTCATCGGGGGTCATGCCTGGCCTCCGGGTTCGAGCAGTTTCTTGACGGGTTCCGAGATGACCTCGCCGTCCTTCGTGATGACGGTCGCCTTGGTCACCTCGTCCTCGAAGTCGAGGTTCAGCGCGCCATCTTTGACCATCCCCAGCAGTAGCGCCGAGATGTTCCGAGCGTAGAAGGCGGAGGCACCGGCCGGCATCGAGGCCGGCAGATTCTCCGGCGCGATGATCGTCACGCCGTTCGGCGTCGTCACGGTCTGCCCCGGCTGTGACGGCTCGACGTTCCCACCGAGCGCGCTCGCCGCCATGTCCACGAGGACGGATCCGGGCTTCATCTTGCCGACCGCCTCGGCCGTGACGAGCACCGGGGGCTTGCGTCCCGGGACCTGGGCCGTGGTGATCACGACATCCATGCCGCCGATGACCTCATTGAGTTCCGCCTGCTGGGCGGTGCGTTCCTCCGGCGTCAGCTCGCGGGCGTACCCGCCGGCCCCGGTCGCATCGATGGTCGTCTTGAGCTTCACGAACTGTGCACCGAGGCTTTCGGCCTGCTCGCGAGTCTCAGGCCGGACGTCGTACGCCTTCACGACGGCGCCCAGCCGCTTCGCGGTGCCGATCGCCTGGAGCCCGGCGACGCCGATGCCCAGGATCAGCACGTTCGCCGGTTTGGCGGTACCGGCCGCTGTCGTCAGGAGCGGGAAGTAGCGGCCATACGCGTTCGCTGCGATCAAGACGGCCTTGTAACCGCCGACGTTCGCCTGGCTGCTCAACGCGTCCATCGATTGCGCGCGTGACAACGTGCGCGGGATCGCGTCGAGGCTGATCGCAGTAACGCCACCAGCGGCGAGCGTCTTGGCGAGCCCGGGATCGATGAGCGGAGCCAGCAGCCCGAGGACCGCCTGGCCCTTGCGGAGCTTCGCGGCCTCGGCCTCGGACGGCTTGGCCACCCGCAGTACCGCGTCGGACTGCTCGTACAGCGCATCGGTCGACACGACGGTCGCGCCGGCGTCCGTGTACGCGCTGTCGGGGATCGCGGAGCCTGCGCCCGCGCCTGATTCGACGAGGATCTCCAGCCCGGCCTGTTGCAGTCGGCCGAGCGCTTCGGGTACCAGGGCGACGCGCCGCTCTCCGGGCGCGGTCTCCTTGGCGACACCGACCTTCATGGGCACCACCTGTTCGAGATGACGGAAGCCGCGGCGGGGACCTACCGCGGGGGACGCATGGGGTCGCGCGAAGTCTAGCGCCTGCATCCGGTCGGCGGAGGAGCGCGCGATGCGCCGATGTCCGTGATACTGCACGCGTCCACCTCGACCCCCAGGGAGAACGTCACCGATGGCACGTGACGACGAACGGCTCGCTCGTTCGCAGCAACCGATCCTGGTCGGCGGTCTGCCCGAGGCGCCCGGGATCCTGGCCGCGATCCGCCTCACGCCGAACCTCGGCATCCATCTCCGCGGACTCGCCGATGAGCTGCTGGTCAACGACTTTCCGGGCACGACGCTCGAACGCGCAGAACGCGAGATGCTCGCGACGGCGGTCTCCGCGGGGAACGACTGCTTCTATTGCATGGATTCCCACGGCGCCTTCGCGACCGCGCTGCTCGAGGCGAACGGCGCGACGGAGCGGATCGGGCTGATCGACACGATCAAGCTCGGCTCCTCGGACGGGCTCGGTCGGAAGATGTCAGCGCTCCTGCATATCGCTCGGACGGTCCGCCGGGACGCGCTCGCTCTCACCGACGACGATGTCGCTGCCGCTCACGAGGCCGGTGCGACCGACGCCGATGTCCAGCTCGCGGTACTCATCGCGGCCGCGTTCTCGATGTACAACCGGATGGTCGACGGCTTCCGGGCCGCGACGCCACCGGCGACGGCGGCCTACCGCGACCGCGCGCGCGAGATCGCCAGTCACGGCTACAGCGATCCACGCGTAGCGTCCGTTCCGCGGGGCTGACGCCCGCCCGCCCGACCGCCCCTCGAGCGGGGGTCGACAGGACTTTCGGCTGGACCGGACTGGCCCCCCGGCGTGATGGCTGCAGTGGGGTCTGCATCCATACGGTCCGGTCATGCATGCCACTGGCCCCGGGGGCGAGGTCGGGCTGGGTGCGACGGTCTTTCGTGACGGGTCGCTACCGCCGCCTGAATCGCCTCGCCGCAAGACCTTCATCCGCGCGACCGCGCTGTTCGCGATCATCGTCACCGCGGCCTATCTCGCCTGGCGCCTGACGAGCACGATCGCCCTCGATTGGTGGTGGGTGGCGATCCCACTGTTCGTCGCCGAGGTGCATAACGCGATCGGACTGGTGCTCTACGCGATCGCCCTTTGGGACGTAGATGGGGTCACCCCGCCGGCCGCCTCGTCGACCCGTCGACGTCAGCGCGTGGCCGTGCTCATCCCGACCTACAACGAGCCAGCCGACGTGCTGCTGCCGACGATCTCAGCCGCCGTCGCGCTCAAGCCGAAGCACGAGACGTGGGTGCTCGATGACGGGCGCCGCGATGACATCCGCGAACTGGCTGAGACGCTCGGTGCTCACTACCTGACGCGGCCGACCAACGAGCACGCCAAGGCCGGCAACCTCAATCACGCCCTATCGCAGATCGACGCCGACATCATCGGCGTCCTCGACGCCGACCACGTGCCGACCGCCCGCTTCTTGACTGCGCTCCTGCCGTACTTCGACGACCCGAAGCTCGCGTTCGTCCAGTCGCCGCAGGACTTCTACAACCTCGAATCGTTCGAGCACCAGCGCCAGCGGAACGGCCGGGTGTTCAACGAGGAGGCCGTCTTCTACCGCGTCATCGCGCCCGCGAAGAACCGCTGGAGCGCACCGTTCTGGTGCGGCACGTGCGCGATGATCCGGGTCGAGGCGATCCGGTCGGTCGGTGGTGTCAGCACCGACAGCGTGACCGAGGACATCCACACCACGATCCGGATGTACCGCAAGGGCTGGACAGGCGCGTATCACAACGAGGTCCTCGCCCGCGGACTTGCGCCGGACGACGCGTCGGGCTACCTGCTCCAGCGCAACCGCTGGGCCATCGGTGCGATGCAGGTGCTGCGCCGTGAGAACCCGTTGACGTCGTCGGGCCTGACGATAGGCCAGCGGCTTGCCTTCGCCACGACGCTGTTCGGCTGGTTCGACAGCTGGCGGACGCTGACGTACATCCTGATCCCGCTCGCGGTCGTCGCCACGGGAGCGGTGCCGATCGACGCCCCCGGCCAGGTCTTCGTGCCGGTCTTCTTGGCCACGCTCGTGATCCAGGCCATCGCGATGCGGGCCCTCTCGCGTGGCCAGTACCCGCCGATCCTATCGATCCTGTTCGAGTTCATCCGCATGCCCGCCGTGCTACCGGCGACACTCGCGGTCCTCGCACCCGGCCGCGCATCGAAGTTCAAGGTCACGCCGAAGGGCCGCAGCGCTACCAGCGGCCAGCGTGTCCCGGTGCCGCGCCTGCTGTCGGTCCTCGCGGCCGTGTCCTCGCTCGGCATCGTCTGGTTCACGGCGACCCTCCTCGGGCTGTCGCCCGTGACCTACAGCGTGCCGTGGGCTGCGATCGGCG
>JBKPMM010000082.1:0-7475 GCA_046732155.1 Chloroflexota bacterium | reverse complement strand
GGGAAGTCGCCGACCGTGACGTCGATCGTCTGCTCTTTCCCGTCGCGCACGACCTTGACCGAGACCTTGTCACCGGGCTTGTGCTGACGCAGCGCGCCGAGCAGGTCCTCGACCGTCGAAACGGGCGCATCGTCGATGCCGGTGATCACGTCGCCGGGCTGAATGCCCGCCTTGTCCGCAGGGCTTCCCTTCGGGACCTCGACGACGAGTGCGCCCTCCGACACCGGGATCCCGAACTGCTCGACGATCTCGGGTGTCAGCGGTTCCGGGAGCACGCCGAGGTACGCGTGCTGGGCACGGCCGTTCTTCAGGAGCTGGTCGACGACATCGGTCACGGTCGGTGCCGGGATGGCGAAGCCGATCGACACCGAGCCTGCGGACGGCGGGATGTAGGCGACGTTGACGCCGATGACCTTCGTGTCGGAACCGACCAGCGCGCCACCCGAGTTGCCGGGTGAGATCGCTGCGTCGGTCTGGACGAGATCGACCAGTCCGGGCGCCTGACTCGCAGCACCTGGTATCGCGCGGTGGCTGCCGGAGATGATCCCCGCGGTCGCACTGTTCTCGAAGCCGAGTGGGTTGCCGAGCGCGATGGCCAGGCTCCCCACCGGCGGTACGGCCGTCGCGAACGTCGCCGGCGGTGCATCCTTCCGGTCGGTCTGGACGACGGCCAGGTCGCTAAGCGGATCGGTCGCGAGGACCTTGCCGTCCGCCCGCTTACCGTCGGCGTAGACGACGACGACCTTGTCGAGACCTTCCACGACGTGGTTGTTCGTGACGACGACCCCATCGGCGTTCCAGACGACCCCGCTGCCTTCGCCGTTGTCCTGGAGGATCGATGTCACCGACGGCTCCACCTGCGCGACGATCTGCGGGATGTTCGCCCAGGCATCCGCGCCGGCGACGGCGGTCGTCGTTCCGGACGGGGCGGGTGACGTCGCGGAGGACGCGCTGCCGGCCGGGGACGGCGAGGCCGCGTTCGGTGATGCGTTCGAGTCCGATCCGCAGGCCGCGACGAGGAGGGCTCCGACCGCGATGAGGGCGGTCGATCGACGGACACGGACGACCATCGGTCTGTCCTCGGACGGTTTCGGTCCGTGCCAGCATCCGCCGCGATGCGGGCCGGTTGTCAGTACCCTCGTCCGGTAGCGGCTTGCGCCCGTCTATCGCTTGGAGGCGACCCACGCGTCGATCGCCGTGATCGCCTGGCTGACCACGACATCGAGCGGCGCGCCGGCATCGATGACGACACCGACCTCGCCGCCACCGATGTCCTCGAGTGTCGCGAGCTGCGAACCGAGCAGATCGACGGGCATGAAATGACCCGGGCGGTGCACCATCCGTGCTCGCAACGTCGTCGCGTCTGCCGCGAGCTCGACGATGAACGTCTCGTCCGGAGGCACGGCGGCACGAAGCGCATCGCGATATGCCCGTCGAAGCGCCGAACAAGCGAGGACCGTGCCGCGACCTTGCGCGTGCCGATCGGCAAGGAGATCCGCGAGGGAGGCGAGCCACGGCCGGCGATCCTCGTCGGTGAGCGCGACCCCGTGGCGCATCTTCTCGACGTTCGCCGCCGGATGCAGGGCGTCGCCCTCGATCATCTCGAGCCCCAGAAGATCCGCGAGCGCCGCCGCGACCGTCGACTTGCCGCTGCCGGCGACGCCCATGACCAACACGTGAAGGCAAGAGCTCACAGCGACGGAGCTACGCCGTTCCGCGGAGGAACGGTCTTGCAACGACCTGTTCGTGCTGCCGTGCCCAGTCCGCAACGACAGTCGGATCCGCGGGGTAGTGCCGTGTCGTCATCACGCCGCCGTTCCCTGCCGAACCATGCCCCGACCCGAACGCATCCGTCGAGGGTCACGCCGGCGGCGGCACCTCGGTCGGCAACGACTCGCCACGGACACCAGCGATCAGGTTCGCCGCAGCCATCTCGGCCATCTTCCCCCGAGTCGCCCGCGATGCCGACGCGATGTGCGGGACGATCAGGCAGTTGTCCATGCCGACGAGCGGATCGTCCATCGGGATAGGCTCGGGATCGGTGACATCGAGCGCGGCCGCCGAGATCACCCCATCCCGGAGCGCCGACGCGAGGGCGACTTGATCGACGACCGGACCGCGCGAGGTGTTCACGAGGATGGCGGTCGGCTTCATCAGGGCGAGCGTCTTTTCATTGATCAGGTGCCGCGTCACCGGAGAGAGGTTGACGTGGAGCGTCACGAAGTCCGCACGCGGCAAGAGCTCCTCGAGCCGAAGGTACGTCGCACCGAGCGGGTCGCTGACGGAGGCCGGCAGCGGCTCGAGGTCGTGGTAGAGGATCTCCATCCCGAAGCCCTGGGCGCGCCGGGCGACAGCCTGGCCGATCCGCCCGAAGCCGACGATCCCGATGGTCGCGCCG
The DNA here is from genome assembly GCA_046732155.1 of Chloroflexota bacterium. Taxonomy (GTDB): domain Bacteria; phylum Chloroflexota; class Limnocylindria; order Limnocylindrales; family CSP1-4; genus SPCO01. Next base: position 5,077 of record JBKPMM010000082.1, on the reverse strand, counting down.
TGAACGTCAGGCCCGAGCAGGAGCAGCGGACCCCACGTCTTCCACTTGCCGTCGCGGACGAACCTGTCGCCTTCGGGCAAGCGGCGCGCGGCAGCCATCAGCAAAGCAAAGGCGAGGTCGGCGGTCGTGTCGGTCAGGACGCCCGGCGTGTTCCCGACCTTCACGCCTCGACGGGCGCACGCCCCGACATCGACGTTGTCGAAACCGACGGCGTAGTTGCTGACGACACGGAGCTGCGGCCCGGCGGCGTCGAGGAACTCGTCGTCGACCTTGTCGGTCAGCAGCGTCAGCGCACCATCGACCCCCGCGACGCGTCGCAGCAACTCGTCCCGTGGCGGCGGTAGGTCGCCATCCCAGAGATCCATGTCGCATGCGGTGCGGACGAGCTCGAGCCCCTCATCGGGGAGGCGCCGTGCGACGAAGACGCGCGGTCGATCAGCCACGACCGAGACCCGCGACGAACCGGCTGATCCGGTTCAAGGCCTCGGTCAGGTTCGCGCGCGAATTGGCGTACGAGATCCGGATGTGCTCCGTGCCGACGCCACCGAACGCGGTGCCGGCCAGGACGCAGACATCGGCCTCTGTCAGGAGGCGCTCGGCGAACTCGGCTCCGGTCAGCCCCGTGCCCGAGATGTCGGGAAAGGCGTAGAACGCGCCGAGCGGCGTCGCGCACTTGATCCCGTTGATCTCGTTGAGCCCTTCGACGATCAGGTCGCGCCGTGCCTTGAACTCGACGACCATCGCATCCACGTCGTCCTGGGGCCCGACGAGCGCCTCGACGGCACCGACTTGGGCGAACGTCGGCGCACAGGAGATCGTGTTGATCACGAGCTCGCCGTAGACCTCCTTGAGCGACTCCGGAACGACCGCGTACCCGAGGCGCCAGCCCGTCATCGCGAACGTCTTCGAGAAGCCGTCGAGCACGATCGTCCGCTCGGCCATGCCGGGCAGGGACGCGAACGAGATGTGCTCTGCACCGTCGTACAGGATCCGGCCGTAGATCTCGTCGGCCATGACCCACAGGTCGTGCTCCTCGGCGAGCTCGGCGATCCGCTCCAGGTCGGCGCGGGTCAATACGCCGCCGGTCGGATTGGCCGGCGAGTTGATGATCAGCAGCCGCGTCCGCGGGGTGATCAGAGCCGCGAGCTCCTCGACGTCGAGGCGGAACTCGTTCTCCATCCGGATCGGGATCGGGACCGGTGTCGCACCCACGAACCGTGTCAGCGACTCGTAGATCGGATATCCAGGGTCGGGCACGATCACCTCGTCGCCCGGATCGATCAACCCGAGGATGGCGTAGAGCATCACGCCCTTGCCACCGACGGTGACGAAGACCTGCGATGGGTCGGCCGGGAAGCCCTTTCGGTGGGTCACGTCCTCGGCGATCGCCGTGCGCAGCTCAGGGATGCCGGGGAACGGCGCGTAGTGCGTCGCGCCCGAGTCGAGGGCTCGCTTGGCCGCCTCGCGGACGTGCGCGGGCGTGTCGAAATCCGGCTCGCCGATCTGGAGATGGATCATCGGGCGGCCCTGCGCCTCGAGGGCGCGCGCCCGGGCGCTGACAGCGAAGGCACCCTCGGTGCCGATGGTCTGCATCCGGGACGCGACCCGGCGGGCGGACGAGACGGTCATCGCGGGACCTCCCCGATTGTGCGGCGGCTCGCCGGCTACGAGTGGGCGGCTATGGAAGGGCTATGGCAACAGTGAGCGGATCGCGAACGCGACATTGGCGGGGCGTTCCGCCAGGCGACGCATGTACCAGGGGTACCAGTATTCGCCGTACGCGATCAGCGTCTGGACCCGGTAACCGACCTTGGCGAGTCGATATTGCTCCCGCGAGCGGATCCCGTACAGCATCTCGACCTCGAACCCATCCTTCGGGACACCTGCCGGCTCGACCTGCGCGGCGATCTGCTCGATCAACGCGACGTCGTGGGTCCCGAGCCCCAGCCGGATCGGCCGCCCGCGACCCGTCTTGAGGATGTCGACGGCGATCGCCAGGTAGCTCGCGTCGACCTGACGCTTGTCGCGGTACGCGATCGAGGGTGACTCATCGTAGGCGCCCTTCACGAGCCGGATGGCCGGATCGAGCGGACGGAGGCGTTCGACATCGGACGGCGTGCGCTTGAGATAGGCCTGAAGGCAGATCCCAGTCCGAGGGTGATCCGCGCGGAGCTGCTCGTAGAGGGCGACGGTAGCCTCGACGTAGTCGCTGCCCTCCATGTCGATCCAGAGGTACGACCCGATCTCCTCGGCCTTGCTGGCGAGCCGACGCAGATGGGCGAGCGTCCGCTCGGGGTCGAGGTCGAGTCCGATCTGCGTCGGCTTGACCGACACCTCCCCTCGGTAGCCGCGCCCCTTGATCGCATCGAACACACCGATGTAGTGGTCCGCGACCTCATCAGCCTCCGCGAGGTTCGTCAGGTTCTCGCCGAGCCGCGTGTACATCGACCCGATGCCGGCGGCCTCCAGCGGGGACGCGGCGTCGAGCGCCGACTCCAGCGTTTCGCCAGGCATGAACCGTCGCACGGCGCGCTGCATGAACGGGAAGTTCGGCAGGTGCTCCTTGAGCCACGTGTTCTTCGCGGCCCAGAGGAAGACGCGGCGCATCAGGGACGTGCCTCGTTCACGGGAGTGCCTTCACCATGCCGCCATCGACGGGGATGATCGCGCCCGTCACGTATGACGCCGCGGGCGACAACAGGAACGCCCCGACGCGGCCGAGCTCGGCAGGATCGCCGAGACGTCCGAGCGGGATGCGCGCGACCGTTCCAGCGCGGACCTCCTCGGTGGTCTGCCCCGTCCGTTTCGACGTGTTCTCCTCGACCTCGATGTTTCGCGGGGTGAGGAACCGTCCCGGCGTGAGGCCGTTGATCCGGATCGGGGCGATCTCGGCGCTCAGCGACTTGATGAGCCCAGCGAGACCCGGGCGGATCGTGTTGGATGCCGTCAAGCCGGGGATCGGCTCGCGCGCCGAGGACGACAGGATCACAAGGATGGCCGGGCGATCGCTGTGCCGGAGGTGCGGCAATGCCGCACGGATCAGCCGGACGGTGCCGAGCAGCGTCCCCTGGATCGCGCGCTCCCACGTCGCCTCGTCGAGGGCATCGAATGCCCCCGGCGGCGGACCACCGGAATTGACCAGCACGGCGTCAAGTCCCCCGAACGTCTCGACCGCCTGTTGGACCGCCGACGCCGGCCCGTCGATGCTCTCGAGGTCCGCGCCGACCGCGACCGAGCCATCGACCGCCGAGGCCGCGGCCTCGAGCCGATCTGACGGACGCGCGACCAAGGCGACTCGAGCGCCCTCGCCGCTCAGGGCCGTTCCCACGGCCAGACCGAGCCCGCTCGATCCTCCGCCGATCAGCGCGCGTGCACCGTCGAGACCCAGGTCCAAGGACGCTCCTCCTCGGGTCGGATGGTACGCGACCGCGACGTCCTCACGAGGCCCCGCGAAGGGCTTCGCCGACCGGCCGGGCTAGAATCACCGACGTGACGACGTTCTTCGATATCGACGGCGCGAACACGGCCCTCGAAGAGGTCGGGCCGCTCCTCGCGACCCTGGCCGACCAGCGAGCGGAGTTGATCCGGTTGCGCGATCGGACGCTTGCGGCGCACGCCTCGGCGACGGGCGGCGGACCCGACCTCGACCCCGAGGAGGCGCAGCGGATCCGGCTGCGGATGCAGGGCATCGTCGATCAGATGGCGGCCGCAGTCGCGCGCATCGACGCGCTCGGGATCACGCTCCGTGACATCGAACGGGGGCTGATCGACTTCCCCGCGCTGGTCAGCGGTCGGCAGGTGTGGCTGTGCTGGGAGCTCGGTGAGGAGCAGGTAGGGTACTGGCACGAGCTCGATACCGGGTTCGGGTCGCGGCGGCCGCTGACCGAACTGACATGACCGATCGCCAGGTCGTCGTCGGCGAAGACGGTCGGGCGAAGGCGTACCGGCCGCTCCCGGATGCCGATCGCGTCGCGGCCGTGGTCGCGGGCCTCGAGGCGTACGACGCAGGCGACTTCTTCGAGGCGCACGAACTGATGGAGCCGGCCTGGATGGGCACGGCCGACCTTAAGGAGCGCAACCTCATCCAGGGCCTGATCAAGGTCGCGGCTGCCGACGTCCACGGGGTGCGTGGCAATCCGGCGGGTATCCGGCGCAATCTGGAGGGAGCGCGGGATCGACTTCGATCCGGCGCGAGTGGCGCGATCACCGGCGTCGATGTCGACGTCGAATCGTTGCTCGCCGCGATCGACGCGCGACTGAGCGGAGTGACACGGCTCGGCACGCCGATAGCGATCGGATGGAGGAGACGATGAGCATGGGACCGGGCATCGGATCGATCGACGTCAAGGAGGCCGAACGTCGGCAGCGGGAGGACCCGGATGGGCCCCTTCTCGTCGACGTCCGGGAGCAACACGAGTTCGCGGAGGTGCGCGCGCCGGGCGCGGTGCTCATGCCCATGTCGAGCCTCGCGACACGGATCGGGGAACTGCCGGCCGACCGGCCGCTCATGATCGTGTGCCACAGCGGCAGCCGCTCGTCGGCGGTCACCGGGTTCCTCGCAAGATCGGGGCGCACGGACGTCGTCAACGTCGCCGGCGGTATGGACGCGTGGGAGCGCCAGGGTCTCCCTGTGAAGCGTGGGATGCCCGAACCGGGCGAGGGAGACCTTCCCGCCTGATCGCTGATCTTGACCGAGGCCGGCCGGTCAGGCGCTAGACGAGCGGCCCCTGGGTCGACGGACCACGCGCGACACGATCGAGCGTGCCTGCTCCTTGTGCGCGAACGCCCAGCCGATGAGCAGCAGGATCACGAAGTCCAGCGTCCCGGCGCCAGCAGCGTTCAGGTAGCCGAGCTGCTGGCCGATCTCACCGTCGATCTTGAGCGCCGGCACGGTCGCGCCGAACGGACCCAGCTGGAAGAACGGCGCCTGTGGGGCGGTGTTCGCGCGAAGGCTCGTCTGGACGACTCCGTCCGTCGTCTGGCCGCCCACGACCACCGCATTCGGCCCGGTGACCAACGCACTGCCACCGGTCAGCCCATAGGGAAGGTCGCTCTGCGACAGGTGCTTCCATTCGGG
>JBKPMM010000081.1:0-9509 GCA_046732155.1 Chloroflexota bacterium | reverse complement strand
CCGGGCCCGGTCGGGTCCGTTGCGCCCTGCTCCCCGCCGAGGCTAGCGCGCACCGATCCGCGCGGCCTCGAGACGATCGAGGATGAGCTTCGTGACGCCTTCGACCGGGATCCGTTCCTGGGTCATCGAGTCGCGATCCCGGACCGTCACCGCACCGTCCTCGAGCGAGTCGACGTCGACCGTGACACACCACGGCGTACCGATCTCGTCCTGGCGTCGATACAGCTTCCCGATCGCAGCGGTGTCGTCATAGACCGCCATGACGTGCTTCTGGAGGTCGGCCTTGATCCGGTGGCACAGCTCGACGATCTCCGGCCGCTTCTTGAGTAGCGGCAGGACGGCGACCTTGTACGGAGCGAGCTCGGGATGGAGGGCAAGCGACACGCGCGTCTCCCCGCGGACCTCCTCTTCGCGATATGCATCGATGAGGAACGTGAAGGCGGCACGATCGGCGCCGGCGGCGGTCTCGACGATCCATGGGATCAAGTGCTCGCCCGTGGCCTGGTCGAAGTACTCGAGGTTCTCGCCACTCGCCTCCGAGTGTCGCGACAGGTCGAAGTCTCCGCGATTGTGGACGCCCTCGAGCTCCTTCCAGCCGAACGGGAACCGGTACTCGACGTCGACGGCCTTCTTCGCGTAGTGCGCCAGCTCGTCGGGGGCATGCTCGCGAAGGCGGAGCCGCGCGGGCGTCACGCCATACCGCTCGTACCACTCGCGCCGAGCAGGCAACCACTGCTCGAACGCCGCGGCCGCCTCCGCCTCCGGGCGCACGAAGTACTGCATCTCCATCTGCTCGAACTCGCGCATCCGGAACACGAAGTTGCCGGGCGAGATCTCGTTACGGAACGACTTGCCGATCTGGGCGATCCCGAACGGCAGCTTCTTGCGCGACGACTGGAGGACGTTCTTGAAGTTGACGTACGAGCCCTGGGCCGTCTCCGGACGCAGGTAGATCACCGACGCGTCTTCCTCTACGGGCCCCATGAACGTCTTGAACATGAGGTTGAAGCGCCGCGGTGGCGAGAGCGGGCCGCCATCGACGGGACAGCGAAGCCCGAGCTTCTGGACGATCTCGGGATCGCGGAGATCGGTCGCCGACAACCCGTCCGTCCCGGGCAGCTCGTCGAGTCGGAAGCGTCGATGGTCGGTCTCGCATTCGACGAGTGGATCGCTGAACGAGCCGACGTGCCCCGACGTGACCCACACCTGTGGGTGCATGAGGATCCCGGCGTCGAGCCCGACGATGTCGTCGCGCTCCTGGACCATCGACCGCCACCACGCCCGTTTGACGTTCTTCTTGAGCTCGACGCCCAGCGGCCCGTAATCCCAGACGGCGTTGATCCCGCCGTAGATCTCGGATGAGGGATAGATGAAGCCGCGCCGCTTCGACAGCGACACGATCGTGTCGAGGTCACGAACGGAAGGGGCGACGTCGTCCGTGTCGACCGGGGTGCTGGTCACGAAAGGGATCTCCGCTGATACGCGACCGTGGCATGGCCGCGCGGGATGACTAAGGGTTCGATCGTAGCAGGTGGCCCCTGCGCGAACCGCGATCGCGGGGCGTGCGCGACGGCCGCGCCCATGCGCGTTCCGGCTGGTGCACATTCCTCCGCCTCCGGGCGCGATCTCCGTCGTGCTGCAGCTCGCCGGCATAAGCGGCGGTTTCCGCAGACCGTTCCGAGGCCTGGCGGGTAAGGCTGGCGGTCGTTGATGCAGGCAAGGTGCATCAACGACCAATGTGCTCGCCGGAGTCCCCCGATATGCATCGCCGCCGAACCGCGGACCGCTACGGCCGCGAGATCCGGTCGCAGATCACCTCTTGACATCGCTTCGTCCGGCGTTATCGTTCGGTCGTTCGACCGACATCGGTCAGTCGACCGAATCGACCGACGCGAGGCCGCGGCAGACGCCCGGCCAGCACGCCATCGCGAGGGATACCGATGAGCTACGAGATCGAAGGTCGCTTGCTGGAAGTCTGTACGTGCAACGTGCTCTGCCCCTGCTGGGTCGGTGAGAACCCGGACTACAAGACCTGTGACACGACGATCGCCTGGGGCATCGACAGGGGCACGGTCGAGGGCGTGTCCGTCGACGGCCTCACGATCGCCGTCTCGGCGCATATCCCGAACAACATCCTCGAGCCGAAGTCGTGGACAGCGGTCGTCTTCGTCGACGATCGCGCCACCGACGAGCAGCAGGGAGCCCTGCTCCGCCTGTTCACCGGGCAGCTCGGCGGCGCCGTGGCCGACCTCGCGGGCCTGATCGGAGAGGTCGTGGGGGTCGAGCGGACGCCGATCTCGTTCACGGTCCAGGGCGGCAAGGGGAAGCTCGTGCTCGGCTCGCTGGTCGAGGCCGAGATGGACCCGTACATCGGCGCGACCGGCAAGCCGACGACGCTTGCCGAGACCGTGTTCAGCACGATCCCCGGGTCGCCCGTCTATGCGAGCAAGGCCAGCAAGTACCGGCGCGATGGCTCCAATCACGGGATCCCGAGCGTCGACCTCGAGGGTCACAACGCGCTGCAGGGCCACTTCAAGTTCGCGGCCTGACCGGCGCCGACGCCGCCGGACTGATCGACGATCCGCCGATGTTCACTCCGACCCATCTGCGAGACGGCCGCCGTGATCGGCGGATCCTCCTCGGCTCGCTCGCGGCCCTCGCCGTCGTCGCCTGGCTGTCCCTCTGGTTGTGGGAGGGCTCGCCCTATCGCGCATTCCTGGGCCACCAAGGCGGGGTCGGGCCGATCCCCGTCGAGGCCGCGTTGTTCAGCATCGGTTGGGTGCTGATGATCGTCGCGATGATGCTCCCCTCGAGCATCCCACTCGTCCTCACGTTCGGCGCGCTGGTCCGTCGGCGACGCGCGCCGAAGCAGCTCGTCCTGTTGCTGCTCCTCGGCTACCTCGTCGTGTGGACGGGTTTCGGGCTCGCCGCCTGGATCCTCGACCGTGGCGTCCACGCAGCGGTCGATGCCCTCCCCTGGCTCGCCGAGCATCCACAGCTCATCCTTGGGACCACGTTGCTCGCTGCCGGTCTGTGGCAGTTCAGCCCGATCCGTGACCGATGTCTCGACGAGTGCCGGAGTCCGCTCGGTTTCGTTGCCAACCGCTGGCGTGGCACGTCCGAACGCCGCGAATCATTCGGAATGGGCATCGCCCACGGCGCGTTCTGCGTGGGCTGTTGCTGGTCGCTGATGCTGGTGATGTTCGGTGTCGGCGTAGGCAGCCTCGTCCTGATGCTGGTCCTCGGGGCTCTGACCGCCATCGAGAAGAACGTCCCGAACGGTCGCCGCCTGACGCATCCCCTGGGGGTCGTGCTCGTGCTGGCCGCCGTCTACGTCGTCGCTGCGTGAGCGAGGCGCCGTATGCTCGGCGGATGGCCGATGCCAAGGCGGGCGGTACCGGATCTCGGGCTGAACGTCGCGAGCAGGCGACCGCGGACACGCGGTCGACGATCCTTGCCGCTGCCCGTGCCTGTCTCCTCACGGACGGGTACGCCAACCTGTCGACCCGCGCCGTCGCTGAGGCGGCCGGCGTCCCCCTCAGCCAGATCCACTATCACTTCGGCTCCAAACGGCAACTCATCCTCGCCGTCCTCGAGGCGGAGAACGTCCGACTCCTCGAGCGTCAGCGCGAGATGTTCGATGAGCCCCAGCCACTCTGGGTCCGCTGGGAACGCGCCTGCGACTTCCTCGATGTCGACATCGAGTCAGGCTACGTCCGGATCCTGCAGGAGATGATCGCGGCCGGTTGGTCCGATCCGGAGGTCGCCGGCGCCGTCCGCGGCATGATGGCCGGCTGGTATGGCCTCCTCGAGGAGGTCGCGGAACGCGAGGTGGAGCGCGGCGCCGATTTCGGCGAGTTCACGCCGGGTGAGATCGCGGCGCTGATGGGCACGCCGTTCATCGGGGCAGAGGAACTGATCCTGCTCGGTGTCAGCGAAGACTCGCTCCCGATGCGCTCGGCGCTTCGGAAGGTCGGCAAGTTGCTGCGACGGATCAGCGAAGGAACGGTGCCCGCATGACGATCTTCGAGGAAGCCTGGGTCGCGCCGGTCTCCCCGCCACCCTCCCCCGCCGACATCGCCGCCATCGAGGGATGCGTGCGGGACTACTGCGAGGGCTGGTTCACCGGCGACGGTGACCGGATGGCTCGGGCGGTCCATCCGTCGCTGGCCAAGAGGGCGTTCGCCCAGGACCGAGACCGGACGCCCACGGTCGATGAGACGACGGCCGACGAGATGATCGCCGGCGCGGCTGCCGGCGCTGGGCGGCCACGCGCGGGGAGCAGACTCGATATCCGTGTCGCGGAGGTAGGCGGCGGCATCGCGAGCGTCAACGTGTTCACCGATCACTACGTCGACCTGCTCCACCTGATCGAGACGTCCGACGGTTGGCGGATCATCAACGCCCTTTGGCGGTGGGCGGATGGCCACGGTCCTCGCGCCTGACCGTCCACGGGTCGAAACGACCCGAGCCCGCCAACCCGATCAGACGGGTTTCGTCGAGCGCGACGGCGTCCGGGTGTTCTGGGAGCGCTACGGGAACGGTGCCCCGACCGTGCTGCTGATGCCGACGTGGTCCCTGTTCCACTCCCGCCACTGGAAGCTCCAGATCCCGTACTTGGCGCGGCTGTTCCGCGTCGTCACGTTCGATGGCCGCGGCAACGGACGGTCGGACCGCCCACGGGAAAGCGCCGCATACGCGGACACCGAGTACGTGGCAGACGCGCTCGCGGTCCTCGACGCGACCAGCACGGACCGTGCGGTCGTGGCAGGCCTGTCGATGGGGGCCGGTTACACACTCCGCCTGGCCGCCGAGCATCCTGATCGCGTCCTTGGCGCCGTCTTCATCGGATCGAGCCTTCCGATCCTCGACCGTCCTTCCGACGAACTCGAGTCGCAGGTCGCCCCGTCATTCGACGAGCCGCAGACCGATGACGCCGACTGGGGCAAGTACAACGCGGACTACTGGCGCCGTGACTTCCCCGGTTTTGCTGCCTGGTTCGTGGGCGACAAGATCTTCACCGAGCCGCACAGCACGAAGCAGATCGAGGACGGCATCGGCTGGACGCTCGAGACGGATCCGGAGACGCTCATCACGGTCGAGTACGGGCCGTACCTGTGGCCGCCTGACGACTGGGAACGAGCTCCCGGTGAGGGCCGCGCGATGCCGTTCGTCCGGCGGGTGCGTTGTCCCTCCCTGGTCATCCATGGTGAGGACGACCACATCAGCCGGTGGGCCGTCGGGGAGCGACTCGCGCAGGAGCTTGGCGCGCCGTTGCACACGATCGCCGGCGGCGGCCATGCCCCGCAGGCGCGTTGGCCCGTGCTGGTCAACCGGACGATCCGCGACTTCGTTCGTCGACTGGAGGTGTCACCGTGATCGCGAGCCAGCGCACGCCGACGCGAACGGACGACAGCGGGCGAGCCCGGCTGCCGGATCTCAGCGGTCACGCCACTGCCGTCGACGGCGTCCGTCTCGCCTATGACGTCTACGGCAGCGGCGACCCGACGCTGGTCTTCCTGCCTTCCGCGCCGATCGTCCATTCGCGGCAGTGGAAGGGCCAGGTCCCCTATCTCAGCCGGACCCACCGGGTCGTCACATTCGACGGCCGTGGCAACGGCCTGTCCGACCGCCCGACGACGACCGAGGCCTATCACGACGACCTGATGACGTCGGACGTCACGACCGTGATGGACGCGACGGACACCGAGCGAGCCGTCCTCATCGGGCTGTGCGGTGACGGCGTCTGGCGGGCGATCCGGATCGCGGCCGAACATCCAGACCGCGTCCTCGGCATCGTGGCCTTTGCCGTCGGCGTGCCCCGGATCGCGCCTCCACAGGACCACTACGTCGCCGCGTCCGCGACGTTCGACGAGGAACTCCCGGTCTACGAGGGCTGGTCGAAGTACAACCGCCTCTACTGGCGCCGTGACTACGCGGATTGGGTCCACTTCTTCTTCGGTGAGATCACGTCCGAGCCGCATTCGACCAAGGCGATCGAGGACGCCGTCCGTTGGGCCCTCGATGCGGACGTCGAGTCGATGGTCGCGGAAGCCGGCGCCGAGTTCCCGTTCGATCTCGAGCGCATCGAGGCGACCTGTCGCGCTGTCCGGTGCCCGATGCTCCTGGTCCACGGGACGGAGGACACGTGCCAACGCCCCGCCCGTGCCCAGCGGCTCGCCGAGCTGACCGGCGCGCCACTCGTCCTGGTCGAAGGCGCGGACCATATGATCCCCGGCCGTCATCCGGTCCTTGCCAACCTGCTGATCCGGGACTTCCTGCGAAAACTGCCGGAGGCTTCGAACGATGGTCGCTGAGGCTCGCACGTACACCCGCTCGCTCGCGCGTCGCCGTCGAGCGCTGTACATCTCCTCCCCCATCGGTCTCGGGCATGCCCAGCGAGACGTGGCCATCGCCGATGAGCTGCGGAAGCTCCAGCCCGATCTCGAGATCGACTGGCTCGCACAGCATCCCGTCACGGCCGTGCTGGAGACGCGCGGCGAGCGCATCCACCCGCTCAGCAAAGAACTCGCGTCGGAGAGCGCCCACATCACCGCCGAGTCGTCCGGTCACGACCTCAACGCCTTCCAGGCGATCCGGCGGATGGACGAGATCCTTGTCAACAACTTCATGGTGTTCCAGGACGCGGTCGAGGAGGGCGAGTACGACCTCGTCATCGGTGACGAGGCGTGGGAGGTGGACCACTATCTCCATGAGCATCCCGAGCTGAAGCGCACGGCGTTCGCGTGGATGACGGACTTCGTCGGCTGGCTGCCGATGCCCGAGGGTGGCGACCGCGAGGCGGACCTGACGGCCGACTACAACGCCGAGATGATCGAGCATGTCGAGCGGTTCCCGCGCATCCGCGACCGCGCGATCTTCGTGGGTGAGCCCGACGACATCGTGCCCGACGACTTCGGCCCGGGGCTGCCGCCGATCCGTGATTGGACCGAGCAGCACTACCAGTTCAGCGGCTACATCACTGGCTTCGATCCCACACCGTTGATCGAGGGACGCGAGGCGCTGCGCCACGAGCTGGGATATCGACCGGATGAACGGGTCGTCGTCGTGACGGTCGGCGGCTCCGGTGTCGGCGAGGACCTGTTGCGGCGCGTGATCGCCAGCTACCCGGAAGCGGCTCGCCGCGTCAACGGCCTTCGCATGATCGCGGTCGCGGGCCCGCGGATCGACCCAGCGTCGCTCGGCGCGGCGCCTGCGGTCGAGGTGCGGGCCTACGTGCCGAACCTGTACAGGCAGCTCGCCGCGTGTGACCTCGCCGTGGTCCAGGGCGGCCTGACGACCACGATGGAGCTCGCAGCGGCCAGGCGTCCGTTCCTGTACTTCCCGTTGCGTAACCATTTCGAGCAGAACCGGCACGTCCGCCAGCGACTGGCGCGATACGGCGCTGGGCGCTACATGGACTACGACTCCTCGCCGCCCGACGTCATCGCAGGGGCGATCGCCGAGGAGATCGATCGACCGGTCGACTACCGTCCCGTAGAGTCCGATGGAGCGGCGAGGGCCGCGGCGCTGATCGCGCCGCTGATCTAAGAAGGGAGCGTCCCAGACACGAGGCGGATCGCGTTTCCGCCCATCACCGCGGCGGTGTCCTCGTCCGAGAGCCCCTCGGCGAGCAACGCGTCCGTGACCAGGGCCATCCCGCTCGCATCGAACGGCGTGCTGACCGCACCATCGAAATCGGACCCGATCCCGACGTGGTCGATACCAGCCAGGTCGATGGCGCTGACGACTGAACGGGCGATCGCACGGGCCTCACGCCCCCCGCAGGCCACGGGCCAGAACCCGATCGCGACGAGGCCGCCTGTGCCGGCGATGCCTCTGACCTGATCGTCCGGCAGGTTGCGGATACCCGGGACCGCGGCACGGACGCCTGTGTGGGACGCGAGGACGGGACGCGCGGCGAGGGCGAGGACGTCGTCGATCGTCGCAGCCGACGCGTGGGCGACATCGACGAGGAGGCTTGCGGACTCTGCCCGCGACAGCAGCTCGCGTCCGAGATCGCTGAGTCCGGACTTGACGGCGCCGTGTGCGGAGCCCGCGTACCTCGTGTCGAGCAGATGACTCGGCGCGATCATCCGGAACCCGGCGGCCGCGAGGATGTCGAGGCTGTCAAGGTCATCGTCCAGCGCCTGGGCGCCCTCGACGCTCAGGAAGGCGGCGGTGATCGACGGATCAGTGGCACGCCGCGCGAGGTAGGCCCGGAGATCGTCGCGTGTCTCGATCAGCGTCAGGCGCCCGGCCGACTCCGCGGCCATCTCGCGCAGGCGAAGGGCGAGATGCAGAGCCCGCGCCAGACGGCTGCCCCAGGTCGGCCGTGGCCAGCGCTGGCCGAGCGCCAGGAGCGTCACGAGATCCGGGCGCTCGTCGTTGTGGTCAATGTTCGCCCCGAGCGGGACCTGGGTCGCCGCGGACAGGCCGACGAGGGCCACGCCGCCGTCGATGAGGCGCGGGACGTCGAGGTGACCGTAGGTCGCACGCTTGCGGAGATCGCGGCCCCAGAGGAGCGAATCCGCATGGAGGTCGACGACCGTCAGCGAGCGATGGAGCTCGATGGCCCGCGACGAGGGTCGGTACGGCCCGCGCCGATGAACGCGGTTGAGGGCCCGTTCGCCGACGGGTGACGCGATCCCGGTAAGGGCGAGGCCGCCCACAACGAAAGCGGCCGAGGCCCCCAGGGCCCCGGCCGCGATCGTGGTAGCGCGGGTCAGGCGGCGCGCCACCGCTCAGTGCTCAGCGCTCGTCGTTCTCCTTGACCTCGACGCGGGCGAGCGATCGGCGGCGACCGCCGAGCGTGACAATGACCGTGGCGAGCGAGCCCACCGCGAGGATGGTCAGGATCAGGCCGATGCCGCTGGACGACGTGCCGGTCGAGTCGAGCGTATCGGTCGGCGGCAGGGTCTTGGTCGGACCCTGATGGGTGCCCGTCGTCGGCGCGACGCCACCGTTGTCGGTCGGCTTCGGAGTCGGCGGCTTCGCCGTGGCGGTCGGCTGGACTTCCTGGCACTCGATATCGAGCGGGACCGTGCGGCCCGCCGTGTCGACCGCCACGTAGCCGTCTTCTGCGTCGCTATCGGCGATCAGCACATGGGCGCGCAGCGTGTGCGAGCCGGATCCGAGCGATGCCGACGCCTCGAAGCCATCGGCGACATCGCCTTCGGGGTTGACGAACGCGAAGTCGGGCGGCGTCCCGTTGTTGCCGCTACCGCCGTGGACCGCCTTGCCGCTACCGTCGATCTGGAGGTAGCTCTCGGTGAAGTCGCTGCCGGGCGAGGGTGTCGGGTCAGTCTGGAGGATGCGTTCGGGGTCCTGCGCCAGGACCAGCGCATAGAGCACGCCGGCGTCGCAGTCGTAGCGGAGATACAGCTTCGCCAACACGTTGTGCCCCGAGCCTCCCGGAGTCATATCGGCGAAGAAGTCGGCCCCGAGCGACCAGTCGCCCGTCGCGCCATCGACGGTAGCGGTGCCGTCGTTGGGCGTCGCCGCCAGCG
>JBKPMM010000080.1:0-4380 GCA_046732155.1 Chloroflexota bacterium | reverse complement strand
ACGGCGTGATCGCACCGACGACGCCGACCGGGATCCGGCGGATCATCGACAGTCGGCCCTTGACCACCGTCGGGACGAGCGAGCCGTACGGCTGCCACGGCAGCGTCGATGCGCTCAGGATCTCGCCCAAGGCGAAGTTCGACTCGTGGTGCATCTTGCTGTGCGATGCGCCGGTCTCGCGCATCGTCCACGTCCCGAACTCGTCGCGATTCGCCTCGTAGATGTCGGCGGCCTTGCGCAGGATGCGTGCTCGGTCCTGGTAGGACGTCTCGGCCCACGCAGGCTGCGCGGCCTTGGCGGCAGCCGCGGCCCGCGCGACGTCACCCGCAGTGGAGCCCGACACCGTCACGATGTGCCGACCCGTCGCCGGCTCGACGTCCTGGATCGGGCTCCCGGTCCCCGGCTCCCAGCGCTCGACGAAACGGCCGAGCCAGCCCGTCGAGGTCTCCGTCGTATCCGGAGCGAGCGTGGCCATCACTGTCCTCCTTCGCCGGACGCGCCCGCATCTGAGGCGGCCCCACCGGCGGCGTAGCGCTCCGCATATGTCTGCGGCGCATCGGCCACGACCGCGCGCTGGCCGGTCGACGGATCGCGCCAGACCGGTCCGCGCGCGAGCACGGCGTCGATCAATCCTTCTTCGAGATAGGCGGGGTATTCCCACGAGCGCAGCTCGAGGGCCATCTGCCCCGGGTAGCCGATAAGATCGCGCACCTGCGCGTCCGTGTAGTAGCCACCGACGATCACGAGCTGGAGCGCATAGAGCGTCGCGGGTTCGTCCCGGCCGAGCGCGTCCAGTCGCGCGGCGACGTCGTCGCCAAGGTCGGGACGGAGAGCTGCCCGGAGCGGTGCCAGCAGGTCCGGCCGAGCGTTCAGCACGAAGCCCAGCCGCGCGTCAGTCAGGACGTCGGCTGCAGAAGGCATGTCGCCGGCTGCCGGTATCAGCCGATCGGCGACGGCTCGGAGAACCGCGACCTCGGTCGCCGCGAGACTCGCGAGCGGGTCGTCGATGACCGCGCTCATACCGGCACCTGCTGCTCGAAGCGCGTCTCGATCATGTGGTCGGCTGCGCGCAGCGCGATCGACACGATCGTCGAGGTCGGGTTCACGCCGGTCGACGTCACGAAGCACGAGCCATCGACGACGTACAGGTTGGCGACGTCGTGCGCGCGATTCCAACGATCGACGACGGAGGTCGAAGGGTCATCGCCCATTCGCGCCGTCCCGAGCAGATGCCAGCCGGAGTAGCGCATCAGCCGGTCGACGTCGATCTTGTACGCGCCGGCCGCCTCCATCGACTCCTTCGCGCGCTCGATGTGGAAGTCGAGCATCCGGCGGGCGTTGTCGGCCATCGTGTAGTGGACCTCCGGCGCCGGGACGCCGTCGGCGTCGGCCACGGTCGAGGAGAGCGTGATGTGGTTCGCCTCGTCGGGCAGGTCCTCGGCGAACAGGCCCCAGTTGGCGCCGTGGCCGAGATGCGTCTTGACGTGCTCGTGGTGATCCGGACCCCAGATCTGCTCACCGGCCCGGCTCGGCAGCGCGGTATTGATCGGGCCACCGGTCGGGGCGAGCCCCCAGCGTGCACCACGGACGAAGCCGCGCTTCTCGTCGGTCTCGTAGAACTCTAGCGACTCGATGAGATCGCCGAACTGGCCCTGCCAGCTCATCAGTGGGTCTTCGAACAGGCCGGCGACGTTCGCGAACGGATGCATCATCAGCCGCTTGCCGACGAGGCCGGATGAGTTGGCGAGGCCGTCGGGATGGGCCGGCGACGCCGACAGCAACAGCAACCGCGGCGTCCCGATCGCGTTCGCCGCGACAACGACGACCCGGGCCGGCTGGAAGTGCTCTTGGCTCTCGCGGTCGATCCAGGTCGCGCCGGTCGCCAGACCCTTCGCGTCGGTCTCGATCCTCCGGACGCGCGCTCCGGTGATCAGCGTCGCGCCCCGGGCGATCGCCTTCGGCCAGTGCGTCAGGTCGGTCGACGCCTTCGCGCCCTCGTTACACCCGGACTGGCAGGTGCTGCGCTGGACGCACGGCCGGCGGCCGTCATAGGCGACGGAGTTGATCGAGTTGAACTCCGGCCACCAATGCCAGCCGAGCTTGGTCATCCCACGGGCGACCTTCATGCCCGCCGAGCCGATCGGCAGCGGCGGCATCGGCGCGTCCTCGGTGTCCGGGGGATAGGCCGGGTCGCCCGGCAGCCCCGAGACACCGAAGTCGCGGTCGGTCCGGTAGAAGTAGGGCAGCAGCTCGAAGTAGTCGATCGGCCAGTCGTCGGCGATGCCGTCGAGCGACCGGACGCGGAAGTCGGACGGAAGCGCGCGTGGCCAGGCGCCTGCGAAGATGATCGTCGACCCGCCGACCGCGTTGTACATGAGCGGCGAGACCGGCGTGTCGTCCTCGACGATCGGGTAGTCCTGGGAGAGGCCACGGATGTTCGGGCTTGTCGCCCAGTCCTTGCGCGCCTTGAGCTCCCAGTCGAGCTTGTTGCCCGGGTAGTCGGCGCGGTCCATCCAGTCGCCCTGCTCGAGGCACACGACGCCGAACCCGGCCTCCGACAGGCGCTTGGCGACGACGCCACCGGACGCGCCGGCACCGATGATCAGGACGTCCGCGGGCTCCTGGGTCATGGCTTCCTCCGGTCAGGTGCGCGGCTGGGCGTTGTGAGAGCTGTGATGAGCGGGTGATCAGACGAGCGCGGGGGCGGCCTTCGGGGCGGCGTTCGGGTCGAGCAGACCCACTTCCTCGAGGACCGCCGCGAGATGGGCACGCTCCTCGTCGGAGATCGGCATCAATGGCCGACGCACGTGCGCAGACTCGAGGACGCCGAGGATGCGCAGACATTCCTTCAAACGGACGCGGTAGTCGCCGACCGGTGCGGCGAACACGACGTCGGCGAGCCGCTGGACGCGCCGCCCGAGCGCCATCGCGTCGTCGGTGCGGCCCTCCTGCCAGGCTCGGATCATGTCGACCTGCTCGCGGGTCATGACGGCGCCGAAGCCGATCAGCGCGCCGGTGGCGCCGAGCAGGAACGACTCGAGGATGAAGTTGTCGTTACCGGTGAGCAGCGTGATCTTCTTCGGGAGCTGCTCGAGAAGGCGTGCCGTGTCGACGAACCGGCGCGCGTCGAACGACGCTTCCTTGATCGCGACCACGCCATCGACCTCGGCAATCGCCTGCAGGACGTCGTTCTCGTAGTTCACGCCCGCCAGGGCCGGCTGGAGCTGGAACAAGATCAGCGGTAGGCCGACTTCCGCGATCGCGGTGTGATACGCGACGGGGACCGCTGGGTTCAACGGCGAACTGAGGTAGGCCGGGATCGGGAAGACGAGCAGCGCATCGGCGCCGGCTGTCTTGAAGTCGCGTGCCTGACGCACTGCCGCATCCGTGGATGGCCCCGCGAGACCCGCGACGATCGGCGTGTCGGTGACATCGCGGACGATGTTGAGGATCCGGACCTTCTCGTCGTGGGTGAGATGCGGGCCCTCGCCGGTGTCGACGTTGATCGCCAGCGCGACGGGACCTTGTTCGACGACCCAGCCGATGTACTTCCGAAGGGCGGGCTCGTCGATGCTGCCGTCGGCATGCATCGGCAAGACCGTGGCCGGGATCAGGCCGTCGAGATCGAGCGCCATCGGCGTCTCCGCTGTGTGGGGCGGTTGGGGGCGACGAGCGGTAATCGTTTTCTATCGTACGCCGCGAGCGTGCAGGCTGCACGGCGGCGAGACGACGCTCGTCGGCGGCCCCCCTCCCTGGCCGCCCTGCCGTCCGTGGAACATCCCGATGTTCCAAGCGACGGCCGGATCGACCCGCGACCGCCGCCGAACGGCACCTCAGCAGCCGATCGGCACAGGGCGTGTTCCGCAAACCGGATGAACGAGCGTTCAGCCTCCGCTTGGAACCTCGTGCGGTTCCAACTGCGACGAACACGGCCTTGCTACCGCGGTATTACCTAAGTAGGATGCGGGTATGAAGCTCAGCGTCAGCATTCCCGAGGACGACGTCCAGTTCCTCGACGACTACGTCAAGGAGCAGGGCCTCGAGTCCAGGTCCGCCGCACTCCATCGCGCGGTGCGGCTTCTCCGTACGGCCGAGCTTTCGGGCGCCTATGAGTCCGCTTGGGATGAATGGGCCGCGTCCGATGCGACCGCCTGGGACGCGACGGCAGGAGACGGACTGGGGACAGATGCGCCGAGCTGACATCGTCGCTGTCGATCTCGAGCCGGCCCGAGGTGCCGAGGCGAACAAGCGCCGTCCCGCGGTGGTCGTCAGCAACGACATGGCGAACGCGACTGCGACGCGGCTCGATCGCGGGGTCATCACCGTCGTGCCCGTCACCTCGAACACGGAACGCGTCTACCCGTTCCAGGTCCTGTTGCC
>JBKPMM010000079.1:0-8493 GCA_046732155.1 Chloroflexota bacterium | reverse complement strand
AGGTCGACGGCGTGCGACGTCATCGGCTGCGCGTGTCAGGTTCGACGGCGGACGTGGTCGCGGGGGCGTGTTGCCGTCGGCGCCGTCCGGTCCCGATACTCGCCGCCGCCAGCGGTGATGCGGCGCTCGGCGGTGGCGCGGGCTCGGGCGCGTCCGGCGCGCCGGCATTGCCGTACGGTGCGGCGACCTGACCGGATGAACCGGACAGTCCATCGACGAGTGCCACCTTGCCGTACTTCAGCATCAACGCTCGGAAGTCGCGTGCATAGAAGAGCTTGATGTTGATCGATGGGTACAGCTCGCGCAGACGGCGCAGCTTGCGGTTCTTCTTGCGCACGAGCTTCTGACGGAGCGTCGTCATCTCGAGATAGAGATCGAGGTCGGGCAGGTAGAAGTCGGGCGAGAAGCTTTCGACGACGGCCCCGTCGAGGTTCCAGAGGATCGGGAACGTGTGGGGCTCGTACTCCCAACGGACCTCGTAGAAATCCAGGATACGAGCCATCTCCGCTTCGCTGGCATGGGCGAATGGGGTAGCGGAGTCCATGTAGCGGCAGTCTACCCGAGCGACCGTCGAGCCGGCAGCGGGTGACGGTCGACCGACCTCGCGGACGCGTTGCGACCGATACCCCCTAGGGGTATCATCCCGGCCATGCCGACGACCGCCCGACGAACGCCGCCGCCCGACCCGAGCCACTTCCGGCACAGCTATGCCAAGGACACCGCGCAGCTCATGCGCCGTCTGTCGCGGATGGAGGGCCAGGTCCGCGGGATCGCGCGGATGATCGAGCGCGAGGAGTACTGCGTCGACATCCTCCAGCAGACGGCGGCGCTCCGAGCCGCCGTCGACGCACTATCGATCCTGATCCTGGAGGACCACGTCCAGGGGTGTGTCCGGACCGCCGCGGAGCGTGGCGAGGCCGATCAGTACGTCGATGAGGTGGTCGACGTGGTTCGCCGAACGCTTGGTCGGCCCGTCCGGAGCGGCAGCCGCGCCACCTAGGCCATCGTGCGCCGGTACCTTCGGCAGTTTCGGTGCGGTCGCTCGGGGGATGTCGCCTCGACGCACCACCACAGACGATCGTGACCACATGACCGAGCCCCGCCGCACCGAGCCTTCCACGGCGCCCGACCCGCTTCCGTCCCTGGGTCCCACCATCACCCGACCGCGACCGTTCGTGGACCGCCGGCGCGCATCGCGCCGCGCCGAGGACCAACTGGCCGACGCGGAGCGGCGCCTCCTGGCGATGGCGCTCGACGTCCTGGCGTCCGGGGACCCTGCGGAGGCCCGTCTTGCTGGGCTCCTCGATCTGGTCGCGCGGATCGCCGGCGCACAGCGAGCTGCCGTCGTCGCCGATGGCGAACAGCGTCTTCTGGCCGTCTCGGCATCGGGGCCCGACGACACACCAGCCGCCCTCGAGCTTGGCCGGTGGCTCGACACAGCCGCGCCGCGGACCCGCGCCCAGCGAGCCGCGGCCGCTCCGGCTGACATCGTCGTCGCCATCAGGAAGGGCGCCTCGAGGCAGCGCGAGCGATCGGCAGCAGAAGCGCCGTACCGCGCCTGGCTGCCGGTCCCGTCGGCCGGCCCCGTGACCCTCGGATTCGCCTTCGGTCGAGCCCGCGACGCTGAGGCGCTTCGCGACCGGCTGCCACCTGCGCTCACGCGCCACGCTGCGGTCGCCCTGGCGCTCGTGACCGAGTCGATGGCGACGGAACGCGAGCTTGCCGCGCGGCGCGCGGCCGAGACCGAGCAGGCGACCTACGTCTCGACCGTCGCCCACGAGCTTCGGACGCCGTTGACCGGGCTGTCCGGGTATCTCGACCTGATCCTCGACGGCCAGGTCGACGACGAGGCCGTGGTCCGCGAGTTCCTCGAGCGAGGGCGGTCGATCGTCGGGTCGATGGCCGACTTGATCGGCGACCTTCTGGAGCTGGCGCGGATCGAATCAGGTTCGCTCGTGCTCGTGACCGAGCCGTTCTCCGTGGCCGAGGCACTCCATGCCGTCGAGGCTGCGTTGATGCCCGTCGCACTCGACCGCGGTCTTCCTCTCGTGACGACGGCGCCGCCTCGCATCGCGACGGCCGTCGCGGACCGACGCCGAGTGGAACAGATCGTGACGAATCTCGCGTCGAATGCGTTGAAGTTCGGCGGCGAGGGGGTCGAGGTCGAGCTTGCCGGGTGGTTCGACGGCCCCGTCGCGATCATCGCCGTCCGCGACGAGGGACCCGGCATCGGTGCGGAAGACCGCACGCACGTCTTCGAGCGCTTCTATCGGATGGCCGACCACGAACGCGTGACGGGTACCGGCCTCGGCTTGTCGATCGCGCGTGACCTCGCCCGGCGCATGGGCGGCGATCTGGACGTGGCGAGCCGGCTCGGCGTCGGATCGTCATTCGTGCTCGTCCTCCCCGGACCCGCGCCTCATGTGGATGCCGACGTCGTCGTCGCGGCGATGACCCTCGCGCTCCAGCACGAAGACGACCGCCTCGAGGCGGTCGGAGCCGTCCGGGCTGGCGGCTCGCGCGCCGCTCCATCGGGTCAAACACCGACGCCGTCGACGCGCCGATCGATGGCGACGGCGAGCACCACAGGGCACTAGCAGGCCGACTTATCCACCAATCCCCTGGCCGTCGGGAGGTTCGTGGATAACCCGGTTGACGGTCCAGCGTCCCGGCTCGTACGGTCCCATCCCGCACTACGGCGACGCGAGGGTAACGCGGTCCACGAGGGGCACGGGGAGACCCGGCCACGAAACCGGATGGATCGGGGAAGACCGGACGATCATCGCCCGAAGTGCGAGACAAGTCGACGCCGGGAGCGGTGCCGCGCCGCGTGGTACGCCAAGCCAAGGAGGCGTGCCGTTTGGATCGCAGGCGCGAGCCGCTCCCGACGCGCGTAGAGGACACCCCACCGTTGCCCCCGGCGTACGACGCCGCGTTGGATGGCGGGCTCGTCACGCTCGCGATCGCGCTCGGCCAGGACGCGCGCACCGTGATCGACGGCCACGTCCGGCTCCTGCTCGCGTGGACGGAAGCGATCAACCTCACGGCGATCCGCGAACCGGCCGCGGTCGCTCTCGGTCACGTCGTCGACAGCCTGACCGGACGCGACCTGATCGCCGACGTCGCGCCTCGGCGCCTCCTCGACCTCGGATCCGGCGGCGGCTTCCCGGGCATCCCGCTTGCGGCAAGCCTGCGCGACGATCAGCGGGACCTCGACGTCACTCTCCTCGAGCCGATCGGGAAGAAGGCGCGCTTCCTGCAGACCGTCGTCGAAGCGACCGGACTCCAGCGGACGGTTCGTGTCGAGCGCGCTCGCGCGGAGGACCTCGCGAGCGGCCTGCACCGATCGACATGGGATGTCGTCACGGTGCGTGGCGTCGCGACCGCCGCCGACCTGGTCGAGCTCGCCTTTCCACTGCTGGCGCCCGGCGGGGCGCTGATCGCATGGAAGCGGGGCGACATCGAGGATGAGCTCACGGTCGCACGACGAGCGGTGGACGCGCTCGGCGGCGGGTCGATCCGCCTCGTCGACGTCGCGGCCCCCGGGCTCCATGGGCACCGGCTTGTCGCGATCAGGCGCTCGACCACTGGCACCGTTCCAAGCGCCTACCCGCGCGACCCGGCCGTCCGCAAGCGACGGCCGTGGTGAGGACGTCTCGGTACTCGGTCACCGACTGCTACGCTCACGCCGATGCGCGTGGTCGTGCTGTCCGATATCCATAGCAACATCGTGGCCCTCGACGCGGTCCTCTCGGACGCCGGCGATGTCGATGCCATCTGGCACCTCGGCGACGTGGTCGGGTACGGTCCGCACCCGGACGCGGTCGTGGCGCGCCTCGACGAACGCGACGCGACCGGCGTGCGCGGCAACCATGACGCGGCGGCCGTCGGAGGCCCTGAGATCGATTGGTTCAACCCGGAGGCGCGCGCCGCAGCCGAATGGACGCGCGACACGCTGTCGCAGGCGACCCGGGCTTGGCTCATCGCGCTGCCCGAGCGGCGCATCGTCGACGACGTCCTGCTCGTCCACGGCAGTCCGCGTGATCCCCTCCGTGAATACGTGACCGACCGTGCGACCGCCGAGGACAACATGGCCGTCCAGGAGACCCAGCACGCGCTACACGGTCATACCCACGTTCCTGCGGCCTGGTCCGCTACCCCCGACCGCGTGGCGCTGATCCAGCCGGGGGCCTCCGAAGCGATCGAGCTTGGTACATACCGCACGTTGCTCAACCCAGGCAGCGTCGGTCAGCCACGGGACGGCGATGCCCGAGCGTCGTACCTCGTGCTCGACCGGGAGCTGGGGCGCGTGACGTGGCACCGAGTCGCATACGACGTCGGTCGAGTCCAGGCCGACATGCGCGCAGCGGGGCTACCGGAACGACTCGCCGCGCGACTGTCCCACGGGCTGTGACCGATCCATCGCCGAGGACCGCCGCGTGATCGGCGGTCGACGATCGCTCCAGGGGCGCAAGCCCGGGGACAAACGGGTCCGCGTCGAGCGCCCCCACGCTCCGTACTTCCGCTACACGGGCAAGGGGCAGCTCACGGCGAAGGAAGCCGCGAGCGTCCCGATGACGCCCAGCGGAAAGCTCATCGCCAAGGCGCGTGGGATCGTGCTCGGGCGTCCGCTCCACCAGGACGAGGAGATCGGTGAGCGGCTCTCGAAGACGAAGGCGCTCGCGATCTTCAGCTCCGACGCCATCAGCTCCTCCGCATACGCGACCGAGGAGGTCATCCTCGCGTTCATCCTCGGCGGCGCGGCCCTGGCGGCCCTTCAGTGGTCGCTCCCGGTTTCGATCGCGATCGCGGGTCTGCTGGCCGTGGTCGCCTTCAGCTACCGGCAGGTCTGTATCGCCTATCCGACCGGGGGCGGCTCATACTCGGTGTCGAAGGCGAACTTCGGCCGCCACGCATCCCTGATCGCGGCCTCCGCCCTGCTCATCGACTACAACCTGACGGCCGCCGTGTCGACGTCGTCCGCGGTCGAGCAGATCGTGTCGGCCTTCCCGGCACTCGGCGATATCCGTGTACTGATCGGCGTCATGGCGCTCGGCCTGATCACGCTGGCGAACCTTCGCGGCGTCCGCGAGGCCGGCAACATCTTCGCCGTCCCGACATACCTGTTCATGTTCAGCGCCTTCGCGATGATCGCCATCGGGGCCTACCGGATCATCGTGCTCGGCGAGCACCATGCGCCGCCACCGGAGGTCGTCGCGGCGACCGCGAGCACCGCGGGTGGCGTTTCGATCTTCCTGTTGCTGCGAGCGTTCGCGTCGGGCGCAGTCGCCTTGACCGGTACGGAAGCGATCGCGACCGGGGTGCCCGCATTCAAGCCGCCGGAATCGAAGAACGCGGCGACGACCCTGCTCGTCATGGCCGGCGTCCTGGCGATCCTGTTCATCGGCATAACGTTCCTGGCGACGAACTTCGCGATCTACCCGACGGTCCCTGAGATCTTCGGTCCCAACGTCGAGCACAAGACGGTCATCGCCCAGGTGTCCGAAACGGTCTTCGGCTCGGGGTCGATCGCCTTCTACCTGTTCCAGGCGTTCACGGCGCTGCTGTTGTTCCTCGCCGCGAACACGAGCTTTGCCGCCTTCCCGCGGCTCGCAGCCGTCCTTGGCGAGGACGGGTTCTTCCCGCGCCAGTTCGCCCTGCGAGGCGACCGCCTCGCCTTCTCGATGGGGATCGTGCTGCTGGGTCTGATCGCGATGTCCTTGGTCGTCATCGCGGGCGGCCGCACGCACGCGCTGATCCCGCTCTACGCCGTCGGCGTGTTCATCGATTTCACCATCAGCCAGGCCGGCATGATCCGGCACTGGCTGCGGACACGCGACCGCGGTTGGCGGTATCGGCTGGTCATCAACGCGATCGGGTGCGCCGCGACAGCGGTCGTGGCGGTCGTCGTCACGAGCGTCAAGTTCGTCGATGGCGCGTGGTTCGTGGTCGTGTTGATCCCGATCCTCGTGAGCATGATGTTGTTCATCCGGCGCGAGTACGACGGCCAGGAACGCGAGCTGCATGTGCGTGAGGACCTGATCGTCGAGGGCCCCCATCGCGAGCAGCGCGTCGTGATCCCGGTGAACGGGATCAACCGCGCGGTGATCCAGGCGGTGAACTTCGGGCGGACGATGAGTCCCGACGTCCGCGCCGTGTATGTCACCGAGGATCCTGAGCGCGGCGAGGCCATCCGCGACCGCTGGGAACGGCAGATCCCAGGCGTGCCACTGGTGATCGTCGAGTCTCCGTATCGCGCCGTCATCTCACCGGTGCTCGCCTATCTCGACGTGCTCGAACAAGCCTGGCCACCTGAGAAGCCGTCGCCGATCACGATCGTCGTGCTGCCCGAATACGTCGCGCGTCACTGGTGGGAGCGGCTCCTGTACAACCAGACGTCGAAGCGCCTGAAGCAGGCGATCCTCGGTCGTGAGCACACCGTCATCGCGGACGTCCCTTACCGCCGCGACTGACGCTCGCGCCAGCGGACGACGTGGTGTCCTGACGCCCCAGCCATCGCGGCACGCGGTGGTATCGTGGCCGTCCATGCCGGAGAACGAGACCGCACAGTTCCACCGGGCGGTCCTTGCCCTCAACGGCGGCGCCAGCGACGGGCGGATCGTCCGGCTGCTGGCGAGCATGGCAACCAAGACCAAGATCGAGCTGATCGCCGTCCACGTCGTCGAGATCGACTGGACCCTCCCGCTCGATGCCGATATCGCCGGGCGCTCGGAGGACGTGCAGCGTGTGCTGGACTCGGCCGAGGAGATCGCAGAGGCGTTCAAGGTGAAGCTCGAACCGGTGCTCCTGCAGGCGCGTGACGTCGCAGCCGCGATCGTCGACGAGGCGACGGAGCGGGGTGCCGACCTGCTCGTCGTCGGCCTGCCCTATCGAAAGCGTTTCGGCGGGGAGTTCGCCATCGGCCGGACGATCCCCTACATCCTCCAGAACGCGCCGTGCTCGGTGTGGGTCGTGCGCGAGCCGATGAACGAAGGAGTCGAATGAAGATCGTCATCGTCGGCTGCGGCCGTGTCGGCTCGTCGGCAGCCGAGCTCTGGGACCGCGCCGGGCACGAGGTGATCATCCTCGACCAGTCGACGCGCGCGTTCGAGCGTCTGCCCGTGAGCTTCGGCGGCCATGCGGTGCGCGGTGATGGCACCGACGAGGATGTCCTACGTCGAGCCGGCATCGAAGGCGCCGACATCTTCCTTGCCCTGACCGAGGGCGATAACCGCAACGTGATGGCGGCCCAGCTGGCCGTCGAGGCGTTCGAGGTTCCGCGGGTGATCGCAAAGATCAACGACCCTGTGCGTGCCGCCGCGTATGCCGAGCTCGGCATCGCGACGTTGTGCAGGACGGGCCTGATGATCGACGCGATGAACGCACATCTCGGATTCCCAGCCTCGGGGCTGGCGGGGATGCTCGCGCCGAGCGGTCACCACCCAGGGGGCGAGAGCCACTTGCTGCCCGAGTCCCAGGAAGTCGTGACGACCACGGTCCCCGGCCCGACGCCGGCGGCACCCGGGCCGTCGATGGAGGCCTGATCGTGTTCGTATTGGTCGTCGGCGGGGGGAAGGTCGGGTATTACCTGGCCAAGGAGCTGCTCGACTCGGGCCACGAAGTGGCGTTGATGGAGAAGGACCAGGATCGCGCTCGCCAGATCGCGGACGAGATCGGCTCGATCGTGATCCCGCATGACGGCTGCGAGGGCAAGTACCTCGGTGAGGCCGGCGCGAACCGAGCGGACGCCGTGGCGGCCGTGACCGGTGACGACGAGGACAACCTCGTGATCTGCCAGATGGCGAAGCACCACTTCGACGTCCCGCGCACGATCGCGCGCGTGAACAACCCGAAGAACGAGGCCCTGTTCCGCCATCTCGGCGTCGACGAGCTCATCAGCCCGACCCGGATGATCCTCGGCTCGATCGAGCAGGACATCCCTGTCCACGAGCTGCTCCACCTGGCGGCACTCGGCGAGGGCGAGCTGGAGCTCATCGAGGCTCACCTGCAGACCGGCTCACCGGCCATCGGCCGCGCTCCACGTGAGCTCGACATCCCGGATGGCTGCTCGCTGTTCGCGGTCATCCGCGACGGCGTCGCGTCGCCGCTCCGACCGGACACCGTCCTGCGCGAGGGCGACAAGGTCATCGCGATCGGCAAACAGGAGTGCGAGCAGCTCCTCCACGGCCAGCTGATCGGGGATCCCGAGGCCGCCGCCGCGGGCTGACGCGCGCGCACCGGGCTGGTCGGCCGCGCGGCATCCCGGGCTAGCTGACCGGCGACGCCGTCGACTGGCGCGACCTGCGACGCCGCCTTCGACTGGCCGCGGTCGATGCCCGGCGGCCCGCTGTGCGCCGCCCGACGCGCTCCGATCCATGAACCTTATTGCGCGCGCTCACACAGGACTCTTGACAACGGTATTGTCATGGTTCTAGCATCCGTTCATGTCCGAAACACCGGCCGTCATGTCGGCCGGAACAAGCACAGGAGGTG
>JBKPMM010000078.1:0-11390 GCA_046732155.1 Chloroflexota bacterium | reverse complement strand
ACGCGATCATCTGCCAGTCCCTGCTCCCTGGATGGAGTCGCATCAGGAAGTCGGGCGTCTCGAATGCGGAACCCTGAGCGACGACACTGCCATCGCTCAGCGGCAGCACGTCGCTCACGAAGAGATCCAAGGACTTGGCCGGCCGCCAATCCTGCGCGCCAGTCTTGAAGGTCGTGACCATCGTTTGTGTACTTGTCTCGCCGACCCACCGCGCCTCGAGCGCCATGACTCGGCCGTCGCCGAGACGCACCGCAAGCGGGACGGACAGCGCCCGCCTCAATAGCGGCCCGTCGGTCCAGCGTCCCGTCTTGGGGTCGAAGATCTTGGTGCTGGAAAAAGGCTGACCGTCGGCG
The DNA here is from genome assembly GCA_046732155.1 of Chloroflexota bacterium. Taxonomy (GTDB): domain Bacteria; phylum Chloroflexota; class Limnocylindria; order Limnocylindrales; family CSP1-4; genus SPCO01. The sequence continues at coordinate 11,037 of JBKPMM010000078.1, read as the reverse complement.
TTGATGCCGCCAAGGACCATCGCGCGTCCGTCTGACAACGGCGCCGTGGCGAACGATTTGCGCGGTTTGTTCAGGCTCGCGGCCTTCTTCCACGCGTTCGTCACGGGATCGAAGCGCTCCGCGGTCTCCGCGCCGGGTGTTGCAGGCTCCGGGATGCAATCGACGTCATCCCCGACCGCCAGCACCGTGCCGTCACCGAGCACGACCGAGTCGAATCCCTGCCTTGATCGAACCATGTCGCCTACCCGTTCGACATGGGGCGCGACAGGAGTCGAGGTCCCAGCCGGAGTCGGGGTGGCGGACGGCGCGGACCGCGTCGTGGTGGGTGATGGGCTAGAGGTACCGGATGCTCCGAGATCCGCCGACGGCGGTGCCGAGGGAGTGACGGCTGGGCCTGCGCAAGCCACCGCTATGAGTACGATCGCGGCTAGGAGGATCGGTCGGGCGAGCGATCGAGGCAGGTTCATCGGATGCAGGACGCCCGAGGTCTCATGCTGTGACGAACGAGGCTACGAACGACCCGTCGCGATAGAGGCTGAGCCCTCGCTCGTCTGCGCGGTCCGCGCGAAGGTCTCGAGCAGCATCGCGACGAACTTCCGCTCGTCGGCGTCGAGCGCGACATCGATGTTCGGCTCGCGGCGGCTCCGGAAGTTGGTATCGACGACGGTCTCCCCGACCGTCAGCTCGCCCTTCGTCTCGACATCGACGTGCAGACGATGGGTCGAGATCACGCTCGGATCGACGAGCGACGCGACGGCAAGCGCGTCGTGCACCGGGGCCGCGTTCGGCCGCTTCATGGGCTGGGTCGTGTCGTAGCCCTGGATCCGCCGCTCGGTGAACGTCGCGGCGGCATCGCCGGCGGGCGTGCCGAGGGCACGCAACGCGGCGCAGTCGTCCAGCGATACGAGCGCCTGGTGGGTGGCGTCCAGCGGCACGAGGGTGATCTTCCGGACCCCGCTGTTGATGACGACGCGCGCTGCCTCCGGATCCGCCCAGACATTGAACTCGGCGCGGGGCGTCACGTTCCCGTACCTATTGGCGCCGCCCATGATCACGATCTCCGGGATGACGTCCTTGAGCTTGGGCTCGGCCAGCAGCGCGGTCGCGACGTTGGACATCGGCCCGACCGGCACGAGCACGATCTCGTCCGTCGCGGCTCGATACGTCTCGATCAGGAACTCCACCGCATCCGTGGGCTGCTTCGTCGATCGCGAAGGCGGGATGTCGAGGTAGCCGCCATGGACCGCGTTCGAGCTCTGGATGTCGCCGCGCGGGATCGGAAAGTCGTCCCGCTCGATGGGCTTCGCAACGCCCTCGTAGACGGGCACGGGGACCCCGATATGGTCGAAGACGCGGAGCGAATTCTCCGTGCAGTAGTCGACCGGCACGTTGCCGTTGACGGTCGTCGCAGCGACCAGCTCGAGGTCGGGATGAAGGGCCGCGAGCATGAGCGCGACCGCGTCGTCAGTGCCGGTATCGACGTCCAGGATCAGTTTCTTGGCCATCGCCCGAGTGTAGAGGGCTACTCGTGACCCTCGTCTGGTCCCAGCCCGAGCCGCTGCGCCACCGCCGCCGCTTCGACACGGTTAGCGACCCCGAGCTTGCCGAGGATGTTCGACACATGGACGCTCGCGGTCTTGCGCGTGATGAACAGCTCCTCCGCGATCTGCTGGTTGCTGCGACCGGCGGCGACGAGCCGGATCACCTCGGCCTCGCGCTCCGTCAGGCCAAGCGGATCGCGCGCAGGTGCGTCGTCCGGCGCGTGCTCCAGCGCGACCCGCGCATGCCGCGCGAGGCGCTCGATGTCCGTCGTGAGCGGCTGCGCGCCAAGGCGCGTCGAGAGGTCGTGCGACGTTCGCAGCCACCCGGTCGCGACCGCTCGGTCGCCGCGCCCGGCGATGACGGCCTCGGCGGCGCGGTAGCGCGCATACGCGACGACCGCCGGGCGGTCGCGCGCCGTCCATGTCGCTGCGGTCGCGTCCCAGATCTCGGGGCCCGCGTCGCCGCGAGCGCGTCGGATCTCGGCTTCCGAGAGCGCGACCACGTCCGCAAGATATCGCCCGAACTCCGGGCCACCTGCCGTGTCCGGCTCGACCAACGCGCGGACCGCGGCGCACCGTTCCAGCGCCGTCACCTGGGCGGCATCGTCGCCGGCAGCTTTGGCGGCCATGGCCGCATCCGCCTCGGAGCGGACCGCTGCCCAGGCGATCCACGCGACCGCTGGATCCGGCACCGCGGATGGGGTGGGCACCAGTTCGGCGATCGCTCCGTCGACGGCTGCGCGTACGAGCGCGACTCGACCCTGGAGCATCGCCAGATCCACGACCGCGCCGAGCAAGCCGAGACGCCCCTGCCCGTATCCGCTCGGCCGGAGCTCGCCTGCGATCCGGAGGTGTCGTTCGGCATCGTCGAAGCGGCCTTGGTTCGCGTCGACGCGCGCCCGTGCGATGTGGAGCGCCGCTGCTGCCGATCCGACAGGGTCGAGCGCAAGGCCCTCGTCCGCAGACACCGCGGCTTCTTCCCAGCGCCCGAGGTCGAACTGCGCCTTCGAAGCCGTGGCGAGCAGCGCGCCGCCGTACGTCCGGGCGACCCCGAGCCGCTCCGCGACCCGATAGCCCTCGATGGCTGCTGCGAGTGACTCCTGGCTGCGCCCGACTTCGTCGAGAAGTGCGGCGAGGTTCGCGTGCCCGAGGGCGATCCCCTCCACCCCGCCGAGGCTCTCGGCGAGGGCCAACGCCTCCCGGTAGATCGCGATCCCGCCGTCCGCGTCCCCCCTTACCGCCTGCGACCAGCCAAGGACGCCGAGCGCGAACGCCTCCTCCGAGACAGCGGACGCAGCTCGCGCGGCGCCGACGGCCTCCCGTGCCAGGGCGCCTGCGCCGACGGGATCGCCCGCGACCAAACGGAGACCGGCCGCCTGGCCGAGGGCGCGTGCTCGCGTCGATGACGGCGGTGACTCAGGGATGAGACGGAGCGCCTCGTCCACAGCCGCCTCCGCAGCGGCGCGATCACCGACCTCCCACAGGAACCAGCGGAGCCGGTCGTGGAGGCCGCCGAGCCGAAGCGGGTCGGGATCGCCTCTGGCGATCTCTTCGACCTCAGCGGTCGCGATCGCGTCCCTCCCGAGCTCGACCGCGCGAGCGTACGCACCCGTCAGCACCGCGCACTCGGCGGCGCGCTGCAGGACGGTCACGCGATCGACCACGCTGGCGGCATCACCGAGGCGATCCCACATCCCGAGCGCTGCCTCGTAGTGGCGCAGCGCCTCCCGGAACGCGTACACGCGTTCCGCATCCCGTGCCGCATCGATCAACGCCGGGATGGCACGCACCGCGTCGCGTGCCGCCACCCAGTGATGTGCCAGTTCGGCGGCCGTGACCTCGATGCCCGCGATCTCCCCGCGGCGCTCGAGCTCCCGACCGAAGGCCTCATGAAGTCGAGCGCGCTCCCCGATCAGCAGGCTGTCGTAGGCGACCTCGGCGAGCAGCGCGTGTCGGAACGTGTAACCGCCTGGCCGCCCGTCACGACCGTCTACTTCGGTGAGGATCCCGGCCTGGAGGGCGCTTCGAAGCGCGTCCGCCACCGTAGCGTCGGGAGCCTCGAGGACGGCCGCGATGAGCGGATCGTCGACACGCCGCCCCGCCGCAGCGGCAGCTCGGAGGACCTCGCGGGTGGCTTCGGGAAGGTCGGTGAGTCGCGCGACGAGCACGTCGCGGAGCCGCGGGGGAAGCGTCTGGCGGGCCTCACCCGCAGCCGCCAGCTGTTCGACGAAGAACGGATTTCCGCCGCTTCGGTCGACGATCGACTCGAGCGCATCGCCGGTCGCCGCTGCTCCGTCGATCGACCGGATGAGCGCCGCGACGTCGGTCCGCGCAAGCGGCTGGAGCTCCATCCGATCGACCCAGTGGTCGAGGTCGATCTCGGTGAGCCATCGGGCGACAGCGCTCCCGGCCTCGAGGTCGTCGGTCCGGATCGTCACGACGAACAGGACCGGGCCGTCGCGAAGGTTCCTCGAAAGGAAGGTCGTGAGCGCGAGGGTGTCCTCGTCGGCCCACTGGACGTCCTCCGTCACGGCAAGGACCGGGGCGGTCCCGGCGATCCGCTCGATGACGGTCAGCACCGCTTCGAAGAGGCGGCTCGATCCGCCGCGGTCGCCTTCGCCCATCGTTGTGGCTCGTCCACTACTCGGCAGCTCAGGAAGGAGCCGCGAGATCTCATCGCGCGCAGGCCCGAGCAACGCTGGGATGCGCGCCGGATCCGTCGACCTCGTGAGTCCGCGTAACCATTCGACATAGGGAGTGAAGGGGGCGGATCCACTCGCGGCGGGAAGGCAGGCTCCGCTCAGGACGGTGAAGCCCTGCTCACGAGCGTTCGCCTCCAGCGCTGTGACGAGGCGCGTCTTGCCGATGCCGGCCTCGCCGCCGATGACGATGGTCCGGCCGTGCCCATCGCCGGCGCGAGTCAGTGCGCCATCGAGCCGGGCGAGTTCCCTGCCCCGCCCGACCATCGCACCCCGGTCGCCGTCACGAACCACCTCACCGTGGATGATAGGGACGCGCGTCGAAGCGACGTCATGACGCGATCGGCTGGATCGACGCGGCGACCTGCGCGCGAACCTTCGCACGGACGCGACACAGCATCGTTCGCGTCGCGCCGTCGGTGCGGCCGATGGACCGCGCGATGGCGTGCGCGTCGTACCCGAGCGCCGCGAGCGCCAGCGCCTTCCGGTGGACCGGATCGAGATCGACAAGGACCGCCTCGAGCTCGTGCATCCGCTCCGATCCGACCACGGCCTCTTCGGGCGACACGGGATCGTCCGATGGCTCGAGAACGCGATACGGGCGGGTTGCGACGGAGCGCCGACGCCCGACGCTCATCGCGAGGTTGTGACCGACTCGATGGAGCCAGGCCGCCGGGTCCTCGGGAGTGCGGCTCGCGGCCACCTCGACGGTCAGGCGAACGAAGGCGTCCTGGACGAGGTCCTCCGCCAGCGAGTGATCTCGGGTGATGCTCGTGAGGTACCGGAGCAGCGACGGCCGGTTCGCCTCGTAGGCGGAGGCCAGGTATGCCGATGCGCCGCGGTCGGCGTGTGGCTGGATGTCCATCGATCGCCCCAGGTGTTGCGCCGGCGAGGTGCCGGCCATGGGGCGACGCTCGGTCTAAGTCGGGCGCTGGACATCGGGCGGGAGCCGCATCTTCGCGCGCGGGGACCGGCTTGCTTCTAAGGTGCACGCCGGGCACGAAAGACCGGGCCGCCCCCCAAGGAGGCGGCCCGGTCGGTGCAGGGTATGAGCGCTTTCATGCGCGTCAGTCGCGGCGGATGTTGCCCCGGATCTCCCCGGCGGGATAGGTGACGCTGTGGACGTTCACGTAGGTCGCGCCGTTGCGCATCGCCCGGACGAGCTCGGCGAACTCACCTGCACCGATGCCACGGTCGGTCGGCCCGATGACATCCGCAGGGTCGATGACGCCCGTCACGGTGCCGCCGCGGACGGGACAGGCCGGCTTGTCACCACCACCGCACAGGAACGCCGCCACGCCACCGACGACGTCCGGCCGGGCGAAGTGGATGTGCGCGAACAGCGAGTCGGTACCGAGATCGCGGAAGCTCAGGCGGTACTGGATCGTGTTCCCCTTCACCTCGGCGAAGAATGAGCCGCGTGAGGTCGTCGAGATCGACGGGACCTCGAGGTAGCCGTTGAGCGACGCCCGGAAGACGCCATCTGAATTCCCGACCACGGCCGGCGCCGCCACGATCAGGGCGAGCCCTGCTCCAGCGACCAGGAACGCAAGTCGTCGCATCCTCTTCCTCCTCCGGTCTCGGGCATGGGCGTCCGAGCTCTATGGCTTGGTACGGCAGCGGGTCGGAGGTGGTTCTCGCCGGGAGCGCGTTCGCGTCGCGGCTGGCGTCGGGGATGGCGAGGCGCCTCGGCCGACCGGGAATGTTGGCCGAGGCGCCGCTTGCGACGACCTCACCCCATTGATCGTCGCGTGCCGCGACCGTACGGCTTACTAAGTCACGCCTTGCGTTGAGACGAGCGCGGTCCGCGTTACGCGCGCATCGCGCGACCTCCGTTCAGGTGCCAGCTGACAACGGACCGCGCCGCTGGGTCGCAAGGATGCGAGCGATGCCGCGTCATCGGTGTGCGCGAGAGCCGCACGAGGGGTCCATCGATGAACAGAAGGCATCTCACGATCGCCGTGGTCGGAGCGATATCGCTGTCGGTGCTTACGTCCATGTTCGTGCCCCCCGGGCGCGCGAGCGCTGCGCCCGTCACCGACCCCACACCTCGGATCGAGGCGAACGGCGGCATGTCCGTCAGTGCAGTCGAGCCCGTGACCGCGGAGCCCGCAGCCACCAGCGTCCCGTCGTGGCGTGTCACGCCGTACGCGATCCTGTCCATCTCACCGGCCGTGCGTTTCGAAGTGCGACAGGGCGGGTTGACGACCGCCTGGCCTCCGACGCGGATCCATGACAGCTATGGCGTGCCGATGCGGATCTACGACGGCGTGAAGCGCTACCACCCGGTCCAACTGACCCGGATGGGGCTCGCGTATCTGCGGGACTACCGGCTCACCCACGACGCTCGGTATCTCGACCGCGCCAAGCGGATCGCCGGCGGGCTGAAGCGGATGGCGGTCGTCGCGCGCAACGCGCTGTGGTTCCCGTATCGGTTCTGGTGGACGATGCACGGGGTCGAGTCCTACGTGAACCGACCGCCGTGGTATTCGGGGATGTCGCAGGGGCTGGCGCTCGCCCTGTTCGTGCGGCTGTATCAGTACACGCGCGACGCTTCGTATCTGCGCCTCGCTGACTTGACGTACGACTCGCTGCGCAAGATGGGGCGTGGCACGAACCCATGGGTGTCGTGGATCGACGGCCGCCGCTACCTGTGGATCGAGGAGTACCCGCAGCAGCTCGACCAGACGTTCAACGGGTTCGTGTTCGCGATCATCGGTCTCCACGACTACTCGCAGATGACCAAGGACCCCGCGCTCTACACGCCCGCGCGGAACGCAGACGTCCTCGCTCTACTGCGCGGCGGTATCACGACGATCCGCGCCTACACCCCGACATTCAGGAACCCCGGGACCGTGAGCGACTACTGCCTCGCGCATCACTACCGGAACCCGACATACCACCCGGTCCACATCAGGCAGCTTCGATACCTGACGTTGATCACCGGCGATCCCTGGTTCAGCCGGATGGCCGACGCGTTCGCGGCCGACGTGCGCTAGCGGTGCGGGGCGATCGTCCGGGGGCTCAGGCGTGCCGGATGACCTTGTCGACCTTGATCCGGATGATGACGCGCTCCTGGCCGTCGAACCTTGAAGGGTCGCCTCCATAGCGTCGGGCGAGGGCTTGTATGTGCTCGAGCGCCGGTTGGAATGAGGAGTCAAGCGTCGCGGTCCCTCGCATCGCGGTCCAGTCCATGCCGTTCTCGAACAGCACACTCACACGTGGATCGCGCTGGAGCTGGCGGTACTTCAGGCGCTCGGGCTTGGTGTTCATGAGGATCACGTCCGGCTCATCCGGGTCGAGGTCGAACCACATGACCGACTGGCTCGGCGGTCCGTCGCCGGCATTGATCGCGAGGACGGCGTAGCGCAGTTCGGCCAGGACCCACTCGCGGAGCTCGGGGCTCAACACGCGTTCGACCGTGAGGTCCGGATCACCCATCCATGCTCCTTTTTGCGATCCTTGGTTCGGATACCGCACTGAGATCTGCGTGGACAGGAGATCGCGGCGGGGTGCGGACAGGCTACCTGCCGAGAGCGTGCGTTCGTACGCTCAACGTATGGCCCTCGCCATACAGGAAGTCAACGCTGTCCTGGATGAGACGCAGCGTCGCCTCGGGCAGATCGCGCCCGACGATCCCGGTCGTGATGCACTCGAGGCCTCGCTATCAGACCTTCGACTGCTCCAGAAGTGGCTCACGACAGAGACCACCGCGTCATCCGCGACCCGGCTTACCGCCTCTCGGCAGACGATCGATCGCGCAAACGAGCTCCTCACGAAGATGTACTGAGCCTAGCGCGGCGAACGCCATCCCTGATAGCCGGAGCCGCCCACGCGAAGAGCAGTCGGGCGACAGGCGAGCGGCGGAGCCATACGTAATACGGGATGCACTGTCACGCGCCTGTAACGGACCTTCGGCTCATTCCAGACACCTGTCCGCCGCGCGACCATACCCACACACCTCGGTGGACATCGTTTCCCCGTGACGGGGGAAGCCCAGCGCCCGGTCCCCTCGGCCGGGCGCTTTCCATGCCCGCCGCAACAGAAGCGCACGGCGTCGCCTAAAGGATCCACGGACGATCCGTCACAGCGCGCGACGAACTTGCTCGCACGATTCGGTCGATGCGGCCTCATCCCGCCGATCGGCAGGCTAGCGCCATGAACGAGCAGGGCGAAGCCACCCTCTACGAGATCCGCGTTCGCGGTGTCCTTGGCGACACCGTCCTGGTGGCCTTTCCCATGATGGACGCACAGACGAGCCGTGGGGACACGGTGCTCGTCGGCGCGCTGCCCGATCAGGCGGCGCTGCATGGCGTGCTCGCGGGGATCGAGGCCCTCGGCCTCGAACTGCTCGAGGTTCGGCGACAGCCGCATCGCGCCGGTCAGCGGACGGTCGGCCGATCGGCCCGAGCGCGGCGCGCCGAATCCGCCTAATCGGACGACGACGCCTCATCCCGTCTGGCGAGAGCATCGCATCGATCGCCGCAAGCGCGGCGACATCAGTGGAAGGAGGACGGGATATGAACAAGATCCTGATCTCGACATTCGGCACGGAGACGGCCGCCTACGAAGGCCTGAGTGCGCTCAAGGACCTGCATCGCGACGGCGACATCACGTTGTACGCGTCGTCCGTGATCGCCAAGGATCCGCAGGGCAAGGTCGCCGTTCGTGAGGCGGCGGACAGCGGGCCAGTCGGCACGCTCGTCGGGCTCGTCACGGGTGGCCTGATCGGGCTGCTCGGCGGGCCGGCCGGCGTCGCGGTCGGCGCATATGTCGGTGGGTTCAGCGGCCTGATGTACGACATGTTCAACATCGGGATGAGCGGTGACTTCATCGACGATGTCGCCGCGTCGCTGACGCCCGGCAAGGTCGCTGTCGTCGCCGACATCGACGAGAGCTGGGTCGCGCCAGTCGACACGCGCCTCGGAGCGCTCGGTGGAACGACCTTCCGCCGCTATCCGGGCGAGGCCGTCGACGAGCAACTGGCCCGGGAGACCGAGGCCGCGAGCAAGGAGCTCGAGCAGCTCGACGCCGAGCTCCGGCAGAGCACCGGCGAGGCGCGGGCGAACGTCGAGAAGAAGATCACGGAGCAGCGGGCCAAGTTGGACGCGCTCGTTGGTCGTATCGAGAAGACGCTCGCGGATCGCAAGGCGGAGTTCGAAGCCAAGCTCAGCACCCTCACTGCCCAGCACCGACAGGCGCGTGAGCGGCAGCGCGAGCAGATCGATGCGCGCATCGACGAGCTGAAGGCGTCCTACGAAGTGCGCAAGGAGAAGCTCGAGAAGGCGCGTCAGCTGGCCAAGGAATCCGCGGAGATGACCCGCGAGGCGCTGGTGTCCTGAGGTGTCGTGGTGGGCGGCCGGCGTGCCTCACGCAGCCGGCCGTGCCCTCCTCGCACATGACTGAAAAGGGAAGGAGAGACTCGAGATGCTTGGTTTGGTGGCCCGCGATTGGTGGGTCTTCGCTATCCGAGGTATCGCCGCGATCGTGTTCGGCGTCCTCGCATTCATCTGGCCGGGGACGACGCTGACGGTCCTGGTCATCCTCTTCGGTGCGTACGTCCTGGTCGACGGCGTGTCGCTGCTCGTCGCGCTCGCGCGAGGTGACACCGTCGCGCGGCGGCACGCCTGGTCGGTCGCGATCATGGGGGTGCTCGGCATCGTGGCCGGCATCGTCACGCTCATCTGGCCGAACGTCACGGCCCTCTCGCTGCTCTACGTCGTCGCGTTCTGGTCGATCGCCATGGGTGCCTTCCAGGTCATCGCGGCCATCGCGCTCCGTCGCGAGCTCGAGGGTGAGTTCTGGATGGCCCTCGGTGGCATCGCATCGGTCGTGTTCGGTGTAGTGCTCATCGCCTTCCCCGGCGAGGGGCTGATCTCGCTGGCATGGCTGGTCGGGTTGTGGTCCATCGTGTTCGGTGGCTCGAGCCTCGGCCTCGCGTATCGCCTCCACCAGCTCGCCGACGCGCTCCCGAAGCCCGCACAGGCAGTGGGGCACTGACAGCGATGGCGACGACGGTCGGTGGCCTCCGCGTCGGCTCGGCCATCGACGGTTCGGGCGATCGGCCCGAAGGGGAGCTCATACGAGATGGGCTCCCCTTCTTCGCGCACCCGCTCGCCGCCGCGACCGGGTTCGTCGTCATCCTCGTCGGGGCGCTTGCGCTCCGCGAACTGGCATCGCTGGTCCTGCCGATCGTGATCGGGCTGCTGATCGCCCTTGTCGCATGGCCGATGGACGGGGCGCTCGAGCGCCGCGGCGTCGGTCACCGCGTCGCCCTTGGAGCCACCATCGCGGTCGTGCTAGCGGTCGTCCTTCTCGCGGCCGGGATCGCGGCACTGTCGGTCGGCGAGCTCGTGGTCCAGCTCCCTCGATACGAGAGCCGCCTGAACGCTGTCGCGGCCACGCTGCCGGGCAGGCTCGAGCAACTCGGTGTCCGGATCGACCCGGCGTCGATCACCGCACTCATCTCTCCCGAGCGGATCTTCGCCTTCGTCACGCCGGTCGCATCGGCCGTATCCGAGGCTGGTGGCGCCCTCTTCGTCGTCGCGTTCACGCTGATCTATGCGCTGGTCGGTGGGGCCGGGTTCCGGGCCAGGGCGACGGCGACGCTCGGACCCCGGCACCCTGCGGTGTTGGGAATGGAACGGTTCGGGAGTGACGTCCAGCGGTACCTGCTCGTCCGGACCGAGCTCGGACTATTCGCTTCGATCCTGTCGGCGGCGCTCCTGTTCGTGCTCGGTGTGCCACTGCCCGTCCTGTGGGGGGTCCTCGTCTTCTTCGCGAGCTTCGTGCCTAAT
>JBKPMM010000077.1:0-7208 GCA_046732155.1 Chloroflexota bacterium | reverse complement strand
CCGTACTGGCCGCGCACGACGTCATCGAGCGGGTCGGCCGGATGGGTGCCGATCGCCCGCAGGACCTTGACCTTCTCGTCCCGGAGCGCGTCCGCCTCGAACGTGGCGGGGGGCTCCATCGCGACGAGGCTGACCAGCTGCAGGAGATGGTTCTGGAGCACGTCGCGCACGGCGCCGGTCTCCTCGTAGAACGCGCCCCGGTTCTCGATGCCGATCGACTCCGCCACCGTGATCTGAACGTGGTCGACGTAGCGCCGGTTCCACAACGGCTCGAAGATGCCGTTCCCGAATCGGAAGACCAGCAGGTTCCTGACGGTCTCCTTTCCGAGGTAGTGGTCGATGCGGTAGACCTGCGACTCGCGGAAGACCTTGCCGACCTCGCGGTTCAGCCGCTTCGCCGATTCGAGGTCGTGGCCGAACGGCTTCTCGATGACGATCCGCCGCCAGCCGCCGTCGTGGCGCTCGTGGTCGAGCCCGACCCGTCCCAGCTCAGTGACGATCTCGGCGAACTGCGATGGTTGGGTCGCGAGGTAGTAGAGGCGGTTGCCCCTGGTGCCCTCCGCCTGATCCAGCTCGTCGAGCCGCTTGGCCAACGTGTCGAATCCCTTCGGGTCATCGAAGTCGAGACGCTGGTAACGGATGCGATGGCTGAAGGAGCGCCAGGCGGCCTCGTCCAGCGGCAGTACGCGGCTGTACTGCTCGAGCGCCTTGCGGACCTCGGCCCGGAACGACTCGTCGTCGTAGGGCCGGCGTCCCAGGGCGAGCAGCACGAACTCGTGGGGGAGGAGGTTCGTCCGCCACAGGTGGTAGACCGCCGGGATGACCTTGCGGTGTGCGAGGTCCCCCGTCGCTCCGAACAGCGTCAGGATCGACGGGTCCGGGACACGCTCGAGTCGGAGGCCTTCGCGCAGGACGTTGTCGGTCGGTCGGGCCCGCGACGGGCGCTTGGCCGCGCGACCGTGGCGCGACTCGCGAAGCTCGCGCATGGTGCGCGGCGCTTCCTTCGCTCGTGGCGCGGGTCGAGCGGGTATCGGCTGGTCGGGCGGGCTCTCGGAAGGCGTCTCTGACGGCGTCTCGGACGGCGCCTCATTCGGTGCCTTGGTCGGCGCGGGCTCCCGGGTCGGCGTCTTGGTCCCCGCCATGACGGCTACTCCGTCTTCACCGCGTGACCGCCGAACTCGTTGCGCAACGCGGCGAGGACCTTGGCCCCGTACGAGTCGGCCTGGCGGGAGCGGAACCGCGTCAGCAGCGAGAGCGTGATGACCGGAGCCGGAACGTCGTGGTCGATCGCTTCCTGCACGGTCCAGCGTCCCTCGCCAGAGTCCTCGACATATCCCTGGATGTGCTCCAGATCCTGGCCGTTCGCCTTGAACGCGCGACCCGCGAGTTCGAGGAGCCACGACCGCACGACCGAGCCCTGCATCCACAGCTCTGAGATCGCTCCGAGGTCGAGGTCGTAGTCGCTCGCGTGCATGATCTCGAAGCCCTCGGCGTACGCCTGCATCAGGCCGTACTCGATGCCGTTGTGGACCATCTTCACGTAGTGGCCGGCGCCCGGTCCGCCGACGTGCAGGTAGCCGCCCTCGGGCGCGAGGCTCGTGAAGATCGGCACCAGCGGGTCGACGGCCTCGGCATCGCCGCCGACCATCAGGCAGAACCCCACCTTCAGCCCCCAGATGCCTCCCGATACGCCTGCATCGACGTAGCGGACGCCCTTCTCCTTGAGCGCCGAATACCGGCGGATGTCATCGTGGAAGTTCGTGTTGCCGCCGTCGATGATCGTGTCGCCCGGCTCGAGGTGCTCGAGCAGCTCGTCGATCTGCGCCTCGGTGGCGTCGCCCGCGGGGACCATGACCCACACGGCGCGCGGCTTCTCCAGCGACGCGACGAGGTCGGCGATCGAGAAGAACGCCTTGGCGCCCTCACCTTCGCCCTCGATCTCCTTCGACTTCTCCGGTGTCCGGTTGTAGACGTGGATCTCGTGGCCATCGCGCACGAGCCGCCGGACCATGTTCGCGCCCATCCGACCAAGACCGATGAAGCCGAGGCGCATGAGGTTCAACCCTCCGTGATCGTGGCGAGCGCGGTTTCGAGAGCGCGCTCGAGAGCTGCCAGCCCCGCGTCAGGATCGGCACCGAGATGGACGCGCACGATGGGCAGGTCGTGCGAGGCGATGGCGGCGTGGTCGCCATCGGCCTGGGCATCGATCAGCTGACCGAACGTGTACGCCCAGCCGGGGATCTGGCGGTCGTGCGGGTGGTCAGCGGTGAATTGCAGGAACCAGCCCGTCGGCGGTCCGCCCTTGTGGAGCTGGCCCGTCGAGTGCAGGAAGCGCGGTCCGTAGCCGGCCGTCGTCGCGTTGCCCGTCGCATCGCGGAGACGCGCTCGGATCCGCGCAAACACTTCGTCACGCAGCGCAGTCGGGGCGACGAACGCCTGCAGCGCGAGGTAAGCGTGCGGTCGCCGGCGCGCCAGGTGGTCCCGCAACGCGCCCGCGAGGTCAGGGTCTTCAGCCAGGACCGCCGGAACCTTCGACGTCATCGGCTCGCCGCGCTCGGCGCGGGCGAGCACGTCGCGCGTGAGCTGCTTGGCTTCCTCGACGTTCGGCTGATCGAACGGGTCGATCCCGAGGATGATGCCGGCGATCGCGACCGCGACTTCCCACCGGACGAACTCGCCACCAAGGTCGATCGGGTCGGCGATCGAGATGCGGATCACCGGATGACCGGCGGCCTCGAGCGCATCAGCGAGCGCATCGCCGCCGCCATCGGTGCCCTCCTCGAGTGAGATGCGAACGAAAGCGCGGTCATCCGCGTAGGCATCAGGAGCGCCAAGTGGCTCGAGATCGACGGGGACGATACCGACGCCGTGCTTGCCGGTGCTCTCGGCGAGCAGCTGCTCAGCCCAGGCGCCGAATGACGAGATCTCGTCGTCGGGCAGGAACGTCAGCTTGTCGCGGCCGTCGCGTGCGAGCGTCCCGATGGCGAGACCGAGCGAGATCCCGGGGTTCGTCGTGGGATCCTCCCCGCGGCATGCCGCGAGCATCGCGTTGGCCGATTCGATCAGGGGGTCGAGGTCGAGGCCGATCAGCGACGCCGGCACGAGCCCCACGTAGGTGAGCGCGCTGTAGCGGCCCCCGACATGCGGGTCGTTGAGGAAGATCTCACGGAACTCATCGTGATGGGGGATCGCTTCCACGCTCTTGCCTGGATCGGTGATCGCGATGAACGCGGCACCAGGCCGGTCGTAGACGTGGTGCTTCACGCGCCCGAGCGCCTGCTCGACCCGGTGCCACGCGTCTGCGAGGAACGCATTCGGCTCGACCGTCGTGCCCGATTTGGTCGCGATGATCATCAGCGTCTGCAGCGGATCGAGGTCGTCGAGGACGGCTGCGACCGCCTCCGGGTCGGTCGAATCGAGGACACGCAGGTCGAGATAGCCCTCGCTCGTGCCGAACGTTCGATGGAGCACATCGGGAGCAAGGCTGCTGCCACCCATCCCTGCGACGACCGCCGTCGTGAACCCCGCGTCGACGATCCCGTCGCCGAACCCTTCCAGGGCAGGGATGTCGTCCACTGCATCGCCCGGCGCATCCAGCCAGCCGAGCCGCTGCGAGATGGTCTTCTGGACCTCAGGGTCGGTCGACCACAGCGAAGCGTCCTTTTCGAACAGTCGGCGTGCCCATTCGCCGTCACGTGCCTGAGCGACGGCAGCGCGATAGGCGGCCTCCGCGGCCCCCAACGCGAGGTCTGGCGACTGGACTGCGGACGAGACAGGGTCGGTCATCGTGGCCTCGGAAGCATAGTCGGGGACCTGCATGGTACGTCTCCACGTACTCGGGATCGGTGCGTCACACTGCTTGCGATGCGGGGGAGATGGCTCGCTTGCTGGGCGATCGCGTCGGTGGTGCTGGCCTGCTCACCGGCCCCTCCGCCGACCCCTTCGTCTGCCCCACCCGCCGTACCCGCGAACATCATCCCGTGGCCCGACATCGTCTGGACGACAGCCGATGGCGTGGCGTCGGCAGATCCCGGGGACGGCGAACAGGCGGTCGCCGTGGCGGTCGGTCCGCAGGGGTTCGTCGCGGTCGGGTATCGCGACGAGGGCGACACGCGCGACGGCCTCGGATGGTTCTCCGCCGATGGCAACAGCTGGACGCGCGTCGGTGCGAAGGGTGTCTTCGATGGGGTCGAGATGCTCGACGTGACAGCCGGCCCCCAGGGTTTCGTCGCCCTCGGGATGGGGACGGACGCCGTCGGCGACCGTCCGCACGCCGTGTTCTTTCGATCACCCGATGGGCGGACATGGCAGCGGATCGCCGGCGTAGGTGGTGCCGACGACACATACCCGACGTCATTGACGGGCGATGCGAACGGCATCGTCGCGATGGGTATCGACGACGCCGGCGAGACCGTTGTGTGGCATTCCTCGGATGGCCGCACGTTCGATCGCGGCACGCTCAAGGACCCGGCACTCGGGGAGCTCACTGACCCCCACGCGTTGCTGGGGGGATACGTTGCGCTCGGCTCCGAGAACGCTCCGCCGGTCCTGCTGCAATCCGATGACGCGCTGACGTGGACACATACACCGATCGATCCGGCATCGCAGGCCGTCGCGACCCGCGTCGTCCCGATCGACGGGGGCTATGTCGTGCAAGGGATGTGGGACCCTGGCTGCGACCAGGCGGCCACTGACTGCCAGCAGCGGTCGATCGGCTGGTGGTCGGCCGACGGCAAAGGGTGGACGAGGCTGCCAGACCAGGACACACCGATCGGTAACGGTGCGTCGATCGTCGTGCCGGCCGGCGACCATGGCATCGTCGCGATCGACGGCGCGAGCGCGTGGGCGAGTCCGAATGGCTGGGGCTGGCAACCGCTCCCCGAGCCGAGCGACGGGTCGATGGTCGTCTTCGATGCGGTCGTCAGGGGCGACACGATCGTCGCCGTTGGTGCGCTTTCAGCGGAGGACGGCACGGGTCGAAGCGCGATCCTCGTCGCCACCCCGCCGGACATGACCCCGGACGTCGGGGCTGGGGGCTCAGGCGCTGTGCCCTCGCCGGGATCGTCCCAGCCAGTGCCGACGGCCGGCGTCGGCTAGCCGATCTCGGCCTCGCCTTCGATCTCGGCAGCGCCTTCGATCTCGGCCGCCTCGATCGCGAGGACCTTCTTGAGCCGGCGGACGTGGCGCGGTTCGCCGGTGAAGCTCGCACCGAGGAACGCGACGGAGCACTCATAGGCAGGCTCCGGTCCGACGACGCGTGAGCCGAGCGTGAGCACGTTCATGTCGTCGTGCTCGACGCCCTGATGCGCCGAATACGTGTCGTGGCAGACCGCCGACCGCACGCCGCGCATCTTGTTGACGGCAACGCTCGCTCCGACACCCGAACCGCAGATCAGGATCCCGCGATCCGCCTCACCTGCTTGGATCGCCAAGCCGAGGCGGTGCGCGAAATCGGGGTAGTCGTCGCTCGGATCCGACCCATCACCGCCGAGATCGATGTACTCGTGGGCCGGTTCGGCGTCGCGCAGCCGCTGGATCAGCGCGTCCTTCAGGGCCGCTCCCGCATGATCGGCCGCGAAAGCGATGCGCATCGTCGAAGGATAGCCCGCGCTGCCGTCGCTCGACGGAACGACCCTTGGTCGCCACGCAATGCGTGAGTACGCTGACCGGGAGATGACAGCCCCCGAACACCTCGCGTACCGGGACCTCGACGTTGCCGCGGAGCTCCCGGCTCGCCCGCTTCCGTCCGGGGCACGGATCGTGGTCGTCGGGGGCGGCATCGTCGGCACATCGATCGCGTACCACCTCGCGCTCGCCGGTGAGTCCGACGTCGTCCTGATCGAGCGTGGATCCCTCACCAATGGCACCACCTGGCATGCCGCCGGTCTCGTGTCACAGGTCCGCGGGACGCATGCGCTGACCGAGCTTGCCCGGGTCAACGTCGGCATCTACGAGCGGGTGGGCGCGGAGACCGGGATCGATACAGGGATGCGCCGCGTTGGATCGCTGAGCGTGGCGCGGACCAAGGAACGGTTCCACGAGATCCGCTTGCCCGTCTCGATCGCGCGAGACGCGGGGATCGACTCGGAGATCGTCGATCGTGAGCGGATCCGGGAGCTGTGGCCGGCCGCGGTCGTCGATGACGTCGTGGGGGGCGTGCACTTCCCGGGCGACGGCACGGTCAACCCGGGCCCGGCCGCGCTGGCCCTCGCCAAGGCGGCGGTGGAGCGCGGCGTCCGGTACGTGCCGGAGACCGAGGTCACCGGATTCCGCCACGGCCCGGACGGTCGTCGCGTGACGGGGTTGATGACGAGCGCTGGTTCGATCGACGCCGAGATCGTCGTCCTCGCCGGCGGCCTCTGGACGTCGGAACTCGCCCGGCTCGCAGGTGCGAGCGTCGCGCTCTATCCCGCAGAGCACGTCTGGGTGATGACCGAGGAGACGCCGGCCGCGACCCCCGAACTGCCGTTCCTGCGCGACCTCGACGGGTACATGTACATCCGGCACCACGGTGGCCGGTTCGTGATCGGGGCGTTCGAGCCGGACGGGAAGCCGTGGCCGCCGGCGGGCGTCCCGACCGAGGGATTCGTGGAGCTGGGTCCGGACTGGGAGCATTTCGGGCCGGTGATCGAGGCCGCGCGGATGCGAGCCCCAGCGCTCGCCGACGTCGGCTACGGGCACTTCCTTCGCGGACCCGAGAGCTTCACGCCCGACGCCAACCTGCAGATGGGATTCGTCCCGGAGGTGCCGGGTCTATTCGTCGCCGCGGGGCTGAACTCGCAGGGGATCATCTTCGGGCCCGGCGTCGGGCTCGCCGCCGCGGGCTGGATCCTGGCCGGTCGCATGACGATGGACCTTGCCGAGGTCGACGTCGCGAGGATGGGTCGCTGGGCCGATCAGCGGCGTTGGCTGCACGAGCGCACGGTCGAGTCGCTCGGTGGCCTGTACGCGATGCACTGGCCCGGGAAACAACCCGAGACGGCGCGCGGCCTGCGGCGTCTGCCGCTCCACGATGCGTATCGCCAGGCCGGCGGAGCGATGGGCCAGGTGGGTGGCTGGGAGCGGCCGCTCTGGTTCGAGCCCGGGGTAGGTCCCGAAGGGCCGGCGTTCGGCTACTCGTTCGCCGATCCCACGTGGTTCCCGGCGGTCCGCGACGAGGTCCGGGCGACGCGAGAGGGCGTCGCGCTGTACGACCTGACGACCTACGC
>JBKPMM010000076.1:0-6584 GCA_046732155.1 Chloroflexota bacterium | reverse complement strand
GGAGTCTGAGATGCCGCTCGGTCCCCGTCGCCGCGGAGTCGGTGTCATCGGTGCCCCCGTCGCCAAGGCGGCAGTCGTCGGCGCCGCCGTGTCGCCCGGCCGGTCACCCGTCGCCAAGGCGGCAGTGGTCGGCGCCGCCGTGTCGCCCGGCCGGTCGCCCGTCGCCAAGGCGGCCGTGGTCGGCGCGGCCGTCACACCGGGTCGCCGCCGCTTCTAGTGGGCCGCTTCTGGTAGGCGTACCGCGTGCCTTGGCCGACCGACCACACCGCAGCCAGCGTGCCGCCCGGACCCCCGCCGGCCAAGGACATGGTCTGGATACCGGGCGGCAGCTTTCGGATGGGCTCCGAGGACTTCTATCCCGAGGAGCGCCCCGTCCACGAGGTGACCGTGGATGGCTTCTGGATGGACGACCATACGGTCACCGTTGCGGAGTTCCGGCGATTCATCCACGCCACGGGCTACGTGACGGTCGCCGAGCGGCCACTTGATCGGTCCGAGTACCCGGATGCTCATCCGGATCTGCTCAGGCCGGGCTCGAGCGTCTTCCGCAAGACCCGCGGCCCGGTCCCGCTCGACGACTACCGGAACTGGTGGCACTGGGTTCCCGGCGCCCAGTGGCGATATCCCGAGGGGCCCGGGAGCGATATCTCCACACGCGACCGGCACCCCGTCGTCCACGTCGCCTGGGATGACGTGGAAGCGTTCGCGGCATGGGCCGGGAAGACCATCCCGTCGGAGGCCGAGTGGGAGTTCGCGGCGCGCGGCGGTCTTGACGGCGCGGTCTACACGTGGGGGGACGAGTTCGCGCCTAAGGGCAAGATGATGGCCAACACGTGGCAGGGCGAGTTCCCCTGGCAGAACCTGAAAACAGACCGGTTCGAGGGGACGGCACCCGTGAGGTCATTCCCACCGAACGGCTACGGCTTGTTCGACATGGCCGGAAACGTCTGGGAGTGGACGTCCGACTACTACACGCCGACCCATACCCAGGACGTCGCCCACGCATGCTGCGTGCCCGAAAATCCGCGGGTGCTGCGACCGGATCTCTCGTTCAACCTGGGCCAACCGGGTGAACGATTCCCGCGTCGGGTGTTAAAGGGCGGGTCCCACCTATGCGCCCCGAACTATTGCTTGCGATACAGGCCGGCCGCGCGCCAGCCCCAGACCGTCGAGACCGGGATGGCGCACCTCGGATTCCGGTGCGTCATCCGTCCGGACGCCGAGCGGTCGGTCGATCCTCCGCCCGTTCTTCCGGTATAGCCGTGGATCAGCGGGGCGTACCCCGTTCGAAGCGGATGCCTCTAGGCCCTCTTATTGGCGAGCCATCGCGACGTTGAACCGCTCCTCGGCGGTGATCAGGTGGTCCGGGTCCTCGGCCGCCTCGTCGATGTCGAGTTGGACCCATCGGATCCGCCCGTTGAACCGGCTCGTCCTCGGGTCGTAGTCGTCACTCACCGCGGTCGCGCTGTCGGAGCCGACGTCCGTCGTCTCATCTGCCGAGAACATCATCGGTTGAGTGGTATCGACGCGGCCCTCACCCACCTTCTCTCCATCGAGGTAGAGCGAGACCGTGCCGCCCTTGGCGAGGCCACCACCGTCGTAGCCGAACTCCATCCGGACCTGGTGTTCGCCGGCCGACATGAGCGATCCCGAATAGATCTTGAACTGCCTTAGCCCGAGGAGGTTGTAGCAGTAGGCCGGTCGGCCCGCCTTGACGTAGAGGACCCACCCTCCGAATGCGCCACCTTGGGCGACGATGACGCCGTCGGCGGTGGTGCCTTCGGGGATGTCGATCACCGCAGTGACGGCATGAGTTCTGTTCTTGATGTTGATCACGGAATTCTCGGAAAGTCGTCCCATCCCGCCGAACAGGACCTGCGACTGGCCGCGGATCAAGGTCGGTCGTCCTGCGAGGTCGGGATCGAAGCGCTCTATCCGTCGATCATCGAGCGGTAAGACACCGTACTTGGCCGCCTCGATCAGGAAGAGGCGCTGAAGATGTGCCAGGCGCTCGGGTTGCTCCCGTGACAGGTCGCGTGATTGCGACCAGTCGTCGGGCGCGTATAGCTCCCAGACATCGTCGTCGTAATCGGGGAGTCTTTCGACGATCCAGGGAGTGCTGTGACGGGTCACTGCCGTCCAGCCGTCGTGATAGATGCCGCGGTTGACGAACATCTCGAAGTACTGGATCCGCCGGTGCTCCGGAGCCTGCGGATCATCGAACGCCGGTCGCATGCTCCGACCGTGCAGCGGCATCTGCTGGACGCCATGGACGAACGTCGGCTCCGGCAAGTCGGCGGCGTCCAGGACCGTCGCGGCGACATCGATGACATGACTGAACTGGCTGCGGATCTCCCCTCTAGCGCGGAATCCGGCGGGCCAGTGCACGATCGTCCCGTTCCGGGTCCCGCCCCAATGCGACGCGACCTGCTTGGTCCACTGGTACGGGGTATCCATGGCGTGGGCCCAACCGACCGCGTAGTGGTTGTACGCCTCCGGCGTGCCGAGCTTGTCGACCCGGGCGGCCAGATATTCGGGCGTTTCCAGGTGCGCGACGCCATTGAACATGAGCAGCTCATTGAAGATACCGTTCACGGTCCCCTCGGCCGAGGCTCCGTTGTCGCCGACGATGTAGTAAACGAGCGTGTCGTCGAGGATCTCAAGGTCTGCTAGCGCGTCGATCAGGCGCCCCACGTGGTGGTCGGTGTGCTCCAGGAACCCCGCATACACCTCCATCTGCCGTGCGAGGATCGGCTTCATCTCCGCCGACGTGTCTTCCCATGCAGGGATCTCTGGAGGCCGGGCTGTCAACTCAGCGTCGTCCGGGATGATGCCGAGCTCCTTCTGGCGAGCGAAGATCTGCTTACGGAGCTCGTCCCAGCCAGCGTCGAACTTGCCCTTATACCGGTCGGACCATTCCGGCGGGACGTGATGCGGGGCATGCGTCGCCCCTGGCGCGAAATAGATGAAGAACGGCTTATCGGACATGAGGGCCTTCTGTTGCCGGACCCAGTCGATCGCCTTGTCCGTCATGTCCTCCGTGAAGTGATAGCCCTCCTCGGGGGTGCGCTCAGGCTCCACGGGCGTCGTGTTGTGGTAGATCGCCGGCGCGTACTGGTTCGTTTCGCCGCCGATGAACCCATAGAAATACTCGAACCCACCACCGCCCGACGGCCAGTTGTCGAACGGTCCCATCGGTGAGGTCTGCCATACCGGCACCTCGTGGCATTTGCCGAACTGCGCGGTCGAGTAGCCGTTGAGCTTGAGGGTCTCCGCCAGCGGCGCGGCGGTGTTCGGACGAAGGGAGTTGTAGCCGGGCGCTGAGGTAGCGATCTCCGTGATGCCGCCCATCCCCACCGAATGGTGGTTGCGTCCGCTCAGCAGGGCTGCCCTTGTCGGCGAACAGAGGGCCGTCGTGTGGAACCGGTTGAACCTGAGACCATCAGCGGCGAGGCGCTCGGCCGTCGGCGTCAGGATGGGCCCCCCGAACGCAGACGAGGCGCCGAAGCCGGTGTCGTCGATGAGGACGACAAGGACGTTGGGGGCCCCTGCGGGCGGACGGAGCTCGCGAATCGGCGGATAGCTCGTGTCCG
The DNA here is from genome assembly GCA_046732155.1 of Chloroflexota bacterium. Taxonomy (GTDB): domain Bacteria; phylum Chloroflexota; class Limnocylindria; order Limnocylindrales; family CSP1-4; genus SPCO01. The sequence goes on along the minus strand of JBKPMM010000076.1, from coordinate 2,991 downwards.
GGTCCTTGGCGTCGTACGTCGTGAGTCCGGCGCCCGTCCGATCGGGGATCGGCAGCACGCTTCGCTGGAGGGCGTCGTTGCTCATCTAGGTCAGTACCTCCCGTCGCGCTCATCGCGACCATGTAGCAAGGAATACTCGCCGTACCCAGGGCCGCTCGCATCACCCGATTGGGATGGCTCGGCCGGATCGGGACGTCTCACGGGACATCTGGGTCCATCTCGTCGGTTGCCACGGACTTCAGGGTCCGGGCGCGTCTCAGCGGCCCGGCCGGACGGTTGCCCGAAGTCGCGGCAGAACGTCCGTGGCGATCCGTTCGAAGGTCGGCATCTGGCGGTCGTCCAACGGGTGGTACAGCACGATCTCATCCATGCCGAGCTCGAGGATCCGGCCGATCATCTCCTCGAACCGGTCGACAGACTCGTAGTAGTCGATCGCGCCGCCTCGCGGGCGTGCGGCTGCGTCGAACATCGTGTACGAGTAGCGCAGGGTGTCTCGCTCGCGCCCGAGCGCCTCGCGCGCCGCGTCCATCAGCGCGACACGCTCGCGCGTCTCAGCCACCTGCTCCTCGAAGGACTCGCGGAAGGAGAGGCTGTTCCACGTGTCGGCGAGCCGGGCGGCATGCCGGATCATCATGGGCCCGAGAGCGCCTACGGTGATCGGAGGCCGCGGCGACTGGACGGGACGCGGGTTCATGATCGCGCCATCGACCTGGTAGAAGTCGCCCGCGAACGAGGTCACCTCGTCGCGCAGCAGCCGATCGACGATCTGCACGTATTCAGTCAGTCGGGCGACGCGCTCGCCGCTGCCCCAGTCCGGCACGCCGATCATGGCAAGCGACGGATCCTTGGCAAGTCCGGTCCCGAGACCGACCTCCACCCTGCCGTTCGAGATGTGATCGAGGGTGAGCGCCTGTCGCGCGAACATCGCGGGATTCCGCAGCGGGATCTGCGTGACACACGTCGTGAGCCGGAGAGATGTCGTGACCCCCGCCAGCCCCGTGAGCGCGGTCCACGACTCGAACCACGGGCTCGGCGGATGGGTCCAATCGACGAAGTGGTCAGGGAGCGCCGCCACCTCGATGCCGAGCTGTTCGAGACGGACGAACCGATCGCGCAGGTCCGGCCACGGAACGTTGGGCAGGCACAGGACCTGGAACCGGAGCGCGGGACGCACGGCGGCATTCTGGCATGGCGTCCGAACGCCTCGACCCACCGCGGAGGCCGACCACCTAGCGCTTCGGGGCGAGGCCACTCCCCGCCGGCAACTCCTCGATCTCGGGCATCGCGTCCTTGTCCAGCGTGCCGAGCGACCATGGCGTCGCCTCGAATCCACCGGGGCGCCTTCCCGCCGCACGCAGACCACGCGCCGCGACGACGCCGAGGAGCGTCAGCGCCACGATCAGCGCCCACGGGAACTGCCGGTAGTCGACGCCGCCGACGAGGGAGAAGGCTCTGTCCGTCGCGTTGCCGGACTCGTCGGTCGCGGTCAAGCGGATCTCCTGCGGCCACGGGGCGAGGCGCGTGACGACCGCGAACCGACCCCGCTCGTCGACCTCGATCGGCGTGGTGCCGTCGATGGTCACCTTGGAGCCTGGCTCTGTCCTTCCCGAAAGGTTCGTCAGGAACGGCCAGACAGGGTTCGTGAACGGCGTCTCGAGGTTGAGCGTCGGCCCGGTGACGTCACGCGTGACCGTGCCGACGACCGGCTCGCCCACCTCACCCCAATCGTTGATCGCGACGACCTGCAGCCCCCAGCGGCTCGTGGAGGCCGTTCCCGCCCCCTTGATGTCGCCCACCGAGAGCGTCGTGTACGCACCGTCCCTGCCGAATTCGTTCCCAGGCGGCACCGGCACCCGGGCGACGCGCGTGACGACGTCGCTCGCGGTCGGCGCGACGAACGAGTCGCGGATCCCGGGCACGGTCGTTGATCCGGCCTCATCCTCCGTGAGGGGTTGCACCGTGACGAACATCCGGGTACCCGTGAAGCCAGGCATCGTGGTCATCCCGTCGCGACCCGTGTTCGGTTCGATCGTCGCCTTCGGGACGGGGAAGTCGCGGTAGTAGACGACATCGCTGGCGCGCGTCTCGGAGATCACGAATGGCGTCGACGGCCCGTGGCGCCACCAACCAGCGGGCGCTGCCGCCCACGGAGTCGGGCTCGTCGGCACGCCAGACTTTGGTTCCCAGCCCATCCCGGCAGCGACGAGGGCCGTCCGCCGCCGATCGATCGGCAGCATCGTCACGAGTCGCGTCGCCACCCATGACGCGCCCGACCGAAGCTGATCGGATCCGCACGGTTCGATCGCACCGGGCACGACGAGGTCCACGCAGCCCGCTTCTCCGAGGTCACCTAGCCAGGCGCTCGCGACGCCATGGACGCTGAGGTCGGTCGCCGCGCTCGCGACGATCAGTGGCCAGCGCTCGGCACCGACTTGCGCAGGCGCGAGCGAACCGACGTCGGTCGCCTTGGGCGACCCGTCGCGAGCGATGTGAACCCGCGCCGAGTGCAGACCACCGTTCTCGATCCACGCGAGGCGTGTCGTGCCGTCCGTGGCGGGCGCGTCCGGGCCTGCCACGATCGGGACGCCCGGGCCGGGGATGATCACTCGCGGCGCGTGACCAGAGCCGTCCACGAGCGAGATGCCATCGCTCAACGCGACCACGGCTGCGTCCCGACCGCCTCTCCCAGGCAACCGGAGCGGCGGGGGCATGACCGCGACGTCCGGTGGCTGCTGCGGCGCGACTGCGGTGACAGTGCCGTCGCGAAGCCTGATCACGACGAGCCCGGACCCGGCTAGACCACCGGGAGGACAGTCCGGAGCGGCCGCAACGAGGAGATCGTCGCCGGGCGCGCCGTCGAAGCGACCGATGACCCCGTACCCAAGCCGCCCGGGTCGCTGGATCGACCGCCGGACCGCCAGGTTCGCCGAGTCGAGGATGTCAAGCGAGGTGGTCCCGCAGGAACCTGACGCGTCGTACTTCGGTCGTAGC
>JBKPMM010000075.1:0-28805 GCA_046732155.1 Chloroflexota bacterium | reverse complement strand
GAGGCAGCTTCCACGCTCACCTTACCGCCTAAGCGGCGAGGGCGAGAGTCGACTGGCGGTTGCCAGGTACTTCGTTTTGCCGCCTGTTTAACGAGGCCTGACGGCACCTCGGCTCGCACTCTCCGACAGCCAAGCCCTGTCGAAACCACGCATCCCCACAGGACCGAACGTCGGTTCGGTTTGACCACCAATGCTACCACGGCACGTGCGGCCGGCCAACCTCCGGCGAACGGCCCTTCCGTCCGGGACCATCGGCGGAGGCTGGACGAGCGGTGCCCCGCTATGATTCGCCGTGGCCGAACCTCCTCATCCGAGGACGGGGGACCCACCCTTCGGGGCGAAGCGCGGAACGTCCGCGCCGGCGACCCACGCCGAGCCCGTCAGCTCACCTCGCAGGCCAGCAGGGTCGCTTCGAGGTGTCTGTGTTCCGGCCGACGTTCGCTCCGAGCGCCACCCAGCGCGAGACCGGGCGGAATCTCGCCATCGACCTCGCAGGCGCGGTCGGTCTCGGCGTGACGATCGCGCTTATCAGCGCGCTCCTGCCCACGATCGCGCGTCGTGGCGGGCTCGAGCCGCTCGGGTTATCAGCCCTCGCCGCTGCACCGTTCGTCGCCAACTTCCTCGGGGCGTTCGCCGGTCGCGTCGGGCCTCGCTCGAGCGGCGAGCTGGCCGCGATCCGGGCCGCGGGCGCGGCGGCCCTCATCCTCCTGGTGATCGCACCGCTCCCGGCGGTGATGGTGATCGTCGCCGTGCTGTTCTGGCTGAGCGTGTCACTGACCGGCCCGTTCCAGTTGCGGCTCTGGGGGACGCTGTATCCGTCCCGCCTGCGCGGGCGCGTGGTCGGCGCCATCGGTATGGGCAGGGCAGCTGCTGGCGCGGTCGCAGCCTTCGTCGGGGGTCTCATCGCGGATCGACTAGGTGGGCCACCCGCCGTCGCGATCGCCGGCGTCGTCGGGCTGGCATGTGCCATCGCATATGTCGGGTTGCGAACACCGGTCGCCGATAGGTCCCGCGGTTTTTCGGCGCGTGAATCGATCCGTGCCCTCCAGGATCGTCCGGTCCTGGCGCGGATGGCGCTCGCTCAGGGGTTCTACGGCGGCGGTCTCATCGCCGCCGCTCCGCTGTACGCGCTCGTCTACGTCGACCGGCTCGACCTCTCGCTCGCCGACGTCGGGCTGATCGGCATCCTCACCGCGGCGTCCACGACCATCGCGTTTCCGCTCTGGGGAGCCGTCGCGGACCGCCACGGCCCGCTCACGGTGCTGAGGGTCGGTGGCTCGATCGGGCTGTGCTCGCTGGTCGCCTATGCGATCGCTCCGCACGTGGCGGTGCTTTGGGTCGCGGCTCTCGGAGCGGGGGCCGCGAGCGCCTCGATCGACGTCGGTATCGCGGCCGTCGTCAGTGAGCAGACGCCGCTCGCCGATCGAGCGGCGGCGATGGCGGGCTGGAACGCCTTCACCGGAGCGCGAGGGATCGTCGCGGCCTTCCTCATGACCAGCCTCCTGCAGCTCGGCGTGGTCGGCGTGACCGGGGGGCTCCTGATCTGCGCCGGCGCGACGGCGATCGGCGTGGCGATGTACGCGCGGTCGAAGCCCGGCGTGCCCGTCGACTCGCGCGCGTGGGAGCTTGGGCCCGTCCGTCGAACAGCCCCGATCCGCCCGACGCCTTCCTGAGCCGGGGGCCTGCCCTACCGCCACGCGGCACCGACCGGACTACCCTGCACGGTGTAGGGAGGGGACGCCATGGCACTCGGCCGAATGACAGCAGGCGTGCTGCAGCTCCTGGGTCTTGCCGGTCTCGTCGTCTGCATCGGGCTCGCGATCGCGATCCTGGCCGGTCGTGCATGGATCGGCGTTGCCGTCGGCGATGGCTTCGCGACGGTCGACACGACGATCAGTGACGGGCTCGCGAGCATCGACGAAGCGAAAGCGCGCCTGACGGATGGCCGCGCCGCACTCGGTCAGCTGATCGATGACCTCGGACCGCTGCCGTCGACCTCGCCGATCCCGGCGGCCGTCGCCGCGCGGATCACCCAGGTCGTCGACGCCGCTGCGCCCGCTCGTGACCGGTTCGTGGAGGCGCGCAGCCAGGCGCAAGCGGCCCTCGGCTATCTCCAGCTCGTGACGCGTATCGCGCCGAACGTCGAGCTCCCGAGCGGGGTTTCCGGGGCACTCGCTACCGCGGATGATCGACTCACGCGGATCGACACGGCGCTCATCACGCTCCGAGGCGCGGCTCGCGCCACGGCCGGCGATGTGGCCGCTGCCGCGACGGGCATGCGCGACGCGGTATCGAATGCGGCCGACTCCGCAGGCGGGCTCCGTACCGAGGTCGAGCGGCTTCAGACGCGGATCGCCGACGTCCACACGAGTGTCGACCGTGTGCTCTGGATCGGCGCAGGAGCCTTGCTGCTCGTCGTCGGGTACGTGGCCCTCTTGAACGTGCTGCTCATCTGGCTCGCCCGGCGGGCGCGCCGAGCAGCCGCGGACCCTGGTCCGGCCATCATGGAGGCGACGCCCGGCGCGTGAGGCTCACCGCGTGGGAGGAGGAGCGGCTCCTCATCTTCACGGCCGCCGAGCTGGCGCGCCGACGCTTGGAGCGCGGTCTCCTGCTGAACGCACCAGAAGCGATCGCCCTCATGTGCGACGCGATGCTGGAGGCGGCACGAGGCGGCGCGGCGTACGGGGAGGTCGAGGCGGCGGGATATGACGCCCTGTCCGTCGAGCAGGTCCTGTCCGGCGTCGCGGGGCTCGTCCCCGAGGTCATCCTCGAGGTACTGACGGACGATGGGTCGCGGCTGGTCGTGCTCCACGAACCACTCGGACCGTCGACCGGCGACGCGCCAGGCACCATCCGGCACGCGTCCGGACGGGAACGGACCGACGCTCGGGACCGGATCGAGGTCGTGGTCGAGAACACCTCCCGCCGGGTCGTCCGTGTCTCGAGCCACTACCCCTTCGAGCGCGTGAACCCGCGACTTCAGTTCGACAGGGCCCTGGCCGTCGGTCGGCGCCTTGACATCGAGGCGGGTTCGACCGAGCGCTGGGCCCCTGGCGAGACCAGGACCGTCCGGCTCGTGAGGGTCGGGTGAGCCCGCTCTCCCCGACCGAGCGGCTCACCCGATATGGCCCGACGGTCGACGATCGGATCCGGCTCGGAGATACGGACCTCTGGATCCGGGTGGCGGACGACCGCCAAGCCCCAGGCGACGAGCCGATCTGGGGATATGCGAAGACGATCAGGCCGCGCGCGACCCAGGGATCCGCGACCCCATCCGAGCTCGATGTCGTCGTCGCGGGTGCCGTGGTGCTCGATCCGGTCCTCGGCGCGGTGAAGGCGGACATCGGCATCAAGGACGGCCGGATCGTCGGCGTGGGCCGAGCCGGGACCGACGCGGTGAGCGACGGCATAGACCTCCGGATCGGGCCGCACACCCAGCCGATCATGGGGTACGGACTGATCGCCACACCTGGTGCGATCGACAGTCACGTCCACCTCATCTCACCAGAGGTCATGCCCGCCGCGTTGTCCGGCGGCGTGACGACCTTGATCACGGCAGGGTTCGAGGAACCGCCCTGGGCGATGGCGCGGACCCTCGCGGCGGTCAGCGAGTGGCCGCTCAACGTGGGGCTGCAGGCGTGTGCCCGCGCCGAGGACGATGGCCCGCTCGACGCGCTGCTCGACGCTGGAGCGTGCGGGTTCAAGATCCACGAGGACTATGGGGCGTACCCGGAGCTGATCGACCACGTCCTCCGGTTCGCGGATGCTCACGACGTCTCCGTCTCGCTCCATACCGACGGGCTCCACGAGAGCGCTGAACTCGAGGACACGGTGGCCGCCATCGACGGCCGGAGCGTCCATGCCTACCACGTCGAGGGAAGCGGCGGCGGTCACGTCCCGGACGTCATCGGGCTCGTCCGGGAGGCGAACGTCATCTGCTCGTCGACCACCCCGACCGTCCCGTTCGGTGTCAACGCCCCTCGTGAGCAGGTCCCGATGATCGTGCTGAATCACGGCGCGTCATTCGGGGTCCAGGAGGACATCGCGCTGGTCCGCGACCGCGTCCATCCCGCGACCATGGCGGCCGAGGGTCCGCTCCACGAGCTCGGCGCGATCGCCATCGTGAACTCGGATTCGCAGGGCATGGGCCGGATGATGGAAACGGTCCGACGGACGTTCCAGCTCGCGCACGTGATGAGCGGTTGGCAGGGGACTACGCCGCGTCCCGATCCGTTCGACGACACCGAGCGCGTGCTGCGCTACTTGGCGAAGGTCACGATCGAGCCGGCGATCACCCACGGCATCGCCGACCACGTCGGATCGCTCCAGCCCGGGCGCCTTGCGGACATCGTGCTCTGGCAGCCGGCCTACTTCGGGGTGAAGCCCGAGCTCATCCTGAAGGGTGGGATGGCGGCATGGGCACCGCTCGGTGAGGGGAACGCGACCGTCGAACGTGCGGAACCGACGCGCTACCGAGCCGACTGGGGCGGCCGGTCGCGAGCGGCGGCGTCGCTCTCGGTCACGTTCGTATCGGCCGCAGCGACCGGGTCACCCGACCTCCGGCGGCACGGTCGCGAGCTGATCGCGGTGCGCGGCACACGCGGCGTGACGCGCGGATCGCTCGTGCGCAATCGGTCGACGGCAGACATCGACGTCGATCTCGAGGATGGCACCGTGCGACTGGACGGGAGCGTCCTCGCCGTCGATCCTGTCGGCAGTGTCCCGCTGAGCCGTCGGTACTTCTTGCGCTGACCGACAGCCTAAGGCGCTACCGCCCCCGCTGCGCGTCGGCGAGCGCGCGCGCGACATCGCGACGGGCGTCGCGTTCGGCGATGTCCCGTCGCCGGTCGTGCTGTTGCTTCCCACGGGCAAGCCCTAGCTCGACCTTGGCCTTGCCGCGGTTCAGGTAGAGGCGGAGCGGGACGATCGTCTGGCCCTTCTGCTGTGCACGCCCGAGCAGTTCGTCGATCTGACGTCGATGCAGCAACAGCTTGCGCGTGCGCTTCGGCTCGTGGTTGTACCGGTTGCCCTGCTCGAACGGCGCGATATCGGCGCCGATCAGCCACGCCTCGCCCTTCTCGATCCGGGCGTACGCGTTCGAGATGTTGACCTTGCCCGCGCGCACCGACTTGATCTCGGTGCCGGTCAGCACGAGGCCGGCCTCGAACGTCTCGTCGATCGTGAACTCGTGGCGCGCTCTTCGATTGAGGGCGACGGTCGAGTCGTCACGCACGTGGAACCGCCTGACGTGCTAGCGGTGGGCTCTGCGAGGTCCGAGGCCGCTCGGCGGAGGCCATCGGACCGAGATTCGCACGAACGCCGGTCCTGTGCGGACCGGCGTCCATGGAGCTTACCCACCCACAGGGTGTCCGACTAGACGGCCATCTCCTGCGAGGTGGTGCAGCTACTCGTACTGTCGATCACTGCACATCACCTCCTTTCGTTGGGTAAACCGTACCCGAACGCTTCAGAGCGTGCAAGAACGATGTGCCTCGGCCCTACGGCCCCCCGAACGGAAGTCGCTCGCCGGCTCCGACCACATCGAGCGCGCGCGCGAGGACCGGATCCTCGCCCGGCGCGAGCGTCGCCGGGACGTCGACCGGGACGTCGGGCTCGATGCCGATGTCGTGGATCCAGTGCCTGTCCGGAGTGAGCCATCTGGCGATCGTCAGCCGGAACGCGCCGCCCTGTCCGGCGAGCTCCTGCCACTGCTGGACGGTCCCCTTGCCGAACGAGCGTTGTCCCACGAGCGTCGCCCGGCCGCTGTCGTGTAGGGCCGCCGCGACGATCTCGCTCGCCGATGCGCTGCCGCGATCGATCAGGACCACGACTCGGATCGATGGATCCGTGGCGGCCCCACCGGGGATCGCGTCGGTCTCGATGGCGGCGCCGTTGGCGTCCTCTTCGAAGAAGATCGGCCCGGACGCGATGAACTGGCTGGCGACCGTGCGGGCAGCCGTCACGTAGCCACCCGGATTGCCGCGCAGGTCGACGATGAGCATTCGCTGACCCGCATCGACGTGCGCTTTCACCGCTGCCGCGAAGTCCGAGGCTGCGCGATCCGAGAAGCCCTCGAGATGGAGATACCCCACGCGGCCGTTCACCAGATCCCGCGACTCGACCTCCTGCTCCTGGATGACGTCGCGGACGATCTTGAGCTGGAAGGTGCCCGCGTTCCCGCGTTGGATCGACAGCTCGACCGTCGAGTCCTTCGGACCGCGCATGCGCTCGCGCGCGCGGTCGACATTCAGACCATCGAGGGGCACGCCGTCCGTCGCGAGTACCAGGTCGCCCGGTCGCAGACCGGCCTTCTCCGCCGGTGAGCCGCCGATCGGCGAGATGATCACCAACCGGCAGGTCGGTCCGAGCGTGGCGCAGCCCTGCGTCCCGTCGGCTGCCTGCGTGGCGATCTCCACTCCGATGCCCTCGAACTGCCCGCTGATGCCCTGCAGGTTCGACTGGTACTGGTCCGGTGTGAGGTAGGCGGAATACGGGTCGTCGAGCGACTCGATCATCCCCTTGATCGCGCCCTGCACCACCGCCTCACGGTCGACGGGACCGCCGGCGTAGCGATCCTCGATCGTGTGGTAGGTGTCCCAGAACGGCTGGAACGCCATGCCTTCATCGCCGGGCGTGCCGGGTTCCACGGCGCTCTGGCGCCCCATCGAGTAGCCGCTCAGGAAGAGGGCGCTGCCGGAGAGCAAGGCGACCACGCTGACGGCCACCGAGATCACCGGGAGGGACGCGCGGCGACGCCAGCGCGCCTTGGGGGTCAACGGATCGGAAGTCGGGACGGACACCGCCTCCCGATCGGGCTGATCGAGCAGCTCGCTAGCGTCCATGGCGGTATCCGGATTCCCCCTCGAGTCGGCGATGAAGATGACGGGGCGCGACTGAGGATTCGAATCTACACCGCGCATCGGATCTCGTTCCGCCGCTCGAAGGTACGGGCGAGAGGTGCTACCTCGAGCCGCGCGGCGGCTACCTGATCAGGTAGGTCCGGACGGAGACCCAGGAGCCGAGGACACCGAGGCCGACGCCCGCGCCCATCACGAGCGTCACGAGGTCACGGGTCATCGAGCCGATCTGCAACGGGAGCACGCGGAAGAAATCGACCATGAAGCCGTTCAGCGGCTCGGCGGCGCCGGCGAGGATCGCGAGCGTGATCACCGCACCGAGGAACCCGACGAAGGCCCCCTCGAACACGAAGGGCCACCGGATGAACGCGTCGGACGCGCCGACCAGCCGCATGATCTCGATCTCCTCGGCACGGGCGACGACCGCGAGCCGGATGGCATTGACGATGATGAAGAGTGCGATCAGCCCGACCCCGATCAGGATGCCGGTGCCCACCGTCCGAAGGATGTTGGTGACGGTCAACAGCCGCTCGACCAGATCCTGGATGTTGATGACGTTGCGGACGATCGGGTGCTCTTCCGGCGCAAGGGATTCAGTCACGGCCTTGAGCGCCGCTGCGTCCTTGAGCTTCACCTCGACGCTCGCGTAGAGCGGGTTGCTGTCGAGCTGCTCGGTCAGGTCGGTGCGGCCCTGCGCCTTCATCGACTCGCGGAAACGATCGAGGGCCTTGTCGCGCGTGACGACGTCGACCGACTCGACATCGGATCGCCGCTGGATCTCGGCGGCGAGCTCGTTGATCTGCGTCTCGGTCGCGTTCGGCTGGAGGTAGGCGACGACCTGGACCTTCTGCTCGGTGAACTGGAGTCCCGCGAGGAGACCGGTCTGGATGATCCAGAACCCCGCAAGGAGCAGGAGCATGAGGACCATCGTCGCGGTCGCGGCGAAGCTCATGACGGCGTTGCGCCAGAACCCTTGCCAGGCGCGTTTGAGGCTGAAGTAGAGGAACGGAAGCACGCTCGGTCAGTCCTCGCGGTGGTAGGCGCCACCGACCTCATCGCGGATGATCCGACCTTCCTCGAGGGCGACGACGCGCTTGCGGAGCGCGGTGACCACCTCGGCGTTGTGCGTCGCCATCAGCACGGTGACGCCGAGCTCGTTGATGCGCAGGAGGAGCTGGAGGATCTCCCAGCTGATCAGCGGGTCGAGGTTCCCGGTCGGCTCGTCCGCGATGATCAGGCGCGGATCGTGGACGAGCGCGCGAGCGATCGCCGTCCGCTGTTGTTCACCACCTGAGAGCTGGGCCGGGATCTGCTTCGCTTGCGCAGTGAGCCCCACGATCGCGAGCACGCGGTCGACCGCAGGGCGGATCTGCCGACGCGGGTAGCCGGTGACCTCGAGGGCGAACGCCACGTTCTCCCAGACCGTCTTGGTCGGAAGCAGCTTGAAGTCCTGGAAGATGATCCCGATCTTGCGACGCATCCGAGGGACCTGCCGACGCGGCAGTCGCGCGAGGTCCTGACCGTCGAGCACGACGTCGCCGCGCGTCGCGACTTCGTCGCGGATCAGGAGCTTGATCAGCGTCGATTTGCCCGCGCCCGACGGGCCGACGAGGAAGACGAAATCGCCCTCGGGGATGACGAGGTCGACGTCGCGCAGCGCGATCTTGCCGTTCGGGTACTGCTTCGTGACGTCGTGCAGGACGAGCACCGCTCGATCCGGGACGGCCTGGTCGCGGCCTCGTTCGAGGATGCGACGACGAAGCGAGCGCGCCGCCGACGGCGCTGGGGCGATGGTCACGGGCGACTCCGCGGTCGGGAGGATGCGGCGATCAGCGTCGCCGCGGCTGGTGTTCGGTTCGACCCCGTCCGCGGGCACGGCAGCGGGAACCACGTCAGCCCGAGGCTACCATCGGCCCCACGGGCGGGCAAACGTGACCGGCGGGCTACCGACCACCCGGACGAAGGTACGGTCCGGTGACGTCTTGGCCACAACGGTGCGGTCGATCGTGCTTCTAGAGAAGTCCCGGCGAGGTCGGCAGATAGCGCGTCAGGTCGACCACGGGACGGTCCCAGCACAGCAGCACGGGGAACGGTTCGAGCCGGAACCCGGCACGCAACGCGCCGACGATGGCCGCATCGGCTGAACCGGGCAACCACATCGCGAATGCGCCTCGGGGAACGACCGCTCGGGTGAGGTGACCGAGGATCGGGGCGACGAGATCCGGGTCGCGCGTCGCTACCGGGCCGACGCGGCCCGCCTCTCCCGCGTATCCATAGCCGAGTGCCGTCCCATCCGCGGCTTCGTACAGCCAACCGCGCCGACCCTCGGTCCGCAGATAGCGATGGTCCTCGGGATGGCGGACGCCGAGGGTGGCGAGATCGAGCTGATCGACGATCTCGACCAGCCGCTCGTGGCCATCGGTCGCCAGCCGTTCGAACGGGATCGGGCGGACGCCGGACGGCAACGAACCGAAGGCTTCGGGTCGCTCCGGGAGGCCGATGAGATTGAGCAGTGGCACGCGCGGGACGATGCCGAGCGAGGCGTAGAGGGCGGCCGCGATCGGTTGGGCGCTGTCGACGGCCGTCACGCGTCCCGTGGTGGTGCCATCGGTCAGGGCGACGCGGTCCAGCAACGCGCGGCCCACGCCGCTTCGTTGCACCTCTGGCAACACGTAGCACATCGACAGGAACCACAGCCCCTCGCGGACGACTGCCGAGGCGAATGCCACGATCCGCTCGCCGTCTGGCCCCTCCGCGTCAGGTCTGGTCGCCGCGACGAACCGCGCCGGGTCCGTCGATCGCAGATGCGTCAACAGACGCACGACCGGCGCGTTCTCACGATCGGTCAGTGGCTGGTTGAGCCGGCCGATGTAGTCGTTGAACGCGATGCGCCAGACATCCGCGCACGTCTCGAGCTCGTGGGGCTCGACCGGCCGGAACGTCAGTCCCTCATGGATCGCGCGGCCGGTCGCCGCGGTCACGCGGCGTCGCCCTCGTCATCCCCGGTGCGCCACTCTCCTCCGGTCGCGAGGCGTTCCAACTCGGCCTGCATGAACGCATCGAGATCCCCGTCGAGCACGGCTGTGGTGTTGCCCGTCTCGTATCCGGTGCGCAGATCCTTGACCATCTGATACGGGTGCAGCACGTAGCTCCGGATCTGATTGCCCCAGCCGGCCTCGACGTGCTCGCCTTTGAGGGCACGCAGCTCGGCCTCCTTCTCCTCAAGGGCCCGCTCGAGGAGGCGTGCCTTGAGGACCTTGGTCGCATTCTCCTTGTTCTGCGTCTGCGAGCGCTCGTTCTGGCTCTGCACCACGATGCCGGTCGGCAGGTGCGTCAGCCGTACGGCCGAGTCCGTCTTGTTGACGTGCTGTCCGCCAGCACCCTGCGAGCGGTATGTATCCACGCGGATCTCGTCCCAATCGAGCTCGATCTCGATGTCGTCGTCGACCTCCGGCAGGATCTCGACCAGGGCGAACGTGGTCTGGCGGCGCTTCTGTGAGTCGAACGGACTGATCCGGACGAGCCGATGGACGCCGCGCTCGGCCCGGAGCCATCCGTAGGCCCGCCGGCCCTGGACGTCGACCGTGACGCTCTTCAGCCCCGCCTGCTCGCCTTCCTGTTGGTCGATGATCTCGGTCGCGAAGCGGTGTCGCTCGGCCCAGCGGAGATACATCCGAAGCAGCATCTCGGCCCAGTCGGTCGCCTCGGTGCCGCCGGCTCCTGCGCTGATCGTGAGGATCGCCGAGCGCTCGTCGTGCTCACCGGAGAACAGGAGCGCCGTCCGCTCTCGACCGAAGTCCGTCTGGAGGGTGGCGGCGTTCTGGTCAAGCTCCGCCTGAAGACCCGCATCGGCGCCTTCGTTCAGCAGCTCGAGCGCGGCCTCGAGGTCGGCGGCGCGCGCAAGCAGACCGTCCCATGTGTCGATCTCGGAACGGAGGCCGTCGGCCTCACGAAGGACCTTCTGGGCGGCGCGCTGGTCGTCCCAGAAGCCAGGCTCGAGCGTCAGTGCGTCGAGCTGTGCGACGCGCTCCTGTTTGGCCTGGAGGTCAAAGGCGCCCCGAGGTCGACCGGATCTGCTCGGCGAGCTCGCGGATAGCGGACGCGTCCACTAGTTCCGGCCTCGGAGATCCTGGAGCAGGATCGGGCGCAGCTCGATGAGCCGGAGCGCGGTCTTGCTTCGGGCGACGACGGGGTTCACGCACGGGCAATAGCTGTTGTGCGGACAGACGCCACAGTTGCCGTCACAGTCGAGGGCGGCCGCATAGCTGCAGGTCCGGCAATCGCGCTCGCACGCGATGAGATCGACGAACGCGGCTTCCTCGGCCTGCTTCACAGACTCCCTCCATTTGCGACGCTGGGGGCACACAAGCGGGGCGGGCTGGGAGACCTGCCGGAAGGACGCACGCGGTCCGGGATCGGCGGGTTGGCACAGTATAGGCGGCCAAGCCCCACAGGCCAAGAGGGAAGTTGGCTCCAAGGACCGAATCCGGCGATCGTTCCGCCCTATGCGAACGGTTCGCGCGACTACGGCGACTCGCCCGAGACGAAGTAGACCGCAAGGGCCCCCAGCTCGTGGACGATGGCATCGACGCGGGCCACAGCATCGCGTTCGAGCGGGCTCGTCCGGGTCGGTGAACCGAAGCCGCTGATCCCCTCGTCGGACGCCATACGCAGCACGCGGAGCATGTGGCTCGGGTCGGACACGAAGACGGCCGACCCCATCCCCTTATCGTGCATCAGCGCGGCGACCCGCCGGATCGACTGCAGCGTGGTCCGACTCGCGTCCTCGCTCAGGATCGCCTCGTCCGGGACGCCATGCTCGATGGCGTAGCGGCGGGCGCTGGCCGCCTCGGTCGTGCGGTCGCCCTCGCGCTTGCCACCGGTGACGATGAGCCTAGGGGCGACGCCGTCGTGGAAGAGATCGATGGCGTGGTCCAGCCTCGCGGCGAAGACGGGTGACGGACGACCGTCGTACTGCGCGGCACCCATCACGACGATGGCATCCGCGGGGGTTCGCTCGTCACGATTGCCCTGGTCCCAGATCCGATACGCGGCGTACCCGCCGATCGCGATGCCGGCGATCAGCCCCGCGATGATCAACCGGCCGAACAGGCGCACGACGGCGTCAGCCGATCAGCGCCCGTGGCACTTCTTGTACTTGGCGCCCGAGCCGCACCAACACGGATCGTTTCGGCCGATCCGATCGCCGGTCGGCGTATAGCCGGGTCGCGCTCCGCCGGTCGCACCGTTGCCGTTCGCGGAGCTGCTCGCCACCGGCTGGTCGCCGAGCGACGCACGCACGTTCCGGACGCCCGCCCCGGCCGTCATCGAGGGGACCACCGAGCCTCCGCTGCCTGGCGACGGTGTCGTCCCCGCCATACCCGGTCCGGCCGCGCTCGCTGCCGCAGCGCCAGTGGCTGCGCCGGCGAGTGCCGGTCGTGCCGCACCGCGTCCGTTCCCGCCGGACCCGGCCAAGGCGGCGACGCCCTGCGCCAGCGAGGTCGCGAGTGCAGCCTCAGGTGGCTCCTGGCGCTGGACCGTGACCCGGAAGATCGTCGAGGCGACGCCGTGCCGGATGAGGTCGCGGAGCTCTTCGTACATCCGGTACGCCTCGCGGCGGAACTCGTTGAGCGGGTCCTGCTGCGCGTACCCGCGCAGACCGATGCCGCGCCGCATGTCGTCGATCTCGGTGAGGTGGTCGACCCACAGCGAGTCGATCGTGCGCAGGAGCACGAATCGCTCGACCTGGCCCCAGGCCTCCTCACCGACCTCCGCCTCACGCGCCTCGAGTCGCTCGTCGGCGACCGCGCGGAGGTGCTCGCTGGCCGCCTCGCGGCCGCCGAGATCCCAGAGCGTGTCCGCGGAGACCTCGTCGCCATCCAAGCCCATCGCGACGAGCATCTGGGACAGGCCATCCAAGTCCCAGGCGCTGGGATCCTCCCCGGCGAGATGGCTGTCGACGAGCGTTTCGATCTCCTCGTCGAGGAACGCCCTGACGGTGTCGGTCAGGTCCTCGTTCTTGAGGACCTTGTCGCGCTCGGCGTAGATCGTCTCGCGCTGCTTGTTGATGACATCGTCGAATTCGACGACGCGCTTGCGGATGTCGAAGTTGAAGCCCTCGACGCGACTCTGCGCACTCTCGATCGTCTTCGACACGAGACGCGACTCGATCGCGACGTCCTCCTCGAGCCCGAGGCGCTCCATCAGCCCGGTCACTCGGTCCGAGGCGAACCGCTTCATGAGGTCGTCGTCCAGCGACAGGTAGAACCGCGATGACCCCGGGTCACCCTGGCGGCCGGCGCGGCCGCGCAGCTGGTTGTCGATGCGTCGGGACTCGTGCCGCTCCGTGCCGATGATGTGGAGACCACCCGCGTCCACGACCCGGGCGTGATCCTCCTCGGTGATCGCCTTCGCCTCGGTCAGGGCTGCATCGTACGTCGCAGCATCGACCTCAGCGGGGTTGAGTCCTCGGCGGTGCAGCGCGTCCGACGCGAGGCCCGCGGGGTTGCCGCCGAGCAGGATGTCGGTGCCGCGGCCGGCCATGTTCGTGGCGATCGTCACCGCTCCGGTCCGGCCAGCCTGGGCCACGATGCCCGACTCCTTCTCGTGGAACTTCGCGTTCAGGGTCTCGTGCTTGATCCCCCGACGCTTGAGCATCGCCGAAAGGATCTCGGACTTCTCGACGCTCACCGTGCCGACCAGGACGGGCCGACCGGCCTCCTGCATCTCGGCCACCTCGTCGATGAGCGCGTTGAACTTCGCCTTCTCATCTCGGAATACGAGGTCAGCCTCGTCGGTCCGGATCATCTCCCGGTGGGTGGGGATCCCGACGACCTCGAGGGTGTAGATCTTGTGGAACTCCTCCGCCTCGGTCAGCGCCGTGCCGGTCATGCCGGCGAGCTTGTCGTAGAGCCGGAAGTAGTTCTGGAACGTGATCGTCGCGAGCGTGACGCTCTCACGCTGGACGCGGACACCCTCCTTGGCCTCGATCGCCTGGTGGAGACCCTCGCTCCAGCGGCGGCCCGGCATCTGGCGCCCGGTGAACTCGTCGACGATGACGATCTCGCCGTCCTTGACGATGTAGTCGCGATCGCGCTTGTAGAGGGCGTGCGCGCGGAGCGCCTGGTCGAAGTGGCGCGCGAGGCGCGGGTCGGCGTCGTACAGGTTCTCGACCCCCAGCCAGCCCTCCATCTTGTGGACGCCCTCTTCGGTCGGGCTCACGGCGCGGTCCTTCAGGTCGATGAAGTAGTCGCCGCCCTCCTCGGCTCCCTCGGGTCGCTCTTTGAGCCGTGGCACCAGCCGAGCGAAGGTGAAGTAGAGATCGGCGGACTCCTCCGCTTGGCCGGAGATGATCAGCGGCGTCCGCGCCTCATCGATGAGGATGTTGTCGACCTCGTCGACGATCCCGAAGAAGCGGTCCCGCTGCACCCGCTGGCCAAGCTCGACGACCATGTTGTCGCGTAGGTAGTCGAACCCGAATTCGTTGTTCGTGCCGTACGTCACATCCGCTGCGTAGGCCTCGGCCCGCTCGACCGGCCGGAGATTGATGAGCCGCTCATCGTTCGTCGGGTAACCCGGCTCGAAGACGTATGACTGCGCGCCGCCGTCTGACTGCTGGCCCAGGATCATGCCGACGCTGACGCCGAGGAAGTGGTAGATCGGCCCCATCCATTGCGGGTCGCGGCGGGCGAGGTAGTCGTTCACGGTGACGACATGAACGCCGCGGCCGGCCAGCGAGTTGAGGATCGCGGCGAGCGGCGCGACCAGCGTCTTGCCTTCGCCGGTCCGCATCTCGGCGATCCGGCCCTGATGGAGGACCGCCCCACCGATGAGCTGGACGTCGAAATGGCGCATCCCGAGCGTCCGCTTCATGGCTTCGCGGGTCATCGCGAAGACCTCGGGTAGGGCGTCGTCGAGCGCCTTCTGGATCCGCTCGTTCTCGCGCTTGCGGCGCGCCTTGGTCAGCTCACGCCGACGCTCGAGATCCTCGTGGTGGAGCTCGTCATCTGACGGCACCTCGGGTTCTGCGGCGGCCCGGACCTCCTCGCGGATCTCGTCGAACTGGGCACGGATCTGCTCGTCGGACAGGGCTTCGAACTCGGCCTCGAGCGAATTGGCCTCGTCGACCCATGGCTGGATCCGTCGCAGCTCACGGTCATTCGAATCGACGAAACGGGAAAGGAAACGCATCGGACGGTTGAGTATAGGGCGACTTGCTGGAGGTCCCCGCTGGAGGGGGCGGGCTTCAGCGGCGCGTAGACCGCCGCATCGGTCTGGTTATGACCAGAATCTCGTCCCGTAGCCCACGACCAGCAGCACGAACGTCGCGACTGCCAGACCGACCCAGAACAGGATCGCCATCGGGGTCGACGTCGGGTTCATCTCGCTGTTCTTCAGGTCGGGCAGGCGACCCTTGCGCAACGCTGATCCCCAGCGAGGTGAGCGGAGTTGTGCCTGCCAATCCGGATCGGCCGGGCGTGCCTCGAGGCCGCCCTCGCCGTCGGGGCGGTGGAGCTGCAGTGTCATCGGTCGGATGGTACCGCTGCCGCGAGCGTCCCCGCGGCGCCGGGTGATGAGGGTTCATCGTCACCGTCCGAGCCCGATGACCCGCCGGGACCGTCCTGGGCGCTCTCATCCCACAGGAGCATCTCCTGGGTGAACGACACCTCACTCGAGAACAGCGCGCCGACCGACTCACCGCGATGGATGCGCTTGATCGCCTCCCCGATGAGCGGTGCGACGGAGATCGTCGTGATCTTCGGGATGCGCTTGGCCGCGGGTAGCGGGACGGAATCGGTGATGACGACCTCGCGCAGCACGCTGTCGCGGATGCGCTCGATGGCCGGGTCGCTCAGTACACCGTGCGTGGCGCACGCATACATCTCCGTGACACCCTCGCGCTCGAGCGCGCGGACGATCTCGATCAACGTACCCGCCGTGTCGATCTCGTCATCGACGATGATCGCCCGCTTGCCGCGGACCTCGCCGATGACGTTCATCAACTCCGCACGGTCGAGGTTGCCGATGCGCCGCTTCTCGATGACGGCGAGCGGTGCGTCGAGCGCCTCGGCGAACGCCCGGGCTCGCTTGGCGAACCCGAGGTCGGTCACGACGACCGCGTCCTCGAGGTGCTTGTGGAGGAAGTAGTTCGACAGCATGTGGACCGCAGTGAGCTCATCGACCGGGATGTTGAAGAACCCCTGGATCTGACCCTGATGGAGGTCCATCGACAACACGCGGTCGGCGCCGGCGACGGTGATCATGTCCGCGATAAGCCGGGCCGTGATCGGGACGCGCGGCTGATCCTTCTTGTCCGACCGGCCATAGGCATAGAACGGGATCACGGCGGTGATCCGTCCGGCCGAGGCTCGCTTGAACGCGTCGATCATGATCAGCAGCTCCATGATCGACTGGTTGACCGGGTGCGACGTCGGCTGCACGAGGAACACGTCCTTCTCGCGGACGTTGTCGAGGATCTTCACGAAGATGTTCTCGTTCGCGAACTGGAACACCTCGGCCTTGCCGCATTCCATCCCGAGATAGCGCGCGATCTTGCGCGCCAACTCCGGGTTGGCGTTGCCGTGGTAGATCTCGAATTGGTCCGCGTACAAGGGCGCCGCCTCCCGCTGGCCGTAGACCGTCACACCGCGTCTGGGTCGGCCTGACCGGGGCCGTCCGTCGCGGGGGCGCCATCGTCGCCCATGCCGTCGCGGTCCGCAAGTCCGGGCCGGAACGCCGCGATCGCGGCGACCCGGTCTCCCTCGGCGAGTCGCATGACGATGACGCCGCGCGCGCTCGACGAATAGCGGTTGATCGTGTTCGTCTCGGTGCGGATCACCTGCCCGCCCTCAGAGATAAGGACGAGTTCCTCATCCTCATCGGTCACCTGCTGGACAGCCGCCACGAGCCCCGTCTTGCGCCCCTCGAGCGCGATCAGCCGGACGCCCTGGCCACCACGGTGCTTCCGCCGGAAGTCGCCGATCGGGACGCGCTTCCCGTAGCCGGTCTCGGTGAGCACGAGCAGGTCGGCATCGGGCTCGACGACGCTCATCGCGACGACGCTGTCGCCCTCGCGCTTGAGCAGCCGGATGCCGATGACGCCGGCCGCGTCGCGGCCCATCGGGCGGACCTCGTCCTCCTCGAAGCGAGCGAGCATGCCCTGGGCCGTGGCGAGGATGATGTCGTCGCCGCCGCTCGACACGCCGACCCACGCCAGCTCGTCGTCGGCGTTGATGGTGATGGCGCGGATGCCGGTCGAACGGACGCGCTCGAACTGCTCGAGCGGCGTCTTCTTGATGATCCCCTTGCGCGTCGCCATGACGAGGAAGTGCCCCGGCTCGAAGTTCGGGAGCACGATCGTCGCCACCGGCACTTCGCCAGAATCGACCTGGACGCCGGGCAGGTTGATGATCGGCATGCCCTTCGCCTGCCGTGAGGCGTCCGGGATGGCGTGGACCTTGGCGCTGAACACGCGGCCGCGATTCGTGAAGAACAGCGCCCAGTCGTGGGTGTTCGCAACGAGCAGGTGCTCGACGGCATCCTCCTCGCGCGTGACGTGGCCGATGATCCCCTTGCCGCCGCGGTGCTGGCGGCGATACGTGGCGACCGGCTGGCGCTTGATGTAGCCACGACCCGAGATCGTCACCACGACGTCCTCGTCGGCGATCAGATCCTCGTCCGTCATCTCGCGGCTCGCGTCGTCCGCGACGCGTGTCCGGCGCTCGCCGGCGTACTTGCGCTTCAGCTCGCTCAGCTCGTCCTTGATGATGCGAAGGACGCGTGCCGGGTTGCCGAGGATGTCCTCGAGCTCGGCGATGAGCTGGATGACCTCGAGGTACTCGTCCTCGATCTTCTTGCGTTCGAGCGCGGCGAGGCGGGCGAGGCGCATGTCGAGGATCGCCTGGGCCTGCAGCTCGGAGAGCGCGAACCGCGTCATCAGGTTTTCGCGAGCGGTATCGACGTCGTTCGACTCGCGGATCGTCTGGATGACCGCGTCGAGGTTGTCGAGCGCGATCTTGAGGCCCTCGAGGATGTGGGCGCGCGCTCGGGCCTTCCCGAGGTCGAACTCCGTCCGCCGCCGGACGATGTCCTTGCGGTGGTCGATGTAATGCTCGAGGACGCTTCGGAGCGGGAGCGTCTGCGGCTGGCCGTCGACCAGGGCGAGCATGTTCATGTTGAACGCGAGCTGCATCGGGGTGTGCTTGAACAGGTTGTTCAACACCTTGTGCGGGTTCGCGTCGCGCTTGATCTCGATGTAGATGCGCATCCCGTCGCGATCGGATTCGTCGCGCAGGTCGGCGATGCCGTCGATCTTCTTGTCCTTGACGAGATCGGCCATCTTCTCCAGCAGCGCGGCCTTGTTCACCTGGTACGGCAGCTCGTTGACGATGATGGCCGTCCGGTCGCCGCGGACCTCCTCGAACGCGACCTGTGCGCGCATCACGACACGACCTCGACCGTGCGCGTACATCTGACGGATCGCGTCGACGGTCTCCCACTCGCCGGTGAGGATGTTGCGCTGCTTCTCGTAGCGGAAGATCGTGCCGCCGGTCGGGAAGTCGGGACCAAGGACGTACTTGCACAGGTCGTCCGATGTCAGCTCGGGATCGTCGATCAGGGCGATCGTCGCGTCGGCGACCTCTCCGAGGTGATGCGGCGGGATGTTCGTCGCCATGCCGACGGCGATACCCGACGAGCCATTGACGAGCAGGTTCGGCAGCTTGGCCGGCAGCACCGACGGTTGCTTCTGCGTCGCGTCGTAGTTGTCGACGAAATCGACCGTCTCCTTGTCGATGTCGGCGAGCATCTCGGAGGCGATCGCCGTGAGCCGCGCCTCGGTGTAGCGCATCGCGGCCGCGCCGTCGCCGTCGACGCTGCCGAAGTTGCCCTGACCGTCGACGAGCGGATAGCGCATCGAGAAGTCCTGGGCAAGACGCACGAGCGCGTCGTACAGCGCAACGTCGCCGTGCGGGTGGTACTTGCCCATGACCTCGCCGACGATCGCCGCGCACTTGCGGTATGAGCTCGTGGACGAAAGGCCCATCTCGCCCATCGTGTAGAGGATCCGACGGTGGACCGGCTTGAGCCCGTCGCGCACGTCCGGAAGTGCGCGCGCGACGATCACGCTCATCGCGTAGTCGAGGTACGAGTCGCGCATCTCGTCCTCGATACGGATCGCGCGGATGTCGCCGAGGTCTTCGGTCACAGTCGTCTACTCCTGATCAGAACAGTGGGGGTTCGGGGTGGGCGGCAGGGTCGGGCAGGCGACCGAAACGTGCCGCCAGTTCCGATGCCGTCGAAGTGGATGGGGCCCCGGGTCGTCGGCGGATGCCGCCCAACCGGGACCTGAGGTCTTCGGCGTCGGTCGGGTCGAGCTTGGCAAGGGCATCCCGGATGACCCACGCCCGATGGCCGTCGTCGGTCGCGACCGCACGGTCCGTCTCGCCGCGAAGAGCCGCGGTCGTTCGGTCGCGGTCGATCTGAGCGAGCGAGCGGTAGGCCCACGCGAGCGCCTTCTGGACGTCGGGTTCTGCGTCACCGATCAGTTGGCCGAGGAGTGGTAGGGCTCGGTCCACGACCTCCGGTCCCCGACCGCTCCGGCGGTTCCCGTGGGTCATCGTGGCGATCGTCGACGCGACGAGGCGGCGCTCCCAGCGCGACGGTGAGAACACGAGCTGTTCGAGTTCGGCCCAGCGATACGGTTCCGCGGCGATGCCGGCGCCGTACGGGTGCGCGAGGTCATCGACCGTGATCCAGTCGGCGGCTTCGCGCGCACCCCGACGCAGCAGTTGCCACGTCCGCTCGCGGTCGTCGTCGAGCGTCCGTTCCAGGAGCGCGAACGCGAACCAGCGCGCCTCCAGGTAGTCCTCGCGGAACAGGCGATCGGCGAGGAACAGCAACGACGTCGGTCGGTCGTGGCGAGTCGCCTCCCGGAAGGTGCGGGTCACCGCGGACAGCAGCGGCCAGCGGATACCCAGCGTGGGTCCGAGGCCCGGCGCGACGGTCTGCTGGCCCTCGTGGTACTCGGCATCGGCGAGACCCCCGAGACCGGTTCGGAGGGCGGAGGCGAACGCATCCGGGTCGTTGATCGAGTCCGCGAGCGATGCGCCGAGTGCTTCTGCGGCCGGCTTGTGGTCCGCGACGAACGCGACCGCGCGGGCGGTGACGGCGCTACGCGTCGCCTGCGCCTCGAGCGTGGGCGTCATGGGCGAACGTCCTCCGCTTGGGGCGTATCACCATCGTCGAGCACGCGCCAGCCGTACCGGGCGCGCAATTCCTGCTTGCGCGTCTCGTCGGCGGCCATATACACGCCGGTCGCGCTGGCCAATACCTGGCCGCTGGCGGCGTCCACCACCCGTGCCTCGGTGTCGACGATGCGCCGACGTGTCCGGGTGATCCACCCCTCGGCTCTGATTCGCTGTCCGATGGTGACGGGCTGCTTGAAGTCGATCGAGAGGCGTGCCGTGACACCCCAGTTGTCCGCACCGACGAGTGCCCAGGCCATGACCTCATCGAGGATGGTGGCGATGATGCCGCCGTGGGCGATGCCATCCCAACCCTGAAAGCGTTGTTCGTACGCCAACTCGACCCACGACCGACCGTGCTCGACGTGCAGGTCGAGGTGAAGGCCATGGGTGTTGAGCGTTCCGCAGGCGAAGCAGTGGTGTGGGGAGATCTCGAACTTCGGGACGCCGGGTACATCGATCACCCGGGCCTCAGACGTCAAGGTTCTGCACCTTGCGTGCTTCGGTCTTGATGAAGTCCTTGCGTGGTCCGACCTTCTCGCCCATCAGCATCGTGAAGATCTCGTCGGCCAGGGCTGCATTCTCGGAGTCGACGCGCAAGAGCGTCCGGGTCTCCGGGTTCATCGTGGTGTCCCAGAGCTGCTCGGCGTTCATCTCGCCCAGGCCCTTGAAGCGCTGGACGGTGATGTTCTTGACGTTCAGCTCCTTGACGATGCGGTCGCGTTCCTTCTCTGATTGGGCGTACTTCGTGACCTTCCCGGTCGAGACGCGGTACAGCGGCGGCTGCGCGATGTACAGGTAGCCGGCCTCGATCACCTCCGGCATGTGCCGGTAGAAGAACGTCAATAGGAGCGTCCGGATGTGGGCGCCGTCGACGTCGGCGTCGCTCATCAGGATGATCCGGTGGTAACGGATCTTCGAAACATCGAACCCTTCGCCGATGCCGGCTCCCAAGGCGATGATCAGCGGCCGGATCTTGTCGCTCGACAGGACCTTGTCGAGGCGTGCCTTCTCGACGTTCAGCATCTTGCCGAACATCGGCAGGATCGCCTGGAAGCGGCGGTCCCGGCCGGCCTTCGCCGAGCCGCCAGCCGAGTCGCCCTCGACGATGAACAGCTCACTGCGGGCGGGGTCACGTTCCTGGCAATCCGCGAGCTTGCCCGGCAGGGACAGTCCTTCGAGCGCGCCCTTGCGGAGCACGAGGTCGCGTGCCTTCCGTGCTGCCTCTCGGGCACGGGCGGCGGTCAGGCACTTCTCGATGATGCGCCGACCGTCGGCGGGGTTCTCATCGAGGTACTGCCCGATGGCCTCACCGACAGCGGTCTGGACCTGGCCCTTGACCTCCGCGTTACCGAGCTTCGCCTTCGTCTGACCCTCGAACTGCGGATCCGTGAGTTTGACGCTGATCACAGCCGTCAGCCCCTCGCGGACGTCGTCGCCGGAGAGATTGCCGTCGCTGTCCTTCAACGTCCCCGAGCGGCGTGCCCAGTCATTGAGCGAGCTCGTCAGGGCCGCGCGGAAGCCGGTGACGTGCGTGCCGCCGTCCACCGTATTGATGTTGTTGGCGAACGCGAGCACGTTCTCCGTGTACGAATCGTTGTACTGGAGCGCGACCTCGACCGCGGTGGAGCCTTCCTTCCGCTCGACGTAGATCGGGCGGTCATGGAGGGGCTCCTTGTTGCGGTTGAGATGCCGGACGAAGGATTCGAGGCCACCTTCGAAGTAGAAGGAACGCTCGCGATCGACCCGCTCGTCGACCAGCGTGATCCACACGCCCTTCGTCAGATAGGCGGACTCGCGCAGCCGTTCGCTGATGACCTCGAACGAGTAATCGGTGCTCGAGAACATCGTCGGGTCGGCGCGGAAGAGCGTGGTGGTCCCACGCCGGTCTGCCTGCGGTCCGATCTTCTTGACGGCGGCCTTCGGCTTGCCGCGCTCGTACTCCTGCATCCACACCGAGCCATCGCGGGCAGACTCGACGCGCAACCACTCGGAGAGGGCGTTGACCACGCTGACGCCGACGCCGTGCAGGCCGCCCGACACCTTGTAGCCACCGCCACCGAACTTGCCGCCCGCGTGGAGCACGGTATGGACGACCTCGAGCGCGTCCTTCCCGGTCGAATGTTTCCCCACCGGGACCCCGCGGCCGTCGTCCTGTACGACGACCGTCCCGTCGGTCTTGATCGTCACGCGGATCGTCGTCGCATGACCAGCCATGGCCTCGTCGATCGAGTTGTCGACGACCTCCCAAACGAGATGGTGGAGGCCGCGCTCGTCGGTCGAGCCGATATACATGCCAGGCCGCCGCCGAACGGCCTCGAGGCCCTCGAGGACCTGGATGCTGGCAGCGGTGTAGTCGGTCCCCGCGCCGCGCGCCTTTCGGGTGCGCCCGTTCGTGCTCACGGGCGGATCCTTCGCCGCTTCCTCGGTCACGCAGTCCCTCCGGTCAACCGGTCGTAGAGCCGACCGAGCTCTTCATCGCTGTAGTACTCGATCACGATCCGTCCGCCGCGGCGCGACCGGGCCAGGCTCACCTTGGTGCCGAGCGACCGCCGCAGGTCCTCCTCTATCTGCTCGAGGTCGGGATCTGCTGCGTGCGCTTGTTCACGCTCGTCGCCGTCCGTAGGGGGCTTCGGCTCGCGGAGGCGTCGGACGAGCTCCTCGGTCTGGCGGACGGACAACTCCTGTTCGATCACTGCGCCGAGAACGTGCTCCTGGTGCTCGGGCGAGAGTCCGCCGAGCGCTCGGCCGTGTCCCTCGCTGATGCTTCCATCGGCGATCGCCGCCTGCACGACCGGTGCCAGATCGAGCAAGCGCAGCGTGTTCGCGACGGTCGAGCGGGCACGACCCACGCGTTCCGCGATCGCTTCGTGCGTCAACCCGAAGTCGTCGATGAGGCGGCGGAAGCCATGTGCGGACTCGATCGGGTCGAGATCCTCGCGCTGGAGGTTCTCGATGAGTGCCAGTTCGAGGCGTTCGCGGTCGTCGAGATGGCGTACGACGGCCGGGATCCGGTCGAGACCGGCAGATAGGGCGGCGCGTACGCGACGTTCACCGGCGATCAGCTGGTAGCCGTCGAGGGTCTCGGCGACGAGGACCGGCTGGAGGACGCCGTGTTCGCGGATGCTCGCGGTCAGCGTCGCCATCTCGGCATCGCCGAACCGGCGGCGCGGCTGATCCGGGTTCGGACGGATGCTCGCGATGGGCAGGTCGGTGACGGTCGCACGCGTCTCGCTTCGCTGTGGGATGAGCGCGGCGAGCCCGCGGCCAAGGCCCTGGGCGCGTTCGGGTCGAACGGTCACGACAGCACGACCTCCCGTTCAGGCTGGATGGCAAACGTGACGAACCCTGGCTGCTGGATCCGGTCCAGCCGCTCGCGGAACTCCTCGGCAAGCGCCGCGTAGGCGCGTCCACCCTTGGAATCGGGCGCATACGACGCGATCGACAGCCCGTGGCTCGGCGCTTCCGACAGGCGGACGCTGCGCGGGATGATCGTTCGATAGACCGCTCCGCCCAGGTGCCGACGCGCCTCTGCCTCGACCTGCGAAGAGAGGTTCGTCCGCTTGTCTGCCATCGTCAGGATCACCCCGTCGATCGCAAGGCGCGGGTTCAGGTGATCACGAACGAGGTCGATGGTTGCCAGCAACTGGGTGAGACCCTCCAGGGCGTAGTACTCGGATTGGAGCGGGATGAGGACCGCATCGGCCGCGGTCAGGGCATTGACGGTGAGCAGCCCGAGCGACGGCGGGCAGTCGATGAAGATGACGTCATATCGGTCCGCGAACCCCGCCAGCGCGTCGCGCAGTCGTCGCTCCCGGCCGGTCGAGCCGGCGAGCTCGACCTCGGCGCCAGCGAGCGCGATCGCCGACGGGATGACATCGACGCCCGGCGAGGTGCCTTGGACGACGAGTTCGTCCAGATCGACACCGTCGAGAAGGCCGTCATAGGTGGAGCGTTCGACCGCCGTGCGGTCGATCCCCAACCCGCTCGTCGCGTTTCCCTGGGGATCAAGATCGATCAAGAGCACACGGTCGCCGGAGATGGCGAGAAGACTCGCCAGATTCACGACCGTCGTGGTCTTGCCGACGCCGCCTTTCTGGTTCGCGCAGGCGATCGTCCGCCCCACTCAGCGATCCGCTCGGACTGGATTCACGGAAATTGATTCTACCATCGACGGCCGGTTCACCTCGGGTACCAGTCGCTCGGGAAACGATGCCGAGGATGACCCCGAGCGCTTATCCACCGCTTACTGGAGCCTTCATCTCCGCCGGTGTTTCACGTGAAACACACGCGCTGTCGTCCGGCGGGCGCCCACGCCTTGCGAACCACCGTCCGTCGCGCTTCGTTGCCCGTTCTGGAGGACCGTGGGATACTCCGCCGAGACGTCGCCGCCGTACTGGTCGCGATCAACGAGCCGGGCAGGTGGGCGCGGGACCTTTTCTGGCCGCTCCGCCGAGGAAACGACCCGTCCGATGACCCTGCTACTCGCTGCGGTCGGCGCTGTGGTGACGGCCCTCATCGAACTCACCGTCGTCCCATACCTCAGGATCGGCTCGGCCCATCCCCACCCGGTGCTCGTCCTGGCGGTCATCGTCACGATCGCCATCGGTGTCGAAGCCGGCCTGGTCTGGGCATTCGTCGGAGGCCTCGCGCTTGACGTCCTCGCACAGCGACCCCTTGGCTCGACCGCCTTCGCGCTCCTGCTTTGCGTCGGCGCGACGGCGATCGTGGCCCGTGGCCTTGCGCACCTTCGGCCGATCATCCCGATCGTGGCAGTGTTCCTTGCCAGCCTCGCCTTTTCGATGATCCTGTACGTGCTGTTTGGCGCTCTCGATGTGCCGCCGGCGACCAGCGATCCTTTGGGGGCCATCTTCCCGAGCGCCGTCTATGACGGCATCCTGGGCGTGATCATCGGGCCCCTCACGATCGCCGTGCACGATCGGCGGCTCGAGCAGGAACGGGTCGACTGGTGAACACCTACCTCGACGGGAAGCCGCTTTCGACGCGCCGCTTCTCGCGATACCTCGTGTTCGGTCTGATCGTGGTGCTCGCCGTGGGAACGCTGACTGCGCGGCTGTTCTACCTGCAGATCACGAACGGCACGGAGTACGCGGCGATATCGAACCGCCAGCGGACGGTCGATGAGCCGATACCAGCGCCGCGCGGGTACATCTACGATCGGAACGGCCGTCTCCTCGTCAAGAACGTGCCGACGTTCGCGGTGAAGATCCGGCCCGCCGACCTGCCCGACGACCGGCGTGACGAGGTCGTCGTGCGCCTCGCCGCGCTGCTCCGGATGGACCCAGCCGAGATCAACGCGACGATCGACGGCAATCCGGGGTCGGCGTTCGATCTCGTGCGCGTCGCACAGGACGTCGACAAGCGCACGGCCCAGCTCATTTCCGAGGCCGGCTTCGACCTTCCCGGCGTCGACGTGGCCGTCGAGGCGCGGCGTCAATACACCGATGGCCCGCTGATGTCGCAGCTTCTCGGCTATACGGGCCCGGTGTCGGCGGAGCAGCTCCCGGACCTACGTGAGAAGGGCTACCAGCCCGACGACCTGCTCGGCAAGGCCGGCCTGGAAGCGGAATACGAGACAGAGCTGCGGGGTACGTACGGCGTCCAAACCGTGGCACGCGACAAGACCGGCCGTCGGACGCAGGTGCTTCAGACCGTCAAGGATGCCGTGCCTGGCGCGTCCCTCCGCCTCACGATCGACTCCAAGACGCAACGCGAGGCACAGAAAGCGCTCAAGTGGGCCATGGACAAGGTCGGCATGACGCGAGGGGTCGTCATCGCGATGAACCCACAGACGGGCGAGATCCTCGCGATGGTCAGCCTGCCCACGTACGACAACAACCAGTTCGCTCGTGGGATCAGCCAGACGGCGTACAAGAAGCTGCTGCAGAACAAGGACAAACCCCTGCTCAACCACGCGATCCAGGCGCACTACGCGCCGGGCTCGACGTACAAGCTCGTGACCGGGACCGGGGGCCTGGCTGACCGCGACATCAGCGAATCCACGCGGGTACTGACGAAGCCGTTCCTCACGCTCGGCCAGACGAAGTTCTACGAGTGGAACCATCGCGGGTGGGGTCCGTGCGACATCTATTGCGGCTTCGGGCACTCGAGCGACACGTTCTTCTACCAGGTCGCGGGGATGCTCGGTATCGACCGGCTGGCGTACTGGGCCCGCCAGTACGGGTTCGGGCAGAAGACCGGCGTCGATCTGCCGGGCGAGGTCAGTGGCATCGTCCCGGACAATGCGTGGAAGCAGGAGGCACTCGGCGCTCCGGTCTTCCCAGGGGAGACGTACCAGGCGGGTATCGGTCAGGGATATGACGCCGTGACGCCGCTCCAGTTGATCAATGCCTACTCGGCGCTTGCGAACGGCGGCACGTTGTATCAACCGCAGATCGTGCGTGAGATCGTCGGCCCGGACGGGAAGGTCGTCCGTCCGTTCTCACGCAAGGTGCTCCACAAGCTCAAGGTGAAGCCCGGCGTGCTTCGGGTGATGCGCGAAGCTGCGCGGTCGACCGTCACGCTGCGACACACGTACAACCTCGTCGACCTGCCGATCAAGATCGCGGGCAAGTCCGGCACCGCAGAATTCGGCACGCCCGACGCACAAGGTCGCCTCCCCTACTCGTCGTTCTTCGTCGGGTTCACCCCCAAGGACCCACGCAACGGATCCTTCCAGAACCACGACTCGCGACTGATCGTCATGGCCTTCGCTCACGACTCCAGGACGAAAGGCAACGCGGCGACCGAGATCGTGAAGTACTTCTTCCAGCTCCACTACGGGATCGAGAAGGACTACCGTCTGCCCGAGAACCTCCAGCGGACGAACTTCTACTCGAACGACTGATGGGCGTCATCCGAGCCGAGCCAGCACGCGTCACTGATTGGGCTGCGAAGTCCGTCGGCGCGGCGTGGCGCGCGTTCGATCTGCAACTCGTCGTCTACGCCGGCCTGTTGGTCGCGGTGGGCCTCGTGATGGCCTACACGAACAGCGTCGAGAACGGCTCGACGCCACTCGAGGCCGGCACTACGTTCACCCGAGGGCTGATGTGGGCCGGGATCGCGACGATCACGTTCGTCCTCGCGACGGCCTTCGACTACAGATGGCTTCGGACCCTGTCCTGGCCCGTGTACGCGCTGCAGCTCGGCCTGCTGCTGCTGACGCTCGCGGTCGGCGACGGGATCGGGAACTCCGCTCGCTGGATCACGGTCGGTCCGCTCACCTTCCAGTTCAGCGAGCTCGCCAAGATCCTGATGATCATCGTGCTCGCCAACTGGCTGGCCGGCCGGGGTCGCCGTCTCGATTCGATCACCACGATCGTCGGCGCGGGCCTGCTCGTCGCGCCGCCGCTCGCCCTGGTGATGCTCCAGCCGGACCTCGGGACGTCGCTGGTCTTCGGGGCGATCCTCGTCGGGATGCTGTGGATGTCGGGGACCAGCCTGAAGTGGCTTGGCGCGATGGCGGCGGCAGTGATCGCGATGGTGCCGATCGCGTGGACGTACCTCCTACGCGACTACCAGAAGGAGCGCCTCACCTCGTTCCTCAACCCGAAGCCCGATATCACCGACTCCGGCTACCAGCTATATCAGTCGCAGGTCGCAGTGGGTTCCGGCGGGTGGTTCGGGCGAGGTCTGACGAACGGCACGCAGGCCCAAGGTGATTTCCTGCCGGTGCAATCGACCGACTTCGTCTTCTCCGTGCTCGCCGAGGAGCTCGGCTTCATCGGCGCGATGGTGCTGTTCCTGTTGTTCGTGCTCCTGCTCTGGCGGGTGCTGATCGCAGGGTGGCGCTCTCGCGACCCGTTCGGGACGCTGTTCTCCGCTGGGATCGCGTCACTCGTGCTGTTCCAGCTCTTCGTGAACGTCGGGATGGTGATGGGCATCATGCCGATCACCGGGATCCCGCTCCCATTCGTCACGCACGGTGGCGCCTCCCTGGTGAGCATCGCGATCGGCCTCGGGATCCTGCAGAGCATCAACATCCGGCAGACCCGGGCTGAGTGGTAGGCGCGACTTTTTACGTCGTGCGCGATACGCCCGAGAGCGAGGCTGGGTAGCCGGACCGCATCAGCGTCGATGGAAGAGGCCCCGCCTATCCGCCGACTCCGCATCTGCGCTGCGCCGGCGTCCGGATCGGCGAAGGAGGACGTCGATCTCGTCCCGGTACGGGCGACCGATCGGCATGCGGTCCAGCCACTCGATGTACTCGAGGTCGCCTCGCGCGATCTCCCCGAGCGACCAGCCGACGTATCGGCCGAACGTGAGCACGCTCCCGGACGGGTCCCCGGGTGGTGGCCCGGCCGCGCCATGACCATCCGGTCGATGCATCGACGCGTCGTAGCCACCCCCGATCGACGAACGCCCGCTCGTCCAGTCGCGCGATACGGTCTCGGGTGGTCGCGGCGCGAAGGGCGCCGGCTCCGAGGCATCGGTGGTCGGAGCTGACGGCGCGGCCGAGGCACGCCGGCTGACGGCGTCCTGAAGGGCCCGCTCGCGGTCGAAGGCGGCCCGGCGTACCGGGTCGCCGATCACTTCCCAGGCGGCGTTGAGGCCTGCCATCTTCGCAGCCGCTCCCCGATCGCTCCCGCCGGTCGAATCCGGGTGGTACTTGCGCGCGAGGCGCTTGTATGCGGCGGCGATGACCTCGTCCTCGGCCTCCGGATCGACCTGAAGGGTCTTGTAC
>JBKPMM010000074.1:0-13017 GCA_046732155.1 Chloroflexota bacterium | reverse complement strand
CGCCGCATCGAACACGAGCAGCGTGGCCCCCTTGGCGCCGAAGATCGTGAGCGTCTCGCGCTTGACCGAGTAGAAGCGGCTCGCCTGCAGGTTCGTGATGAAGGTCTGCTCGAAGGCCATCGACTCCTCGTCGCAGGCCATCAGCGTCACCGACGGCTGTGAGACCAGCAGCGTTCGGCCACCCTGGCGGTACAACGCGTCGTAGTTGTTGCACCCGCTGAGGCCGGTGACGCGGCTTCGATCGAACTTGGCATCCGCGTACTGGGTCTCGGGGACGATCGCGAGCGTGTCGCCATCCGCGTACGAGCGGAGGATCCACTCGGTGCCCTCGATCACGCCGCCGGAGCCCGGCCCCGCCGAGCACGCTGCGAGCAGGAACGACGCTAACGCGATGAGCAGGCTGGCGCCCAGCAGCTGACGGTGACGGTCGTGCATCGAGCGCATTGAACCGTCCGGGAGCCCTCGCCGTAACACCCGAATCGGGTGATAGGCGCTTCACGCGTGCTCGCCGGGAACCCAAATCGAGGTTGCTGCGCCATTAGCATCCGAGCGGGACCGAACGGCCCCGCGACAGCGGAGCGACCGTGGACCAGCGAGACCTCGTCAAGCGAGCGCAGCAGGGTGACCAAGACGCCTTTGCCGTGCTTGCCGGCGCGGCTGTCGCGCGGCTGGACGCGGCTGCTCGGCTGATCCTCCGGGACAGCGAGCTCGCGCGAGACGCTGTCCAGGATTCGATGGTGCGAGCGTGGCGTGATCTGCCCGGGTTGCGCGATCCGGACCGGTTCACGCCATGGCTGCACCGTCTTGCCGTGAATGCTTGTCTCGACGTGGCGAGACGTCGCCAACGTCGATCCATCGAAGTCGAGCTCACGCCGATCGTCATGCCCTTCGTGGGCGATGCGACGGCAGAGTTCGCCGAACGCGAGCTCATCGACGACGCGCTCCGGCAGCTCGAACCCGAGTTCCGGGCCGTCGTCGTGCTCCACTACTTCCTCGGGATGCCGCTGCAGGACGTCGCCGTCTCGATGCGGATCCCGGTCGGGACGGTCAAATCGCGACTCCACCGCGCGCTTCGAACGATGCGCGTCACGCTCGAGACCGCGGACGAGACGCCGGAAGCCGTCCCGGGAGGGCAGTTCGCATGAGAACGGCTCGACCCGTGGAAAGCCGTCTGCCCGAGATCCTCGAAGGGATCTCGGCACCGCGGACGCCCGACTACCTCGACGACATCCTCGGCCAGGTCGGCCGCACGCGGCAACGGCCTCGCTGGACCTTCCCCGAAAGGTGGCTTCCTATGACTGCGCTTTCCGAGCGCGTCGCGACCGCGCCGCGCATCCCGATGCGCATGGCGGTCGTGCTCGCTCTCCTCCTGCTCGCGCTGGCCGTGAGCATCGTGCTGATCGCAGGGTCGCAGCGCCCGTCTGTCCCTGCGCCATTCGGCGTGGCCGGTAACGGCGAGGTCGTGTTCGCCGATCAGACCGGCGCGATCGTCGCGGGCAACGTCAGCGACGGCACCACGAAGGTCATCGTGTCCGGCTCGGGCCATTCGCGACCGGTGTTCTCACCCGATGGCAGATCGCTCGCCTATCTCCAGCGGCAGGGCAGCGGCCGTACCGATATCGTCGTGTCCGATCCCAACGGCGCGTCACCGCAACTGCTGAATCCCAATGCGGTCACCGGCATCGGGCACTTCGGGTGGACGCCAGACTCGAGGTCTGTCGTCGCCGTCATCGGCGGGGACATCTTCGCGTTCGATCCCACCGCCACGGCAGAACCAACACTCCTGCTCCACGTGCCGAGTGGCCTCGATTACCTCGACACCTTCAACAACAACCTAAGCGATATCTTTCGGCCACCGAACGGCGACGACATCCTCTTCATCGGCACTGGGCCAAGAGGAGCCGGCCTATACCGAATGCGCCTTGTCGGCGCCGATCCGATCGCGGTCGTGACCGACCAGACGATCGACTCGACCTGGTCGTCGAACCAGTCGGGCGCCCAGTGGTCACCGGACGGCACACGGATCGTCTTGACGATCCACCCCGCCGCCACACCCCAGTTCGGGTATGCGTACGTCGTGAATGCCGACGGCACCGACCTCAGGCGCCTCACGAAGTACGAGGTGTCGGGCGCGGTCGTCGACGAGGAGCACGCATCATGGTCGCCCGACGGCACGAGGATCGCCCTCGCGCGATGGATCATGTACGACGACGGGAACATCGACCCCCGTCCGGTGGTGATCGTCGACGTTGCGACCGGCCATGAAGTCGAGGCGTCCAATCGAGAGGTCAACGGTTACAACGGCTGGTCGTGGTCACCAGACGGCTCGGTGATCCTCGAGGTCCCCGGGGATGGCAGCGACGACGCGGCGAAGGTCATGCAGGTCGACGCCGGGACAGGTCAAGCGCGGGAGCTCGGGTGGACGTCCCCGAACGCCGCCAGCTGGCAGCGCACCGTCCCGAGGAACTGACTTAAAACCGCCTCGCGAGCTGGGCGTCCATGAAGACCGTGATCGCTGCGATCCGGTCCCCCTCGATCTCGAGGACCTGGACGCCCAGCGGCGTGTCGGGCGAATCGCCCGCCGCGAATACCACTGCGGGTTGACCGTTCGCCCTGGTCGGGCGGACTGCGTAGCCGGCCACGGGCCGGAGCGGCCCGAAGATCTGCTCGCGCAACGCCGCTTCGACGGTCGACTTCCGGTCGAACCACGTGGTCGTCGGCGGCATCGCGAGACGCACGTCCTCGCGCATCGTTTCGAGCAGGCCGTCGACATCGTCGGCGGCCCACGCTCGGACGTAGGCATCCAGGAGACGGCGCGTCACCGGTTCGGACGGCGGCACGGCCGGGACCGCCTCACGACCCGTCTGGTGATGCGTCGTCCGGAGCGCTGCCCGTGCTCGGTGCAGCGAGCTGTTGGTCGCCGCGACGGATTGGTCCAGGGCCACGGCCGTCTCCCGGGCCGACCAGCCGAGGACATCTCGTAGCAGCAGGACGGCGCGTTGCCGCGGGGGCAGCACCTGGAGGGCCGCGATGAACGCCAGCGAGACCGACTCACGGAGGTCATAGCGCGCCGCCGGGTCGGACGCGGCATCGACGACATAGATCTCCGGCAGCGGCTCCAGCCAGGCCATCTCCCTCGACGGCGGCGCGGGTGGCACACCCCGCTCGGTGGTCGCCGGCCCCACGGCCTGCGGCAGCCGCCGTCCCGAGCGGTGACGAAGCATGTCGAGGCAGACCCGTGTCGCGATTCGGTGGAGCCATGTCCGGACCGATGACTCGCCGCGGAACGCCGCCCGCCCGCGCCACGCGCGCAACGCCGTTTCCTGGGCCGCCTCCTCCGCCTCCGCGATCGAGCCGAGGAAGCGGTAGCAGAGCAGCACGACGTCGTGCCGGTGGGCTTCGATGGTCGCGTCGAGATCGTCAGTCACGCGGCTCGTGTCCTCATCGAGCGGCAGCGAACAGTTTCGCGCGCCGTCGCCGTCGATGACATAGACGGAACCACGCACCGGAGTCATTCGACATGGAGTACATCACCACGGTTCGCGGCCGAGTTCGCAACCCCGACCAGGCCGGCGCGATGGCCGAGCACAATGGCATCGTCGCCCGACTCTGGCCGCACGGCCGACCGCTCGGTGCGATCGGCCACAAGGTCTACGCGAACCTGCAGGATCCCGGTGAGTTCCTCGCGATCGATCGCTGGAGCTCGATCGACGGACTGCAGACGTTCATCAGCGACCCGTCAGTCCAGGCCGACCTCGGAAGCATGTTCGACGGGCAGCCAGACCTGATCATCTGGGCCGAGCGCGAGGGCTGGACGAACTACTGATCGGACTCAGTCGACCGGAAGCTCACGGGAACGCCGGCGATCGGGCGTCGACGACGCCGATCGTCGTTTCCGTGGCGCCGTCGAAGGAACGAAGCAGGTTGTCGAGGTCGGCGAGCGCCGCCTCGACGTCCCTCCGTGCATCGGGGTGATGCCCCTCGACGGTGACGAGTACATCGGTCGTCGACGCCGAGCTCGCGCTCTCTGCCGATTGCCGCCAGCACCACCGCCGAGCTGCCACGTGGCCGGCCTCGTCGATGAAGATCACCTCGCCCGGTTCGGGCTGCTCGGTCGTGCCCGATCCCAGGTCCGTGAATGACTCCGCCCCGGTGGCCGGCCGCACGGTCAGCGTGCCGGTGATCGAGCGCGCATCGAACATCGCGACTGGCAGCGCGTAGCGGATGCTCACGAGGTTGCCGATATCGACCAGCGTGTTGATCGATGGGATCGAGCCCTGCTTCGTCAGACGCCGCAGGAGCGCCTCGGCAGCCGATCGGTACGCGGTCGGATCGACGCCGAAGGCTCGGAACGCGCGTCGCCAGGCGAAGAGGCTCGGCACCTCGGAGAGCGCCGTCTCGCTGAGGCGCCTCAGTACCGCCTTCTGCCCCGCGGCGAAGGCTTGAGCGAGCTCCGGCGCGGTCGCGCCAGCGGTCAGCCCATCGGCGAGGAGCACGCCGCCGACGACGTCCGGGAAGCGCTCGATGAGGTCGGGGTCGTAGCGGAATCGGGTCATGCCGCTAGTGTGCTGCGGTAGGCTCGCCTCGTGGTCAGACTCGGAGCGCATGTCGCATCCCGGAGGCTGTCGATTGGGACCCGTCGAATCGGATGATCCGTCCACGGGCCCGCTCGTAGCGGAGTCTCGTGAGCCCGAGCCGATGGAGCGCGAGTCGCTGGAGCCGGTGACCGAACGCATCCTCCACGCGCTGCCCGGTAGCCGCTGGCTGTGGATCCTGATCTGGGCCGGTCTTGCCATGATCACGCCGTTGATCTTCAGCACGGTCGTCCGCGTGTCCGGTCGACCGTTCCCGACGACCGCGTTCGCGAACGCAGCCTGGACGCAGATCGGGCTCGCGTGGGCGTCCCTCGTCCTGCTATGGGGGAGCGGGCGTCTCGGGGAGGAGGCCCGGTCTACACGGAACGAGCTCACGCAGACCGGACGCGTGCAAGTGCCGGCGCGACTCTTCGCAGCGATCGGGCGGGCCGATGGTCCGCTCCTGCTTACCGGCGTCGTCGTTGCGTTCACCCTTGTCAACAATTGGCTCGCGTACGGTCCCCTGCCACCCATCGCGACCCTGCCGCTCGCCATCGTGTATCTGCTTCCGATCATGACGTTCGTCTGGGTCTATGTCGCGATCCTGACGGACATCAACAGGCTTGGAGAATTGCCGGTCGTCCTGGACAAGTTCCCGCAGGACCGGACGATGGGGCTCGCGCACGTCGGCTCGCTCGCGTCGACCGGTGTCGGCCTCCTGCTCGTCGCAGCTGTCCCCGTGCTGGTCGCCGGCAGCGATGAACCCGGCACCCTCGCGATCAGCCTCACGCTCGTCGTCGGTGTCGTCGTCGTCTACGCCCTATCGATGTGGCGGCTTCACCGGCAGATGGCCGCGGCGAAGGAGCGGTATGTCGCGACGGCCCGCCAGCTCTACGCCGACGCGTACGAGCCGATCAGGGAGCGGCCGGACGTCGAAACCCTCACTGCCGTGTCGAGCGCGTTGTCGGTCGCCCAGTCGCTCGATGCCCGCGCCGCGGGACTGCCGACCTGGCCGATCGACGAAGGGACCGCCAGGTTCGTCGCCGTCGTCATCACCGGCGTGATCACCAGCATCATCGTCCGGGCCCTTTTTGCCGCGGTCGGGTTCTAGGCGTCAGGGCCTCGCTTCCGGTCGACGAACGCCTGGAACCGCGTCCGGGTCTCGGGCGACCGGAAGGAGTCGATCTCGGCTTCGGTCTCCAGGCGCGTCGCCGCGTCGAAGTCGACATCGAGGCCGTCGTGGATCGTGCGCTTCGTCCAGCGGACGCCCAGCCGCGGGTAGCTCGCGACTCTCCGCGCGAACGCCTCCGCCTCGGCGAGAAGATCCTCCTCGGCGATCACCCGGCTGACCAGCCCGATCCGCTCCGCCTCGTCGGCGTCGATGTTCTCGGCGCCGAGAGCCAGGTAGAGCGCCCGGCCGAGGCCGACGATCCGTGGCAGCAGGTAGGTCATCCCGCTCGTCGGGCTGAGCCCGAGCGCTGTGTCGGGCAGGCCGAACTGCGTCCCGGTCGCGGCGAACCGGACGTCGCACATCAGCGCGAGCTCGAAGCCGCCGGCGAGCGCGTAGCCGTGGACCGCCGCGACGACCGGCTTGGGGCACGCTCGGAAGGCCGCCGACAGCCGCATGTAGCGCGAGATCGTGTCGGCGAACTGCCGCTCGTCCATCTCGTGCATCGCGGAGATATCGCCGCCGGTCGAGAAGGCTCTCCCCCGGCCGGTCAGGACCGCCGCGCCGACGACATCGGACCGGGCGATCCGGCCGATCGCGTCGAACAGCTGATCCAGCATCTCGACGCTGATCGCGTTCAACTTCTCGGGTCGGTTGAGCGTGATGATCGAGACATTGCGCCGCTCCTCGACCTCGATGACGGCCATCAGCGCGCCTCCCCTCGATAGCTGCGGATGACGCGCCGGGTCTTACCCTCTCCCGCGATCGTGCCCGAGCCGACGAACCTCACGTCCGCCGAGAAGTTGAGGTCGCGCTGGAGCCGCTCGACCACCTCGCGCCCCAGGGCGTCGCGCCGGGACGCGGGGACGTCCGCTGCGACTTCGACGGTGAGCGGCAGCGCGTAGTCGATCGGCGGCGGTCGATCGAGGTCGACCTGGAATTCGCCGGTGACCTCGGGCGCGAGCGACATGAGCGACGTCTGGATCGCCAGCGGGAAGACGTTCACACCCTTCACGATGAACATGTCGTCCGATCGGCTGAGGACCCGGAACCGCCAGCTCGTCCGGCCGCAGCGGCACGGTTCGGTGAAGACCTGTATCACGTCGTGCGACCGCATGCGGAGGAGCGGGCTCGCTTCGCGTCGGATCGAGGTGTAGACGACCTCACCCTGCTGACCGTCGGTGAACGGCAGGACGTCTCCTGTGTCCGGGTCGATCAGTTCGGCGACCGCGAAACCGATCCCACCGAAATGGACGCCTTCGAGTGCCTCGCACTCGCCCGAATGAAGACCGAGCTCCCCTGTCCCGTACTGGTCGCGGGCGACCATGCCCCAAAGCGCTTCCACCTTCTCGCGGTAGCCCGGGACCTGGAGCCCCGCCTCGCCCGAGAAGTAGCCCTTCCGGAGGCCGATGTCGCGCGGCTCGAGGCCCATGCCGCGCGCGACCTCGGCGAGACGGACCGCGTAGGACGGCGTCGCCCAGATGCCGAACGGGTCGGCGAGGCCAGACATCATCGTGATCAGCCGCTCCGAATGACCGACACCGAAGGGGATCGTCGCGGCGCCGAGCGTCTCGAAGGTGAGGTGGTCACTCAGACCGCCTGAGTACAGGTTGTAGTTCATGCACTCGAAGACGACCTCGCCGGGCCGACAACCCATCGCCCACAACGCGCGGGCACCCATCTCGCCGTAGTCCCCGATGTCGCGACCCGTGAGTCCGATCCGGATCGGCTGTCCGGTCGTCCCGCCGGTGGCCTGGATGCGCACGATCCGTTCGAGCGGCGCGCACTGATTGACGCCGAGAATCGTCCCGTCCGCCTGCGAGGCAGCGACCTCGGTCTTCTCCATGAAGGGGATCGCCGGGAGATCATCGACGGTGCGGATCGCCAAGGGCGCGACGCTGGCCGCGGCGAACTTGGCGTGGTAGTAGTGACTCGTCGCGTAGTCGTAGGTGATCTGGTCCCTGAGGCGTTCGTCTTCGAGGCGACGCCTGTCTGCCGTCGACATCGTCTCGATCTCTTCGTCCCAGAAACGCCGCTCCGTCACGTCGACAGCTTCTCGCATCCGCGTGGCGACGCGCAGGTCCCCCGGCACATCCGGCGGGTACGCTTCCTGGATGGCCGAGCCCGTCGTCGTCCGTCTCGCTGACATCCGGGCCGTCGATACCGAGACCGTGGGCGGCAAGGGCGCGAACCTTGGTGAGCTCATCGCCGCCGGGTTCGCGGTGCCCGATGGTTTCGTCCTCACGACGGCCGCGTATCACGCGGCCGCTCGGGCGGCCAAGGTCGATCCGGCCAGGCCGGACGACGCGGCGGAACGGCTCCGATCGACCGCGATTCCCCGGCGCATCCGCGAGGCGGCGTTGAAAGCGTATTACGCGCTGGGCGCCGGCGCGGTCGCGGTCCGCTCGTCGGCCACCGCCGAAGACCTGCCCGGCGCGAGCTTCGCCGGGCAACAGGACACGTATCTCGGGGTCGAAGGTCCCGACTCGCTGCTCGATGCCATCCGTCGCTGTTGGGCGTCGCTGTGGAACGAGCGCGCCGTGGCGTACCGGGCGGCGAACGGGGTCGACGACGGCTCGGTCGCGCTCGCCGTCGTCGTGCAGCGCATGGTCGATGCTCGAGCCGCCGGCGTGCTGTTCACCGCCGACCCGATCACCGGCCGTCGCCACACCGCGATCATCGACGCCATCCCCGGCCTTGGCGAAGCGCTCGTCTCCGGCGCGGTCGTGCCCGATCACTTCGTGGCTGATCCCGAGACCGGCCGGATCGCAGAGCGGACATCCCAAGGGACCGAGCCCGTCCTGACCGATCGGCTGATCCGCGAGCTCGCGAACGTCGGCGAACGGATCGAGGGTGCGCTGGGCAGTCCGCAGGACATCGAATTCGCCATCGACCGCGATGACCGCGTTGCGATCGTCCAGTCGCGCCCGATCACGACGCTCTATCCCCTCCCTGCGGGCGGCGCTCGTCCCGACGGCGTCCTGTTCTCGGTCAGCGTGGCCCAGGGCTACTTCGACCCCATCACACCGATGGGCATGGAAGCGTTCCTCGCGATCGGTCGTCGGGTCGGCATCACGTTCACGGATCCGGCCGACGCTGCGAACGCACCGAACCCCGTGATCGCGGCGGGCGAACGCCCCTTCGTCGACGTGCAGTCGGTCCTGCGCGACCCAGTCGGGCGCGAGCTCCTCGCGCGACTCGCATCGGCGGGAGAGGCGCGTAGCTCCGTCGTCTTCAAGAAGCTCGCCGCGGACCCTCGGTATCGAGGCGGCCGCCGCTCTCCGTTGGGGACGGTCCGCCGCGTCCTCCCGCTCCTTCTGCGGTCGCAGGTCCCGATCAGCATCCTGCGCCTGCTCCAGTCGCCCGGGAAGGCGCGCGCCCGGATGCTGCGCCACGTCGATGCGATGACGCGCCTCGACGTGCGGCCCGGTATGACGGCGGCGGAGCGGCTCGACCTCGTCGAGAGCGTCATGGATGACGTGCTGCCGTTCATGTTCCCGCGCCTGATCGGGCTCGTGGCGGCTGGGATGCTCTCGTACATCGCGGCCGGGAGGCTGCTCGGGGAACGCGCGACGCCGGACGAGCTGCTGACGCTGACTCGGGGGCTGCCACATAACCCGACGACGGAGATGGACCTGGCGTTGTGGGCACTCGCCCGACAGATCCGCGACGACCCGAAGGCCGCGGCGCTGATGCGGACTCGCTCGCAGGGCGAGATCGCCGAGGCGTTCCAGGCGGGCAGAGCTCCGGCCGTGGTCCAGACCGGTCTGACCTCGTTCCTACACCGATACGGCTTTCGGTCGGTGGGCGAGATCGACCTTGGCGTCCCGCGCTGGTCGGAGGATCCCACGCACCTGATCGGTGCGATCTCGAACTATCTGCAGCTGACCGACGATGCGCTGGCGCCTGACGCCCAGTTCGAGCGCGGTGCGAGGGAAGCGGAAGCGATGAGGGCGACGCTGCTCGCCCGCGTCAGCGGTCCGAGGCGTCGCCTCCTTCGCTTCTTCCTGGGCAGGGCTCGGGCGTTGATGGGCTCGCGCGAGATGCCGAAGTACATGCTCATCGGGAGGGTGTTCACCCCGGTTCGGCAGGTGCTGCGGCCGGTCGGCGACGAGCTCGTGTCAGCCGGTCGCCTCGAACGGCCCGATGACATCTACTTCCTGACGCTCACCCAGGCAAGGGCGGCAGTGGGCGGGGCGGATATGCGTGAGACCGTCGCCGCCAACCGCGCGACATACGACCGGGAACGGACGCGGCGGCGCATCCCGCGCGTCCTCCTGGCGGACGGCACCGATGCCGAGGTGGCGCTCGTTGAGACCGCCGAGGGTGATCTGCGCGGATCGCCGGCCTCGCCCGGAACGGTGACCGGCACGGCCCGCGTCATCCACTCCCCGCGCGGCGCTCAGCTCGAGCCGGGCGAGATCCTCGTCGCGCCGTCGACCGACCCCGGCTGGACGCCGCTGTTCCTGACCGCCGGCGGACTCGTGATGGAGATGGGCGGGATGATGTCGCACGGCGCGGTCGTCGCGCGCGAGTACGGCATCCCCGCGGTCGTCGGCGTTCCGGACGCGACGACCCGTATCGCGACCGGCGACACGATCACGGTCGACGGGTCCACCGGCGTCGTCACGACGCCGTAGCCGGCGACGTCGTTTTCGTCCTTTGAACAGTTCTTCGCGAAAACGCGCCCTACGTGGTAGCGCGGCCTTGGGCGGAAGCTTCTCGTTCCCTGCGCCGCGCTACTGATGAGGAGGGGTGGCGATGCCCGGACCCCAGCGACCGAGAGCCCGCCTGAGGCTGGCGCTCGCATCCATCACCGCAGGGCTCGTGCTTGCGAGCGCGATCCCGTTCGCGTCGGCATCGGCGGCCGAACCACCCGCTTCGATGCTCCTGCAGTGGAACGAGCACGCGATCTCGGCGATCTACAACCTGCCCGGGGGCGCGCCGGCCGGGGCCGGCCAGACGCCGGGCGTCGGCTCGGTCCACCTAGCGATGGTCGAGACGGCTGTCTACGACGCCGTGAACGCGATCGACCGAGGTCATGAGCCGTATCTGCGGAATCTCCCGCGAGCCCCGCGGACGGCATCGAAGGCGGCGGCCGTCGCCACGGCGGCGCACCACGTGCTCGTCGGGCTCGTCCCGGCGCTTCCCGACAACGTCAAGGCGAACCTCGACGCGGCCTACACGGCGTCGCTCGGGACGATCCCGGGCGGCTGGCGAAAGAACGCCGGGATCTCGATCGGAGCAGCGGTCGCCGCGCGGATGCTGGCGAACCGCGCGAATGACGGCCGCTACGTCCCGTATTCGTTCACCGCGGGCACGGGCGTCGGCCAGTGGCGCCCCGAGCTCCCGATGTTCGTCAGCGACCCCTTCGCGTGGGTGAGCAATGTCAAGCCGTTCGCGATCGGGCGCGCGTCGCGCTTCCGCACAGCGGGTCCGCTCGACATCCACAGCGCCGCGTACGCGCGCGAACTCAACGAGGTCAAGGCAGTCGGCTCGTCAACGAGCACGACGCGGACGGCCACCCAGACGGCGCTCGCGATGTTCTATACGGCCAACCCGATCTCGATGATGAACAAGTCCCTCCGCGACATCGTCACCCGCAAGGGTCTGTCGATCACGCGAGCGGCTCGACTGTTCGCGATGACCAGCGTCTCCGGCGCTGACGCGCTCATCGGGTGCTGGGATGACAAGGACCACTACAGCTTCTGGCGCCCGATCACGGCCATCCGGAGCGCGGACCTGGACGGGAATGCGGCTACGACCAAGCAGGCCGACTGGCTGCCGTTGCTGCCGACGCCGCCGTATCCGGAGCATCCGTCCGGATACAACTGCTTCACGGGCGCGACCACCCAGGCGGCGCGCGAGTTCTTCGGGACGAACGACGTCCGCATCACGCTGACCAGTCCGGTCACGATGACGAGCCGCACCTACAGACGGCTGAGCAGCATCGTCACCGACACCATCAACGCGCGCATCTACCTCGGGATCCA
This sequence comes from Chloroflexota bacterium, assembly GCA_046732155.1. Lineage (GTDB taxonomy): Bacteria > Chloroflexota > Limnocylindria > Limnocylindrales > CSP1-4 > SPCO01. The sequence continues at coordinate 1,282 of JBKPMM010000074.1, read as the reverse complement.
TTTCCGGACCCCGGACGTGCAGGGGGCCAAGCTGGGTCGCCAGACGGCCGCCTATGTGGCCAACCATCTCTTCGAGCGAGTCGACTGACATCGTCAGGCGATCGACTGACGGGCGCCGCGCGAGCGGCGCCCGTCTCGTTACGGCGAACGCGAGTCGGACCGGGCCTACTCGTTGGCTTCGCAGCCGAGCCCGTCCTCCTCGGGATCGAGCATGTAGTCGTCGGGTCCCTTGACGGTCACGGGTGCCTTGCCCATCGCTCTGACCTGCGCACAATCGAGATCCTCGACGATCGGGAGACACGGGTCGTACGAGAGATGGCAGTTCGCGGAGCCGCTCGGGCCTACCGCACCCTGCGAACTCGCCCCGGCTCCGGCAGCGCCTGAGGCGCCAGGAGCAACAGGAACCTCGGGCGAGATGCTCTTGCCGATACCCCAGATCCCGACCCCGTCGGCCTGCGCCTGCTGCTGGGCAGCCTGCAGCTCGCGGACGTATCGAACGTCGGGCGGGAAGGTGGAGATCTGGGCGTAGCCGAGCCGCACGAGCTCGACGTTCACGAGCACGTAGCTCCCGCCGTCGTCGATCAGCCAGACATCGCGCAGAAGACGCCCGAATCTGTCGGTGTCGGAGACCTCGCGCTCGAGGTAGACGTCCTTGCCGGCGACGATCCCCGAGTTCGCCGCCGTCGCTGCGTCGGCGATCCGCTTGATGGCCGGATCGGTGGCGTCGGGCTCCGGGGCATCCATCCCGATGTAGCGAACCCGGTACTCCTTCCCGTCGATCTCGACCTTGATGGTGTCGCCGTCGGTGACGCTGGTAACGGTCGCGAACTGGGTCGTCGCCGATGGCTGGAACGCGGGCTGCGCGCCGGTGCTCGGGGCGATGGGGCCGCTCGCACCTGGCGACTCGCCGGTGAGCGGCGACGCATCGATGCCGCTCGCCGGCGACGGCGGATGGGATGCACTCGAGTTGGAACGCGCCATGTTCGAGAGGGCGCTGAACCCGAGTAGCGCCGCCAGGAGGATGATCGCGATCCGCGTCAGCGTGAGCTCGGGGCCGCGCGTCAGGATGCGCCGGCGGCTGACGCGTTCGGTCGGCGTCGGAGCGGCGACGGGTTGGACGGTGGCGGCAGCGGTCCCGGGAGCGACGTGTGCGCCGGGGACGGTCGCCGTCGCCGCGGCCCCTTGTGGGGCCGGGGCTGGCGGCGACGTGCGCCGCTCGAGCTCCTCGGCGGGAAGGGCGCCGGGCGGTGGCCAAGCGGCAGGGGCAGGGGCAGGGGCAGGG
>JBKPMM010000073.1:0-7830 GCA_046732155.1 Chloroflexota bacterium | reverse complement strand
GTGACGCCGAGCGGCCCGAGATGCTCTGCAACGACGTCGGCGTATTCCTCAAGGTCGACCGCGACCTCGTCCCTACGGCCCGGCTTCCCGAGCCCGCCACCGACGTTGACCTCGTCGATCGCGTGGCCGGCCGCGCGTGCGCGCTCGACGGCCTCGATGGCCGCAGGCAACGCGCGCGCGAACCCAACGAGTCCGCCGGCCAGCCACCCCGAGCCCGCATGGAAGTGGATCGTGTCGATCGCGAGATCGTGGCGGGCCGCGGCCGCGAGCGCCTCGTCGAACCGATCGAGGTCGATGCCGAACTTCGTCGGTTTCGCGCCGCTGTACTCGAGATCCGAGGTGTACCCGGCGCCGCTCCCAGGATCGATGCGGATACCGATGCGACGACCCCGTCCGCGTCGCCCATACCGTTCGATCTGGCTGATCGCATCGAGATTCACGTGGACGCCGTGTGCCAGCAGCACATCGAGATCTCGCTCCGACACGTTCGTCCCGGTGTAGCTGATCTCGTCGGGCAGCCACCCGCACTCCAGCGCGCGGAGCACTTCGCCCGGTGAACAGGCGTCGATCCCGACGCTTTCTGGGGTCCCGGGGGCGCCCAGGCCGCGAAACACGGCGAGGACCTCCGGGTATGGGTTCGCTTTCAGCGCGAAGCGGAGTCGGAAGGGGACGCGAGTCCGCGCGAACGCTGCCTGGAACGCCCGTGCGTCTTCGCCGAACCGCTCGAGGTCATAGGCGAACAGCGGCGTACCGTGCTCGCGGGCAAGGGCCTCCGCGTCGTGTCCGGCGATCGAAAGCCGCCCATCGATGATGTCGAGACCGCGTCGGGTCCACCAGGGAGCGGCGATGGTCGTCACGCGGCGAGTGGCCGTTCAGGCCCCGAAATGGATCGCGCCGTCGCGCCCGACCCAGCGGTTCGGACCGTCCTCGACGTCCACCCCGAGCGCCTCTACGAGGTGCTGCGACGCGTGGGCGATCTCGGCGATCGCTTCCTCGAATGCCTCGCGGTTCTTGACGCTGGGTTCGCGGTAACCGCTGATCTTGCGGACGTACTGGCGGGCGGCCGCTTCCAGTTCACCGGTCGTCGCCGCTTCACCCGGGCGACGGAGGGTCTTGATGCTTCGGCACATGGCGGTACGGTAGGGCGCGGAAGCCCGATCCGCCAGCGGAGCGGACCCACGGACCGCCTGTTGACCCGGGTCACCGGATGAAGGTTTCTGTAAGGTCGCGCGAAACCCGGGTCGCGTATGCTCCTACACCTATCGTCCGGGGGGACCCTCCCTCCATCGTCCCACCCGGACGCTTGGAACTCATCATGGGGGATCCCTGACCGATGCACTCCGTCTCGCATCCCGTCCGTCGACTCGCGACGGCCGTCATCTCGCTCGGCCTCGCGACGATCGTCGCGACCGGCACGGTCCTCGCCGGAACGCCGGTGACGGCCGGCTGGCGTGACCACGGTTACGCCGGTGGCGCCTTCCGACCCGCGAGCGACAAGCCCGAGTCGAAGCTTTGGTACACCGATGAAGGCGGCGGCAACGTCCAGTGGTGGGGCGGCATGTTCCGCTTCAGCACGTCGCCTCCTCTGTCCGAGTTCCGCATCTACAAGCTGACTGGCACGGACCACTCAACCTGGAGCCCGACGACCACGATCGTCGACCGGCGCGACAACACCCACGGCGACTACCTGTGGGACGAGACCGCGAACACGTTGTACGTCGCATCGGTCGCCATGCCGAACACGACGTCGCCGTTCGCCGTTCCGGCGACGCCCGATGACGTTCGGATCTTCCGCTACACCTACAGCTCGGCGACCGACACCTATACCCAGATCGGCGGGAGCCTCTCGTATCGAGCGATCGCCGGGACCGGAAGCACCGCATCGCCGGCCTATCGCGGCGGCGCGTGGAGCGTGACGCTCGACAAGGACTCGACCGGTCGGCTGTGGGTCGTCCTGGCCCAGAACAAGCAGGTCCTCTACAGCTTCTCGGACGACAACGGTCAGACGTGGACAGCCGCAGCCCAGCTCCCCACGCAGGGCAGCAATACGATCAACGTCGGCACCATGTCCCACAGCGACATCGCGTCGGTCATCGCGTTCGGCAACGGTTCGAAGAACACCGTCGGCGTGATGTGGAGCGACCAGGACAACCTGCCCGCGAACACGAACAACGGGTATTACTTCTCGACCATCGCCGCCGGTGACGACCCGACGGTCGGCGCCAACTGGTCGACCGACAAGCTGCCGGCGCCTGCGGGCATCAGCACCGCGATCTACTCCGACAACCACATCAACATGAAGGCGACCTCGGACGGGACGCTGTACATGGTCGGCAAGTCGCGCACCGATACGGTGGACTGCGCGACCCTCAAGACCAGGATGCTGACGCCGCTCTACCGGCGGACGGCAGGTGGCACGTGGGACGCGCCTCGGCTCGTCGGCACCGCCGGCGACTGCGAGACGCGCCCGCAGCTCGCGATCAGCGAAGAGCTGAACACCATCTACGTGTTCCTCACCGCTCCGAACGGGGGCGGCGTGATCTACCGCAAGTCGGCGCCGCTCAGCGGGCCCAACGCGTTCGACTTCCGTGGCCCAGCCGACGAGATCGTCAAGCGCGGTGTCACGTTCATCAAGAGCTCGACCGACACGCTCATCGATGACGCCTCGACGACCAAGCAGGAGGTCACCTCGGCGAGCGGCATCGCCGTCATCGCCAACAACCTGATCAACCGGGCCGGCACGAACCTCAAGTTCTACCTGCACAACTACATGGACCTGCCGGCGTCCGACTCAACGGGACCCACGGGTTCCGTCCTCATCAACGGTGGCGCCGCCACGACGAGCAACGCGAACGTCGTCATGTCGGTGCCCGCGAGTGACAACGCCGGTGGTAGCGGTCTGAGCCTCGTCCGCATCTCGAACGATTCGACCGTCGATGGCAATGGCCGCCTCAACGGCGCCGATGCCACGACCTACACGTACACGAACCCGATCGCGTGGACCATGACCGCGGGCCTCGGCACCAGAACGGTCTACGTGCAGTGGCGCGATGCCGCGGGCAACTGGTCCGGTGTCTCGAGTGACGACATCCTCGTCACTGCGGACACGACACCGCCGAACCCGACGGCCGCCGTCAACTACACGCTGTTCGGCTCCGGGCGCTACGGCATCCCGGTGCGGATCACCTGGCCGGCCGCGACCGACAACGTCGGTGGCAGTGGCGTCAAGGGATATATGGTCCTCAAGTCCGTCAATGGCGGGCCGGACCAGGTCGTGACTCCGCTGATCACGACGACGGGTATCTCGCTCGATCTTCCGAACTCCGCGCTCACCTACCGCATCTGCGTCCGGACGATCGACAACGCTGATAACCAGAGCGTGCGGCGCTGCAGCGTGCCGTTCACGACGGTCAGCGTCAGCGAGTCGAGTGCCGCGATGCACTTCACCGGGACGTGGGCCCTGTCTACGTCCCCGGTCTACGTCGGTGGCAAGGCGAAGGTCTCGTCGAGAGCGAACTCGACCGCGACGGTCAGCTTCCGCGGCAATCGCGTCGGCTGGTACGCACGGATGGGTCCGGCCTACGGCTCCGCCAAGGTCTACATCGATGGCCACTTCGTGAAGACCGTGAACATGCACGCGACAGTGAACGCCGACCGCAAGCTCGTGTTCACCAAGGCGTGGTCGACGGTGGGCAGCCACTCGATCCGCATCGTGGTGTCGGGTACGGCAGGCCATCCGAAGGTGGTCGTCGACCAGATCTTCTACCTGCGCTAGCCGCACCCGCTCCCAAGCGCACCTCCCGGAGGGTAGCCGCCCCGCGGCTACCCTCCGGTCACGTCCGGCGTCGCCGCAGCATGTCGATCAGCGGATCAGCGCCCGCCGAGCTTCCAGTAGATCGACCCGGTGTAGCAGTGACCGAGGGCGCGGCAGAGCCCGCCCGTCATGTCCCACTGCCGACCGGACACGTACGGACCCCGGTCGACGACGCGCGCCGTAACGACGCGGCCGTTCCGCGGGTTCTTGAACGTCACCCGCGTCCCGCACGGCAGCGATCGATGGGCGACGCCCACCAACCCTCGCGTCATGGCGACGCCGCACGCGGTTCGCTTGCCGTAGAACCCGGGGCCGTACCAGGAGATGTTGCCGTCCAGGCGCCAACGCGGCTTCCGGACCACGGCCGGTTTCACCGTCGGCAGGGCGACCTTCGACCGAACCCGGAGCGGCTGTGCTACGAAGTCAGGTTCGCGAAGGGTCATCCGTTGATCCAGCACACCCGCGGAGCGGGCGTACGGATCGAGCAGCAGGGTCGTCGTCACCGGCCCACGGACAGACGCGGCCATCTCCACTGACGCGAAGAGTTCCGCGGAGGGGGTTCGATTCGGGGTCAGTACCCATGAACCCACCGGTCCGGGGACGGCGACCGCAGCGAACATCACGATGAGCGTCATGCTCGCGACGACCCGGGGGCGTCGCACGTCGGGCGGAACAGTACCATCGGCGGCTCACCCGTGACTTTTGCTGTTCTTCGCTCGCGCATATCGCCGTCGTGACAGACTCACCTGAGTGATCCCGCCCGACGCGACCCTCACCGTCGATCTCGACGCACCCGTGGACCTGGCAGGCTCCCTGGGTCCGCTCGTTCGGGGGCACGGGGATCGCACGATCCGCATCGCCCGTGACCGTGCCTGGTGGACGACGCGCACCCGTGAGGGTGCCGCGACGGTCGCCGTCACGGCGGCCGCGCCGTGCCGTCTCCGCGCCGACGCATGGGGCCCGGGCGCCGAGGTGGCTATCAGGCGGGTCCCCGGCCTATTCGGACGAAGCACCGACGAGCTCGTCGACACCGCCGACCCCCGGATCGCGGCCCTCGCGAAGCGGCGACCCGGTGTTCGCGTGCTGCGAACAGGCGCCGTCCTCGAGTCGCTGATCCCGGCGATCCTCGAACAGAAGGTGACCGGGACCGAGGCACACCGGACGTTCCACGGCCTTGTTCGGCGATACGGCGAACCGGCACCGGGCCCTGCGGAGCTCGGGTTGCGGGTCTTCCCCACCCCCTCGACGCTCGCCGCGCTGCCGTACTGGGCGTTCCACCCGCTCGGGCTGGAGCGCCGCCGCGCTGACCTGATCCGTGCGATCGCCCGCGACGCCACGACCTTCGAAGGACTGGTCGACGGTCCGCTCGAGACCGCATACGCCCGCCTCCGGTCGATCCCCGGCATCGGACCGTGGACCGCGGCTGAGGTCGGGGTCCGTGCGCTCGGCGATGTCGACGCCGTGAGCGTCGGCGACTTCCACCTGCCGCATCTCGTGGCGTACGCGCTGGCCGGCGAACCGCGCGCGACCGACGCCCGTATGCTCGAGCTGCTCGAGCCATACAGAGGGCGGCGCGCGCTCGTCGTCCGCCTCCTGGAGCTCAGCGGCATGCAGGCGCCGCGCTACGGTCCGCGCCTCGCGCCGCGCCGTATCGAGGGCATCTGACATGCCGAAGTTCGAGAAGTCATCGGCCGAGCTCATCGCCCATTTCGAGGCGACCGCCGCGCGCTTCCCCGAGGCCGAGCGCCGCAAGATGTTCGGCTACCCAGCACTGTTCGTCGGCGGCAACCTCGTCACCGGACTGTTCGCGCAGCAGTGGATGATCCGGCTTCCCGATGACGACCGAACCGAATTGCTCGCGTTGCCTGGCGCAGCCCCGTTCGAGCCGATGCCCGGCCGATCGATGAAGGGCTACGCGGCGCTACCGCCCGATGTCGTCGCCGACGATGCGGCCCTCGACGGATGGGTCCGCCGGGCGATCGCATTCGGCCGGACGCTGCCGGCGAAGTAGTTCGCCGACGCCGACCGAAACGAAGACGCCGGCGCCCGAAAAGGCACCGGCGTCGAGATCGCTGGGCGTCGGTCAGGCGATGGCCGCCGCCGGGGGGATGTTCTGGTTGAGCCGGAACAGGTTCGTCGGGTCGTAGCGGCGCTTGATCTCCGCGAGGCGGCGATACGTCGCGTCCGGATAGGCCTCGCGGATGCGGTCATCACCTTCGACCTCGAGGAAGTTCGAGTAGACACCGCTCGAGCGCGGGCGGAGGGCCTCGTAGTACGCCTGCGTCCACGCGGCATGGACCGGCGCCTCGGCGAGATCTTCGAAGGGCGTGATGATCGTGAGCATCACGTTGGCGTCGCGATGGGCGAATGCCGTCGCATCGGCCGACACGCGCGCCATCTGCCCGCCGAGGATGCGGATCTGGGTCATGGCGTGTGGTGAGCTGGGCTCGGACATCCGGGTGACGATCTCGTTGACCGCTGCGTCATCGAGCGTCTCGAGGAACAGCGAGCGGTGTGCCGCCGGCGCTCGCTGCTCAGCGGCCTTGAGCATCTCGTAGATCCCGACGTACGGCATCGGCATGACGAGCTCCGCCATCGGCTCTGAGAGGGCGCGGAACGGCTCCAGGGCGTGCTGGCCGGACTCGGGGTCGCCGTCGTAGACGAACATGACCGCGAGCGTCTGCTTGCCCTGGACGGACTCTGGGATGAACGGCGCCGGGGGTGCTGGCATCAGGAACGAGATCGTCGAGAGCGCCTCCGGCGCGGCGGCCGCGACGGCCTCGAGACCACGCAGGGCCTCACGCGTCGGTGTCAGGAAGAGCGCACCGCCGAGCACCGTCGACACGGGATAGAGCCGGAACTGGAAGCGCGTCACGACGCCGAAGTTGCCACCCCCGCCACGGACGGCCCAGAACAGGTCGGGGTTCTCGCTCGCACTCGCGATGAGGATCCGCCCGTCGGCGGTGACGATCTCGACCGACACGAGCGCGTCGATCGCCAGACCGTACTTGCGCACCAGCCAGCCGATCCCGCCGCCGAGCGTCAGCCCGGCGATCCCCACGTTGCCGGTGTCGCCGAACGGTGTCGCGAGACCATGCGCCGCAGCCGCCGCGGTGTACTCACCGGCGCGCAGCCCGGCCTGCGCCCAGGCAAGACGACGGACCGGGTCGATGTGCAGACCCTTCATCTGGCCGAGATCGAGGACGATCCCACCATCGGTCGTGCTGAAGCCAGCGAGGCTGTGGGCACCGCCGCGGACGGCGAGCTCGAGGCCGGTCTCGCGCGCGAACAGCACGGTCTGCGCGACGTCAGCCGCCGAGGCGGCCTGGACGATGCACAGTGGCCGCCGGTCGTAGGTCGCGTTGTGGACCTCGCGTGCCTGGTCATAGCCCTCGTCCTCGGGGCGGATGATCGTGCCGCGGATGCCGGCGGCGAAGGCGGCGAAGTCGTCGGGACGAGGCGCAGCGTATGAGGGGATCCGGGCGAGGGCCATCGGTCGGTTCCTTTCGGTGATGACGGAGCGTGGATGACGTGTCGGGGGTCATCCCGATGCTCGCCCCCACCGTGGGGACGCGATGCGGGCAAGGGTCGGCGAGCGCGGCCGGACGGATGTCGATGCCGATGCGACGGATGACGACCCGTCGGGCGATCAGGCGGCGGCGCTCTCCAGCAGCCCGACGGCGGCGCAGTCGTCGGCCACGCGCTCTAGATGACTCGGGTCGCCGACGGCGGCGAAGCCCTGCAGCATGACTCGCGACACACCCGCGTCACGGAACTGGCGAAGGCGCCCTCGACGCTCGGCACCGGCAGGAGCGTCGGGGCGGCCCCAGATGTGCACGGACACCCCGAGCGTGGCAGGGTCGCGCCCGATCTCCTCACAACGCGACGCGATCACGGGCATCGCCCGCTCGACCTCATCCGGCATCAACGCGTCGAGATTGAGCTCATCGGCGAACCGAGCCGCGAGCCGCCACGTCACCTTCGGCCCGTTGCCGCCGATGAGGACAGGGATGCGG
>JBKPMM010000072.1:0-14981 GCA_046732155.1 Chloroflexota bacterium | reverse complement strand
AGAACTCGCGCAGGACCTCGCGACCGCATACTCGGAACTCACCGCCCGCCGGCTCCCGGAAGCACCCGTCGTCCTCGAACGTGGCAGTTATCCGATCCGTGTCACCGGCGGCGAGAGCCGCCTGATACTCGCCGACGATGTCGGACTCCCGGACGTTCGGATCGCGCGACAGCAGCGGCGGCCGGACGACGTGATGACCGAGGAGTGGCCACTGGCTGTGGTAGACCCGGACGGCCAGCTGCGCGGCCGCGAGATCAGGCTCGACCACCACCGCGACCGGCAGCGACACCTCACGTCCGTCCTGGGTCAGGTCGACCTCGAACTCGCCGACGGCCCGCCCGTCCCCGACGGTCGTCGCGATCGGGCGGACGCGCCCGTCCCGAAGACGCAGCCACTCCGCCGACCAGTCACGGTACGCCTCGAACGACCCTTCGCCGACGATCCGGCCCGACTGCGGATCATCGATACGCAGGTCGAGCGGCGATTCGTCGAGCCGCGCGCCCGCCTGGTCGATGACCGCCTGGAACTCGGGGAGCCACATCCCGCAAGGCTACCGGCGACGGCCCGATGACGCAGCGCATGCCCGTTGCCGTCTGCATCCGGCGGCCGCATAGTAGCGGGCGCTCGGACGGGGGAGTCAGGGGGTTAGGGAGAGGAGGGTCTCCGTGGCGTCCACGACAGCTGAGAGCGGCCTCGAGCGCAACGCGATCGGGCTGACCGAGCTCCTGTTCCAATCGATCACGCACATGGCGCCGGCGGTCGCGACGGCGCTGTCGATCGGGGCAGCGACCGCCTTCGCTGGAGGCATCACGCCGCTCGCGGTCGTGTTCGCGATGATCGCGGTGCTGTTCACGGCGTACTCGATGAGCCAGCTCGCGCGCCACTTGCCGTCTGCGGGCGGCATGTACACCTACGTCGGACGGGGCCTCGGCCCGTTCCTCGGCTGGCTCGTCGCGTGGTCGTTCGCGCTTGCAGAGCCGTTGGTCGTGCCGATCCTGCTCGGCGGCTTCGGGTTCTACGGCGCGATCCTGCTATCGAGCTATGTCGGCATCGACATCCAATACGCGTGGGTCGGCTTCGCGATCCTTTGCGCCGTGATCGTCTGGTACCTCACCTACCGCGGGATCGCCCTGTCCACGCGGACCGGCGTCATCCTCGGCGTCATCGAGATCGTCATCTTCCTGCTGATCTCGACGCTGCTCATCATCAACGCGCCCAAGAACACGCTCGACGTGTTCATCCCCGGGAGCGACGGCGTCCTGCCGGCTTTCCAGGGGATGATCTTCTGCCTGCTCGCGTTCGTCGGCTTCGAGGCGGTCGCCCCGCTGGGCGAGGAAGCGCAGGAGCCGCGGCGCCTCATCCCGCGAGCCGTCATCTGGTCGGCGGTGCTGGTCGGCCTCTTCTACGTCTTCAACTATTACGCGGCGACCGTCTACTTCGGCCCGGACAAGATGAAGGACTTCTACACCTTCAACAATGGCGATCCGTGGGGCTTCATGGCGGACGCCGTCCTGCCGATCGGCGGTCTCCTTGTCGTCCTCGCGATCCTGAACAGCTGCCTCGCGAACGCCAATGCCGGTGCGAACGCCGCGACCCGCTCGCTGTTCGCGATGGGCCGCGCCACGCTCATCCCGCGCTGGTTCGCGGCCGTCCACCCGTCCTACAAGTCACCCGTCAACGCGGTCCACTTCCAGGCGGTCTTCGGACTGGTGATCGCACTGGCGCTGGGGTTCATCCTGGCCGACGATCCGTTCCCAGGCAGCGGGCCCCTGAATGTCTATGTCTGGCTCGGCACGATGATCGGGCTCCTGTTCGCCCTGATGTATATCGCGGTGAATCTGGCGTGCATCGGGTTCTACCTGCGTGAGGGCCGCAGCGAGATGAACGTCCTGAAGCACATCGTCGTCCCCATCTTGGGCGTCATCGCGATGATCCCGGCGGTGCTGGCCGTCATCGGTGGAGTGACGATCCCGATCCTGGATCTCGAGCTGCCACCGTACGAGAACTCCCTGAAATACACCGCGCCGGTCGTCGGGATCTGGCTCGTGCTCGGGGTCGTCGCCTATTTCGTCCTTCGCTCTCGGAACCCGGAGGCGTTGGCCAGGGTCGACGACGTGTACGGCGGCGACAGCGTGGTGACGGCGGAAGGTCGCACCTCCATCTGACCTTCGTTCAGGCGGCGGCCGCACCGCGGTCGCCGCCATCTCATGTCGTTTGGGCCGCGGGCCTTGAAGTCCCGTTTTGGGCCGTACCGCGGTCGCCGCCATCTCGTGTCGTTTGGCGCCGCGGGCGTTAGAGTCCCGTTTTGCGCCGTTGCGCGGCCCAAACGGCGCCTAACTCGCCCCAACGGGACCGTGGCACCCGGGACGCGGCCTCTCAGAGTCTCCGCTTCCCCGTTGGAGCTGGAAACGGGACTGATAGACCCGAACCCGCGCGGGGGGAACTCACCCGACCGCCGCAACTCAGCCGGGCCCCACGGCGGCGCCCGAACTCACCCGCGCCCGACGGCGCCGTCGGGCCTCACCCGCGCCCAACGGGCCCTTGGAACTCACCCGCGCCCGACCCCGGCGTCGGAACTCAGTCGAAGATCGACAGCGGGCAGTGCGCCGTGACGATTACGTTCGGCATGTCGACGATCTCGCTGATCCGCAGATCGATCGCGACGCTCGTCAGCAGGTAGGCGTCGATCGCCGACATCCCGTGCTCGCGACCGAGCCAGTCGATCATCCGGCTGACGGCATCCCGCGCCGCCTGGTTCAGGTCCGGACCGACGCCGTCGGTCCCGTACCGTCGGCCGACGGGCGTCGTCACGTCCGCTGTGACGAACTCGGGGCCCGTCACGTGGAGGTCCTTCCGGACGGTCAGTCGGACGAGGGTACGCATGGGCGTCTCGATCGCCGTCCCGCAGACTTCGCCGTCGCCCTGGGCTGCGTGGCCGTCACCCATCGACATCCGCGCACCCTTGTGAAAGACCGGCAGGTAGAGGGTTGCGCCAGCTCCCAGGTGGCGCGTATCCATGTTCCCGCCGTGGACGTCGGGCGGGATGGTCGAGAGCGGTCCGTCGACCGGGGCGACCCCGATCTCGCCACAGAACGGCACGATCGGAACGCGCACGCCGGGCAGGAATTCGGCACGCTCGCCGGGGCGAGGCACCTTGGTGATGCGCAGGTACGGATCGAGGAACTGATCCGCCAGCAGACCGAACCCGGGGATACTCGCGGTCCAGCCCCAGTCGGCCGGTTCGAACTCGAGAAGGTCGATCTGGAGGGTGTCACCAGGCTCGGCGCCCGCGACGGCGACGGGCCCGTTGACCTGGTCGACGCGATCGAAATCCAGTCGACCGAGCTCCTCGACGGTCGAGTCCGCCGAAAGCTGCCCGCCTGCGGCGTCGAGCAGGTCGAACTCGACGATCGAGCCGCTCTCGACCGTCTCGATCGCTGGTATGGCCGGGTCCCACGCGAGATGGAATCGGTCGCGAGCGATGTGGACCGCCGGTGTCGTGGCCATCGAAGAACCCTCCGCTTCCGGCGGCAGCGCCGCCACCTGCGCCGATGCCCCCTGGAGGATGGGATCGCCGTGCCCGACGAGCAGCCTCTCGGCGACTGACGTCGATCGGGAACGTAGTGGTCGAACGATGGTACGACGGCGCTCGCGGCGCAGATCCGGGCCTCCGCGCTCTTGCGAGCGAGAGGCCGGGCTCGTACGATGCGACGACCCTGCGCAGCCACGTACGGGGTCCGTCCGCGTCGGTGCCGTCAGGCTCGACATCGCTTCGGCGACTGGGATGCATGGACCCGCGATGGCGGTCAGGTCGGAGGACTACGCCATGGCGACGGTGACGTTCGATAACGTCAACAAGGTCTACGGCGATTTCCACGCCGTGAAGGACCTGAACCTCGAGATCGGCGATGGCGAGTTCATGGTCCTGGTCGGGCCGTCGGGATGCGGCAAGACCACCAGCCTGCGGATGATCGCCGGCCTCGAGGAGATCTCGAGCGGCGCGCTCCGTATCGGCGATCGGGTCGTGAACGACGTCGCCCCCAAGGACCGGGACATCGCGATGGTGTTCCAGAGCTACGCCCTGTACCCGCACATGTCCGTCCGGGACAACCTCGCGTTCGGCCTCAAGCTGCGCAAGGTCCCCAAGCAGGACATCGAGCGGCGCGTCAACGAGGCTGCGGAGACCATCCAGCTCCAGAAGCTCCTCGACCGCAAGCCGAAGGAGCTCTCGGGCGGGCAGCGGCAGCGTGTCGCGCTCGGCCGCGCGATCGTGCGAGAGCCGGCGGTGTTCCTCATGGACGAGCCGCTCTCGAACCTCGATGCCAAGCTCCGCGTCCAGACGCGCGCCGAGATCGCCCGCCTCCACCAGCGCCTCAAGACGACGGTCGTCTACGTCACCCACGACCAGGTCGAGGCCATGACGATGGGCTCACGGATCGCGGTGATGAGCGAGGGCCTGCTGATGCAGGTCGGTACCCCGCAGCAGCTGTATGACCACCCCGCGAACAAGTTCGTGGCTGGGTTCATCGGGAGCCCGGCGATGAACTTCGTGGACGTCGAGGTCACCGACGGCCAACTGAAGGGTCCAGGCGACTGGTCGATCCCAGTCCCGCCGCGTGCCCGAAACCAGCTGAGCAACGGCCAGCGGGTCATCGCGGGCTTCCGACCCGAGCACCTCGAGATCGGTGAGGTCGACGGCCAGTCGGGATCCTTCCGCGCTCGGGCCGACGTCGTGGAATACCTCGGCAACGAGGAGCTGCTCCACATCAGCGCGGCGGACCAGGACGTCGTCGCCATCGTCGACTCCGACAACCGGGTCCGCCCGGGCGACATCGTCGAGCTCAAAGTGCCGCTCGAGAAGCTGCACCTGTTCGACCCCGAGTCGGGCGACACGATCATCCAGCAGCCGGCGGAGGCGGCGGCCTGAGCGCCGACCGACCGTCCAGCGACACGACGGCCCCGGAGGCATCCTCCGGGGCCGATCCGCGTTCATCGCACGCGCCGCCGCACAGCGTCGACGACCTGCGCGAGCGCGTCGTCGATCGGCGCGTCGTCCATCGGGGCGCGTTCATCGAGTTCCGGGTCGACACGGTCGAGCGAGCCGACGGCTCGCGTGCGACCCGCGATTTCGCGGGGCATCCGGGCGCGGTCGCGATCGTGGCCATCGATGCGGCGGGTCGGGTAGCCCTGGTCCGCCAATGGCGCCTCGCGGCGAACGACGCCCTGCTCGAGATCCCGGCCGGTGGACTGGACATAGCCGATGACGGCTCGAAGGAGGACCCCGACCTCGCTGCGGCTCGCGAGCTCGAGGAGGAGACCGGGCTGCGTGCGGGTACATGGCGAAAGCTCGGCGCGTTCTTTTCGGCGCCCGGCTTCACGGACGAGCTGATGCATATGTACATCGCATCCGAGCTGACCCCGGCCGATCCCGACGGTCGGCTCGGTCCGGACGAGGACGAGCGCCTGATCCTCGAATGGCGGCCGTGGCAGGACGCCGTGTCGCTGGCGGAGACCGGTGGGATCCGCGACGCGAAGTCGATCGTCGGGCTGTTCTGGCTGGCGCGCGTGATCGAGGCCGAGGGCGGGTTCTAGCCGGCCGGCTTCTTCCCTTCTTCCGGAGGCGGGCCCAGCCGGGCGAGTGCGTCGCGGTACAGGGTCGACTCAGGGCTGAGCGCGCACGCCATGCGGAGATGCGTCCGAGCCTCCTTCCGCCGCCCGAGCCGCTTCAGGCTCTGGCCTAGGGCATAGTGGGCGTACGGCGCTGACGGATCGATCTCGAGGACGCGCTCGAACGTCTCGCGCGCCGGCTCGTGCTGGCCGGAGTTGAAGTAGGCCCGCCCGAGCGCCTCCAGGATCGACGCCTTGCGGGGTTCGAGTCGGTCCGCCCGCTCGAGGACGATCGCCGCCTGCGCGTGATGGCGCGACGCCAGGAGCGCCTGGCCGCGCTGGAGCAGCTCATAGGCCGATTCGTGCTCGGCGTGGTCCTCGGCTCGTCGCTCGTCCACGGTCTCATCCTCGCACGACACGCCGATGAAGGTCCCTGACGCAAAGAGGTGGCCGCGTTGCGGCGACGCTACGGCAGTCTGCCGTGCTCCCCCGGGGTCTGCGCTGAGGGGAGGATCGGGCGTGCTACCCGCCCGCAGAGCGGCGGTTCGCCGGTCGGGTGGAACGCGACACGGTCCGTCTACTGTCGTGGTCCGCCGCTCTTGCCTCGAGCCACGGGACGACGAGGGCGACGCCGATATCGACCGCCTCTTCGGGACGGGCTCCCGATCCCAGGAGCGCGTAGTAGAGCGGCGGGCCGACCGCCGTGGACAGGACGGCCACGGCGACGTCGTCGTCGCCCAGCGGCCCGAGAGCGGCTCGCATGACGCCGTCGAGACGCCGCTCGAAGGTCCTCACCTCGTCGCCCCACGCGGCGGTCAGACCAGGATCGGTCGTGTACAGCCGCCACCAGTCCTCGCCACGCCGGCTGAACGCGTCGAGCTCCGTCGCCAGCCGGCGGACGCGGGCCTCGAGCGTGTCGAGGCCCTTGAAGATCTCGAGGCCGGGAAGCCGCAACTCCGCCAGGACTGCATCGGCCACCGCGCGCATGAGCGCGTCGCTATCCGGGAAGTGGTTGCGTACCGTCGCAGGCGCAACGTCCGCCGCGCGGGCGATCGCCGGGACCGTCGCTGCCAACGTCCCGCGTTCACGGATCAGCGCGACTGCCGCGTCGACGATCCGCGTCCTCGTCCGCGCCATCTCGTCCGCACGTTTGCCTAGGTCATACCGCCTGGGCACGCTTCACTCCAAATCTATTGACTTTTACAGTAAGTCAAATGATATCATGCGCTGGTCAAACAACCCCGATCGATAGGAGGCCCATCCGATGATCGACTCGCCCACGCTCTACCGGATCGCCGGTTGGTCGGCTGCGCTCGCCGTCGTGACGTTGATCATCTCCGCGATCGCGCTCGCGATCTTCTTCCGGGTCGGCGAGCCGTGGGGGTCGATCAATGACGGCCTCATCGTGGTCACGGCGCTCGCGCTGATCCCGGCGATGATCGCGATCGACCGCCTGGCAGGCGGACAGGCGGCGTGGCTGCGGATCGTGACCATCGTTGCGATCGCCGGCGCTGTCCTGATCTCGGTCGGCCAGTCGTTGCTCATCGTGCGCATCCTGAGCCTGGAAGGGTCGTACGTCACGGGCGGGATCGGACTGCTCCCCATCCTGGTATGGCTCATCGCGCTCGTCGTGCTCGCGTTCAGCGCGGGTGCCATCCCGGCGTCGATCGGCTGGACCGCGCTCGCCAGTCTCGTGATGATCGTGGTCTTCAGCGTCGTCGCCATGATCACCATGGGTCCGGCCCTGTGGGTCGCCGCGGTCGTGCTGATCGGCGTCCTTGCCGCGTGGCTCCTCGCGATGTCGACGACGTTCCTCAGAGTTTCGGCCGAGACCGTCGGCGCGGCACTCGCCTGAGCGGGCTGGGCCACCTCACGGTCGAAGCGCCGTCGAACGCCCCGCGTTCCAAGGGGCGAACGAACCGCTGAGCAACCCGCTCGGGGCGGCCTTCACCGGTCGTTTCGAACATCCGGCGTTCGAGCTGGCGGATATGGCGCGGTGCAGCGTTCGGTTGGAACACCGGGCGTTCGATGGGCCCGGCCGCCAACAAAAGTCGCGCGGGGAGCGAGACGGGCAAGGGTCGGGCGCCCAAAGCCGCGTGCCTGGCTCGCCCTGACCCCTAAACGACGTCGGCTACCTGGCGGTACTGCGTCAGGTCGACCGGTTGCAGACGTGGCGAGTAGGTGATCCCCGGGATCCGCCCGCGCTTCGCGATCGGCCGGCCGTCGATCTCCTTGATGTCGCCCGTGAAGTCGATCGGCGACGCGCCGCTGATGTAGGACCCCACCGCGTACGAGTCGACCGGCGCCCCCGCCTCCTTGAAGTAGCGGACGCGGTCGGGGTTCAGCCCGCCGGAGACCACGATCTTGACGTGCTGGTAGCCCTCCTGGTCGAGCCGCGCTCGGACCTCGGTGACCAGATCGGCGGTCACGCGGCCGCGCTCGGACGGCGTATCGAGCCGGATGCCGTACAGCCGGTCACCGAGGGCGTGGGCGACGCGGAGCGCCTCCTCGGCCTCGTCCTTGAACGTATCGACCAACACGATCCGGGCAACGTCCGGCCCGAGATGGCGGTCGAACGCGAGCGCCGCCTCGACCGTGTCGCGGAAGATCAGGACGAGGGAGTGCGGCATCGTCCCGGTCGGGGCCAACCCGGCGAGGCGTGCGCCGGCGGGGGTCGATGCGCCGACACATCCCCCGACGATCGCTGCGTAGTCGAGCACGTCGGTGATGTCCGGATGGACGTGCCGTGCCCCGAAGCTGATGACCGGCTCCGGTGCGGCGATCTCGACGATCTCGCGGGCGGCGGTGGCCCAGCCGGTCGACTGCGCGAGCATCCCGAGCAGGGCGGTCTCGTACAGACCGAACCGCCGATACCTCGCCCGGATGCGGAGGACGACCTCACGCGGCGCTATCCGATCCCCGTCCGTTAGCGCTTCGACCTGGGTCTCCGACGGGTCGCACTCGGCGAGGACGTGGCCGAGCAAGTTCTTGGCCTCATCGATGCCGCAGAGCACCGCCTCGCGGCGCGTGAAGACCTCCATCGTGACGAGCGGATCGAGCCCCTCGGCATCGAGGATGCTTTCGGCTCTGGCGAAATAGACGTCGGCGGAGTCGCCGGACAGGATCTCGTGGGAGGGTCGGGGTCGCTGGACACCCATTCAGTCGGGCTCGGCTCCTGGTGCAGGCTCCATCGATACGACCGGCTCCTCGGGTCGCGCTCCCTCCGGCTCCGGCGAGGCCGCGAGTGTAGTCGATGCGCCTGAAGATGCGGCGTTCGAGCGATTCAGGTCCTGAGGCGCGTCGCCTGCATCCTCCTCCGTCGCCGTCGTCCGCGACGGAAGCCGACGATCACGAGGGCGAAGAAGAACAGCAGCGCGACGACGATGGCCGCGATGCTGAACGCCCGTGCCTGGCCCGATGGTTCAGCGTTCACCCAGGACGCCGCTGCCTGATCCGAGGCCTCGGCGGATGCGCCGAGATCGCCGCGGGCGAAGGCGTCCCGCGCGCTTGCGAGCTCGGCGTCCGGAGTCTGCCCCATCAACCCGAGCTGCATCATCGGGGTCATCTCGACGGGCCGTTTCGCGACGGCGGCGACGTAGTGATCGATCGCCTGCAGCTCGGCACCGCCCTCGGCGATCGCGTCGTCGAACCCGTCGTCGTCCTCGAACGCCTCGCGCAACGCGGTCGGCGCGACGAGACCGGCATCGGATGCCGCCTTCTCGACCTTCGAACGCAGCTGGAGGACCGACGTCGCCGCGTCCATCAGCTCCGTCGCCTTGTCGAATCGCCATGCCCGCATCGCGTCGCGGATCGACAAAGGGACGAGCCAGTCGCCCACGGACGACATGAACGCCTTGTACTTCGTCCGAGCCGCCTGGCGCGCGTCGAGCAGCGGCAGGTCGGATGGCCGCGCGACCCACGTCCGCCACAGGTCGTCGTATGAGACGCCGGTGCGCTCCTCGAGCAGATCGAGCAACGCCCGCCAGTCGACCGCCCCAGCGACCACCTCCTCGCCACCCGCCGCCGGCTGATATGCGCTGATGCGATCGGCAGCGTCCGCCCACACGTCGCGAAGCCCCCGATCTCCGGCTCGCTTGGCGATCTCGCGCGCGAGGGTGAGTCCCGCGGCGTATGCGTAGTCCTCCTGCGGGACTTGGAGGGTGCCGACAGCACCCCACGCGTTCAGGGGGATGCGCGACTTCTGCAGCGCCGGGGTCAGGCGGTCGGTAGCCACCTTGAGCTTCAGGTCCCCCGCCGCGAGCGCTGCGTAATACGAGGCGAACGCCTCGTTCGACCAGCGATCGGCGAGCAGTGAGCCGTTGAACCATGTGTGGGCGGCCTCGTGGAGGACCACGAAGTCGTCGGCGTAGTAGGCGATCGCGACGTCACCCGCAGAGGGGTCGAAGATGCCGGCGTACCCGCCGGTCGACCGACTGACGGCTTCGCTCACGACGAGCGGCTTGTCGTAATCGGGCCACTCGAGACCGATGCGCTCGCTCAGTGCCGGTAACCCCGTCACGAGCAGTCGGCGGATGCGCTGGCCCCACCCGGGATCGTCCGACCATGGCCGGACGGTCACCGCGACCTGCCGTCCGACGACCGTCGGCGTGATCGTGGTGTCGCGGTAGGCACCCGGCCGGTCGGCGACGAGATAGGCGAAGAAGTCGAGGGGTGCCGACAGCGCGCCGGTTCGGAAGATGGTCCGCCCGTCAGGGAGGGTCGTCGGCGTCCCGATGTGACCCGCCTCGACCGCGACCTTATAGCCCTTCGGGAAGAGGACGGTGACGGAGCTGCCGGATGTGCCGTCGCTGGCGAACGCCCAGACCGGGAACGACACCAGCGTGTCACCGATGCGCAGGTCCCGAGTCGCCTTGCCGCCCGGATCGCGCAGGTCGAACCGGAGGCGATACTTCGCGCTCTTCCCGCTCGACAGGTCTCGGGCGAGGTTCAGCCGCAGCAACGTGTATGACGCGGTCCGTCGGGCGACGCTGACCGTCGGTCGGCCGCGGCCCGCCCAGCTGGCGCTGTACGCGGTGGCACCGGGCAGCACGGCGAGGAACGCGTGATCGAAGAAGTAGCGCTTGGTCGTCGTGTCGTGCAGCCGGTTCGTCAGGGTCAGGTCGAGCGTGACACGCACGCGGTGCTGCGATGGCTGGACGTCGTAGCGGGCGTCCGACACGATCGTCAGGTCCGGGGTCGCGGCGCGCACGTCGCGGGGAGTCGTCGCCGGGAGTGCCCCGGCCAGCGCCCCGACCGCCACGAGGAGGGCCAGGACGAGCCGGGCAGGACGCCGCGCGATCATGCCGTCGTGGTCCCCCCGGCGGCCGCGTCGCTCTCCCCTTGCGCGGTGCCATCGATGGCTTCAGGCGTCACCCCGAGCTCGCCCAGGCGCCCCTCATACCGGGCGAGGAAGGCGGGGTTGCGCGGCGTCCGATCCGACTGGTCCGGGATCTTCCCGCCGAACCACAGCCAGTCCGCCGACTCCTCGAGCAGTCGGTCCGCGATCCCGACGATCCGTGCGAGCGCGAGCCCGAGCTGGTCCTCGGTCGGCGGGGCAGAAGTGTCCGCGATCGGTAGCTCGATGGTCAGCAGGGGCCGCTCGTCGTCGCTGACCGCGAACTTGGCGAACGGCAGTTCATCGTTCCAGCGCAGCAGCTTGCGATACGACCTGCGGAACATGTCGTTGATCGGCGGGGCGAAATGGGCCCAGCAGATGAGCGCGAAGGTCGGGTCGAGGATGATCGTCACCCGAAGGTCGAACCGGCGGCGACCGTCGAGCACGAGATCCCAGCTGGCGATCCCATCGCGCTCGCCCCGATCGATAGGCTCGAGTCCCAGGTCGGAGAGCCAGCGCTCGACGTCGGCCGGCCGCAGCGCGGGTGCGCCGGGATCGGCGGAAGGCATGGCCCGCGGAGTCTAGCCGATTCGCTCGATCCGCCCCTTTGGGACGCCTGCGGCGGGCGCCTGGATCACCCGAGGGTCAGGAGCGACCCTGTGCAGCAGCCTCGGACGCAGCGCCCGCGTCGATGACACGACCGTGGTCGTGGGCGTGGCGCACGCCGACCCGCATCTCGACCGACTCGCCGCTCTTGATGACCTTCTTGCTCCAATCGGAGATCCGGACGTCCGCGGCGACCTTCACGTTCCGGCCGAGGCGCGTGCCACGCGGGACGACCGCGCGCTTACCGACGACGGTGATGCCGGTGTTCAGCCGCGTCGGCTCCTGGCGGTTGGGGCGGTCGTCGTACGGTCCCGTTCCGACGATCGCGCCCTGGCCGACGACGACCTCCTTGTCGAGGATCGCGCGATCGACCACGGCGCCCGACCGGATGACCGAGTCGAACATCACGATCGAGTCACGGACCACGGCGCCGACATCGACCCGTACGCCCGGCGACAGCACCGAGTTCACGACCGTGCCGTTGATGATGCAGCCGTGGCTGATCAGGCTGCGGTGGACCTGGGCGGTCGGCCCGATCTTCGCCGGGGCGCGCTCCTCCGAACGGGTGTGGATCACCCACTCGGGGTCATACAGGTCGAGCTCGGGCTCGTCCTCGAGGAGAGCCATGTTGGCTTCCCAGAACGACTGGATCGTCCCGACGTCCTGCCAGTAGCCGGAATAGCGATAGCCGAAGACGCGCGCGCCGGCGTCCAGCATCTCGGGGATGATGTTTCGCCCGAAGTCGACGCGGTCCTCCGATAGCCAACGACGGAGGGTCTTCTTCGAGAAGACGTACACCCCCATCGAGGCAAGGTCGCTCTTCGGCTGCTTGGGCTTCTCCTGCCACTCGATGATGCGGTCGCTGTCGTCCATCGCGAGGATGCCCATCCGCGACGCCTCGGCGAGCGGCACCTGGCGGACCGCGATCGTCACGTCGGCGCGATGGCGCCGGTGGGCGGCGATGAACGGCTGGTAATCCATCTTGTAGATGTGGTCGCCGGCGAGGACCACGACGGTGTCTGACGGGTCGTGCTCGACGACGTTCATGTTCCGGAGCACGGCGTCCGCGGTTCCCCGATACCACTCCGCGACGCGTCCACGTGACACGTACGGCTGGAGGAGCTTGACGCCACCCTTGTTGCGATCGAGGTCCCACGGCCGGCCGAGACCGATGTGGTCGTTCAGCGAGCGCGGGTTGTACTGGGTCAGCACGACGACGTCGTGGAGGTCCGAGTTGACGCAGTTCGACAGCGTGAAGTCGATGATCCGGTACTTGCCGCCGAACGGGACCGCAGGCTTCGCACGCTCGGCCGACAGGATCGACAGGCGCTCGCCCTCACCGCCCGCAAGGATGATCGCCATCGTGCGCTTTGCGGCCACGGCCTGCCTCCCGGAGTCGCGCTGGGGGGTCCTGTTCTTCGATGCTAGCACGCAGCTCGGCGGCGGCTCAGCGGGCCCGGTGTCAACGCTCGGTGAACGCTGGGAGCGGTGGGTCGCCCCGCCGAGGGCCGCTCGACGACCTAGATGAACAGCCTCGGGTTCACGAAGTCGTCGTTCAGCTCGACCATCCAGTGGAGATGCGCACCGGTCGCGTGGCCCGTGCTCCCCTCGTACCCGATGATCTGACCCTTCTTGACGCTCTGTCCGACGTCGACCGGCCGCTTCGGCTGCATGTGGGCGTACCACGTGCGCAGGTTGCCGGCGTGCGCGATGACGACGATCCACGCCGGATCCGAGCCGTCAGCCCAGTTCCAACCGACATAGACGACCTGGCCACCGGCGGCGGCCCGGATCGGCGCGCCGTAAGGGCCGACCAGATCGATGCCGTTGTGGAAGTGCGCGCAGCCGTGGCTCGGTGGGTAGTACTCGAACGTGCTGCACCCGAACTCGCCGCTGACTGTGAAGCTGTCCATCGGCCAGCGCATCGACCCGTTGAACTTGCTCGGGATGTTGCCCTTGGCGACCTGCGCGCGGATCAGGCCCTCGATCCTCGACTGGAGCTTCTTCTGGTCGGCCGCCGCGCGCCGGATGATCGCGGCGGCATTGCGCTTGTTCCGTGCGAGCGCCGCGTAGCGGGCGCGTTGCTCGGCGAGTGTCCGGGCGACCTGGCGCTCGAGCGCGCGAAGCTCCTGCTTGGTCTCCTGGAGAGCGCGCATGGCCTTGTCGAGGTCGCGCTTCTGGGCCGCCGTCTGCTGGCGCAGGACGTTCGTCCGGTCGCGTGTCTCGGCAACGGTCTGGTGGATCGCCTCGAGCGTCTCCTTGGCCTTGGCGATCCCGTCGGCCAGCGCCTTGTCCTGCTCACCGACATCGATGTAGTAGCTCATCTCGGCGAGCAAGTCGGTGAACGACCCGCCGGACAGGAACGTCTCGAGCGGGGAGGTGCGATCCGTGTCGTACGCGCTCCGCACGCGGTCCGCCAACTGAGCGCGCTTCTGGGCGAGCTCGAGGCGCTTCTCGTCTTCCTGGGCAGTGACCCGCGCGAGCTCCGCATCCATGTCAGCGAGCTGGGCAACGAGGTCGTTGTAGTCCGCCTTGACCTGGTTGATCTGGGCCTGCATCCGGGAGATCTTCTTGCGGACTGCGTTCAGGTCAGCGCCCACCTTCGCGAGCTGGTTCTTCGTGTCCGAGATCTCGGCGGCGAGTCCCTGCTGGAGATCGTTGATCGCGGAGATCTCGGCCTTCTGCTTCGCCACCCGCTCCTTGAGCGCCGCCTGCTTCGCTTTCGCATCAGACAGCTCGTCGGCGGAAACGGTCGGGCTCGACGCGGGCGCGCTGAGGAGCCCCGTCACGAGCGGGAGCAGCAGGAGCAGTGTCGGGAGGTGACGCCGGACGCGCCGTCTCGGCCGGGTGCCCATCGGATTCGACCAACCCGTGGCTCCTGGTGCAGCGGCCTCTGGTGGGACCTGGCGATCCGCTCGGAACAGGCGGCGGATCACGAAGGCGACGTCATCGTGGCGAGGAGGCTCCGTAGGTCGATGCTGTCGTAACGGGGGGCACAGCACCGGGCGACGGTCACACCCGCCGGACGGGTCGCCGTCCTCGACTGGACACGGCCGCAGGACGACGCCGGGATCCGGCTCCCCGGGATGATACCCCGTCGGGTCCAGCGTTTCGGCCGTGAAGTCTAGATGTGAACGGCTCGGGCGGCAGATGGGCCGATGGTCATGGGTGGTACCGGGTGGTCACATGCGGACCAGCACCGCCCACAACGCGCCGATGATCAGGAACGGGCCGAACGGCACGAAGCTGCGCCGCCCGATCCGACGCGTCGCGAGCAGCACGAGCAGCACGACGCCCGCGACGATCAGCCCGAACAGCGTCGCGCTGAGTGCGTGCTCACCACCGAGCATCAGGCCCATCCCGGCCAGGAACTTGACGTCCCCGATCCCGAACGCACCTGCTCCGAACGGGATCGACGGCAGGTACAGCACCG
>JBKPMM010000071.1:0-14294 GCA_046732155.1 Chloroflexota bacterium | reverse complement strand
AGTTCGAGGTCGGTCGCACGGGCGAGGCCGGCGAGCCCGTCGTACGCCGTCAACGCGTCGGTCGCCAGTTCGACGGCTGATCGCCCGCGCACGCCACTGCCCCACAGCAAGGCGATCAGCTCGGCGGTCGTCAGGCCACCCGGACCGCGGAGCGCGAGGCGTTCGCGCGGCCGCTCGGCTTCGGGCAGTTCGCGGATCGCGTGGCCGGTGGTGCGCGCGGGCGCGGTCGGATCGAGCACGGAAGCCTCGGCTGCAGAAGTAGGCGTCCCCGGGGCCCGAACGACGAGGGCCCGCCGATTCCCCCCGCCATCCGGACCTCGAGGACGCGGCGAAGGCTATCGGCGTGGGCTCACCGCGCACTCACCGGCGGATGGCCGGCCGCTTACGTATGGCGGAGGCGGCTCAGGGTTGCGGGATCCCGGTCCTCGCCGCGACCTCGGCGACGATCAGCAGGATGGCGTTGAACGTCGCGTGCAGCCCGAACGACGCCCAGATCGTGCCGGTCCGCTGGAACAGCCAGCCGAGCGCGAACGCCACGGGGATCCGCCCCACGAACGCAGCGATCGCCACGCCGACCGCCTCACGCGCGTCGATGCCGGAGATCGTCAGCACGTGGACGACGGCGAAGAACAGCGCGCCACGAACGACACCGCGCCAGCGACCCATGCCCCGCATCCAGGCCGTGGTCGCGAAGCCGCGGAACATGATCTCCTCGCTGATCGGCGCGACGACGGCACCGACGAGGAGGTTGACGATGAAGCCTGGCGTGTCGCCGGCCGGCGGAAGCGGACTCTCCGGAGCGACCGGCACGAAACGCGTCACGAGGTATGCCACCGGTATCGTTGCCGCGATCACCGGGATCGCCATCAACGCGCCGAGGCCCACGTCGCCGACGGCCGGTAGCCTGGGTCGTACGACGCCCATCGCCGTCCACGACAACGCCCCGCTATCGACGACGAGGAGCCGGATCAAGCCGATGTAGACGATCGCCTGGACGATCACCGACGCGAGTCGTCCGAGCGGGCCGTCGACGTCGATCCTGAAGAAGCCGAACACCAGCCCCGCCAGGATCAGCAGGATGCCCGTGATCGGGATGCCGGCGAGGAACACTAGGAACGGCGACGGACCCGTGTATGGCTGGACTCCTCGGGCGCGTCGCTCGATCGCCTGGCCGCCGGCCCCCGCGACGAGACCGATCGACAGGACGATCAGTCCGGCGACGAGCAGCAGCGACCCCGCGATCCCGCTCCCTGCCATGACCGCGATGACGATCGCGCCGAGGCCGACGATCGTAGCGAGCCAGCCGAGGACGAAGAGTCCAGGCGCCGCGCGGCCTTCGATCGTGAAGGTGGACGTGCCCAGCCGAGCAGGAGCCTCGGGCGCGGAGGGGTCGCCTGTAGCGGTTGGCGGGCCGGTGCCGTTCCCGTCAGCTGGATCGGATGGGGGGGGCGCTGGGTCGGGCGAGGGGCTCGAGGGATCCGGGGGCTGCGGCGTCACCGCTCGGGAAGCGGATCCCCCGCGGTCGACGGACGCTGTTGGCGACCGCCTCGCGACCGTACGGAACGCTGGATCGCGGCAGGGATGGCCGCGGGGCCGCTCGCCGGTGCCGCGATCCGGCCGGTCTGCTCGTTTCCTGCCGGAAGCGGCTGGATCATCCCGGCGGCGACGACATCACGCCGTTCGAAGTCCTTGCCGCACCACGCGCACAGCGACCAGTCCAGACCGACCAGTCTCGAACAGTTCGGGCAGACGCGGTTGAGCCGCGTGCGGCAGGACGGGCAGATGATCCATTCCGGGTCGACCCGTCGCTCGCACGTCGGGCAGTGCGGGACGGCTTCGACTTCATTCAGCAGCGCCTCTTCCGCGAGGTTGCGCTCCCACACCTCGCCGACCTTCTCGTGCGGCCGGATGATCTTGTAGACCCAGACCGCCAAGAAGAAGAGGAACGGGGTGAAGAGGATGATCCCGGCGGCGACAAGGTAGGGCAGGATCGCGTTGTCGGATCGCTGCTGCATGTCGCGGTACGCCCAGTAGGCGGACGCGATCCACAAGACGACCAGATAGATGAAGATGAGTCGCCCGGTGATCTGCACGGCCTGGCTGTTGACGATGTCGTCGATCGTCTGGCCGACCGTATTCAGGATCTGATCCATGCGCCGGGGCCGCCTCCGTAGCTGACTGCTGCCCGGGAGTGTAGCAGGGGACCTCCTGCTTCCCGCCGTGCGGACAGGTGGGCGGAGGCGGGTGTCAGACGGGGCGACGGGCCTCGGCGTGACGGTCGGCCACGAGCGCCAGGACGCCCGAGACGACAAGGCCTGCCGCTCCGATCGCAGCGATCACGGCACCTGGCCCGGCCCCGAGCGAGGGCAGCGTCAGATAGGGCCATACGAGACCGAGCAACAGCGCGCCCAACCCGAGGCCGGTGATGCCGGTCCGGATCCAGACGGGGACCTTGTTGTCGATGAGGGCGAGTCCGAGGTTGGCGAGGATGGCCAGCGCGACGAGGAGATGCCACGGACCCGCGATGCCCCACCGTCCGAAGTAGCCGGTATCGGCAGATCCGATGACGACCTGACCCCACGGGAGGAGGAAGCCGACGGCGGCGAACGCGGAGCCGGCGACCGAGAGCCACCGGACGAAGTCGAGCAGACGCAAGCGGAGGTCAGCGTCGATCGCGAGGCGGTCGCGTGGAGCGGTCTCCGGTTCGGTCGCCTCTGGAGCGCCATGCCCCGCCCACTCGCGAGCCGGCGCCGAGGGGCCGGCTGGGACGGCGACCGGAGCCGGGGGCAGGTAGGCGCCGGGTCCTGCGAAAGCCTGGATCGGCTGCGCCGCCGGCGCGGACTGCGCGGCCGGTCCGGCAGGCGCGGCAGGGGCTGCGCGTCCGTTCAGCTCCGGGGCGGGCGCTTGCGCAGCGGCCGCCGATGCCGCAGCAGCCGTTGGGTCCCGCCATCCGACGGGCTCCCGGCCCGGCCACGCCACCGAACTCGGGTCGGACCATGACACGTCCGGCTGTGACACAGGTGCGGACGCGGGCGCAGGACCCCAGGCTGGTGCGTCGTCCGCTGGGAACGGGTCGGCTTCCGACGACGGCGAGTGTTGAGGAGCCGAGGGACGCAGCCCAGGTCGCGGCATATAGGACGGAGTCCGGCCCCCATCGAGATCGGACGCGGTCCCCCACGGCACGCTCGATGACGGCGGCGTCCAGGCCGGCAACCCACCCGCATCGTCATCGACGAGTCCACCGGCGTCGTCCGCACCGTCGGTGACGGTCGCATCGATCCCACCGCCCGCCGCCGTCGTACGCGACACGTCGCCCCAAGGCAACTCCGCCTCGGCATCGCGTTCCGACGCCTCGAGCGACAACTGACCGTGGACGACGGACGGGCTGGGCGCTGCGGCCGGGTCATACAGGACTTTCGGGACGGCTTTCGACGCTGCGACCGACGCGGCCGCGGGCGCTGTCGCCCTGCTGCTGCCGGCGACGGACGCCAACAGCTCTCCGCAGGACGGGCACGAGAGCCGTCCGTTCGGTACTTCGGCGGCACATGCACCGCAGACGATCGACTGCGCGGTCATCCGTTACCTCGTGTACGCCTCGACCCTCCCCGCGGGTCGAAGGTGGCTCAGGCTGACAGACGGTCCGAAGCGGTTCTAGTCACCCGACCGGGTGCCCGCGCCTCCCCCGAACGTCCCAGCGGCCGGGCGGACGTCGCGTGCGACCACGACGGTCCACACCGCGGATCGCCACGCCGTCGTCAGTCCGAGGATCACCAGACTCGCGGCGAAGAGGCCCACGAACAGCACGAGCAACGCGACGGCGCCGACCGTGACGTCGCGGTCAGCCAGAGCGGCTCGTAGGCCGTCCCACACCGTGCCCGTGGCGAGCCCGGTGACCACGATCGTCGCGATGAGCACCGCCGCGGACAGCAGCGCCAGGACGACGAGGCGCCCCCCGTCGCGCATGAGATCGCGGAGCGACCTGCGGACCGCGGTGCGGACGTTGGCGCCATCGAGGACGACCCGTCTTGCCGCGAGGCCTCCAGCGATCTCGGCGAACAGCCACGTGAGCACCATCGCGATGATGGCGTCAGGCGCTCCGACGAGGATCCGGAACGAGATCGGGGTGGCGACATCGGACGGGACGGTGAGCTCGCGATAGCCGACCGAGACGACCCGGAAGCCGCTCCACGCGAGCGCGATGACCAGCGGGACGAGTGTCACGGACCTCACAGCGAGGACGCGCCAGACCGCGTGCGGCAGCGCACCTCGGCGCGATGGCTCGCCAAACCCCTCGATCGTCTGGCGAACGCCTTCGACCTCGGCGGCGGCGGCGAGCAGCCCGCCACCGATCAGCCAGACCAGACCCGCGACGAGCGTGATGAGGCCTGCCGTGATGACGTCGTCCGTGCGCCGGCCGAAGGCGATGTCCTCGACGAGTGGCGCGACGACATTCGCGAGCCCGACCGCGGTCGGCAGCACGACGATCGGTGCCAGGACGATCAGCCAACCACCGCGGATGAGGAAGCCGACAAGGCCGAAGAGCCAGGTCGTTGGCCGCTCGAGGACGGCGAGCAGGGCTGCGACGGCGGGCGCGCCGATCCCCACGCTATGTCCCCGACCCTACGGCCGGTGAAGGGCCTCGACCGAGCGGCGGAACGCGCCGAGGACCGTATCGGCGAGCTCGTTCTCGCGCATCGTCGCTGCGCGCGCAGGTTCGAACCGGAATGCCGCGCGGACCGCCAGCGGGGCACGCCACGTCCGTTCCGGGTCGTCGGGAGGCACCAACATCCCGACGCGCATCTGGAGCCGACCCGCGTCCTCGAGGATGAACCCGGAGAGTGCCCCGGAGAGGGCCGGGCCAAGCCGGGTAAGGGGCGGGTCCGGCGGTGGCCCAGAAGCCGGGGCGACATCGCGGAAGCTCACGACTCCGTCGTCGTCGGTGACCCACATGAGCGCCATCCACCACCCGTCAGGCGCCTCGGACGGACGTGCCATCCCCGCACGGAGCGCGCGATCGCCGACGCGGACTTCGTGCTCGCGCAGGAACGACGGTCCGGGCGGTGGAAGTCGATCGGGCACGGCGGCAAGTCTACGCGGCCGCCGGGATCAGGCCGGTTGGCGGTCCCCGTCGGTCAGCGGGTCGGTATCGAGCGCCTCGTCGACGTCGTCGAGCTCGGCACTGACCTCCTTGAGATCCGCGACGACCGCGTTGGCTGCTGCCGCGTCTTCCGCGGTCGCCTCTGGAGCGCGACCTTCGACGGTCGCCTCGGCGATGAGCGCGTCGGCTTCAGCCTGGAGGTTCGCCACTTCGGCCTCGAGCGCGAGCCGCAGCATCTCGCGGCGAACTTCCGCGTCCGGCGGAGCGAGCGCGCCGGCATCGGCGGCACTCGGCGTCTCGTCCGGATATTCGCCGCTGATCCACGACAGCAGGCGGCTCCGCGGACGCGCCACGGGCGTCTTGGCACGCACGATCGCGGCGGCGTCGATCGCCGTCAGACCGGGCAGTGCCGCATCCGTCGTGGGATCGACGGCCAGTGCGGCACCACACGAAGGGCATGTCTCGGGCTCACCGGTGTACGTCGCCGAGCACCAGGGGCAGACGGACGCCGCCGGCTCGGTCGAACGTGTGTCGTCGACCATGGGCGGAATGCTACCGCGCGGTCATCCCGCCGGAATACCCCATCGGTCCGGGGTCCCCGCGGTACCGGGGCCTGCCCGGGCGGGCAGGGCGCGGATGTCAGGCGGGCCGCTCGCTGCGATGCATACATTCCCCGGGCCGGCGGACCGACTGCAGGTGAGGCACCTCGCCTGCATATCGGATGCGTCGCAAGCCGTATCGAGCCTCGTCAGGGGTCTGCCGTCAGGCTGGTGATGCCCCCTTGATGCCGGCGAAGTGCATCAACCGAAGAGGTCGCGCCTGGACGGCTTGGATATGCATCGGCCAAGCGCAGCTCAACCTAGGCGCTCGCGGCTCGCCCCACGTAGGCGCGGCTGACCCAGCCCTCGCGAGCCCTACTCCCACTCGATCGTCGCGGGTGGTTTCGACGAGATGTCGTACACGACTCTGTTGACGCCCGGGACCTCGTTCACGATCCGGCTGCTGATCTTGCCAAGGACGTCATATGGGAGCTTGGCCCAGTCGGCCGTCATCCCGTCCTCCGACGTGACCGCCCGGACGGCGACGACGTTCGCGTATGTCCGGCCATCGCCCATGACGCCGACCGATCGCACCGGTGTCAGGATCGCGAAGCTCTGCCACAGGCTCCGATAGAGGTTCGCGGCCTTGATCTCGTCGATGACGATCCAGTCGGCCTCCCGAAGCGTGTCAAGTCGCTCGGCCGTGACCTCGCCGATGATCCGGATGGCGAGCCCTGGCCCCGGAAACGGCTGTCGGAGCACCATCGCCTCGGGGAGTCCGAGCTCCAACCCGACCTTGCGGACTTCGTCCTTGAACAGATACCGCAGCGGTTCGATCAGCTGGAACCGTAGATCGGCGGGCAGTCCACCGACGTTGTGATGCGTCTTGATCTTCTGTGCGGCCTTGGTCTCGGCGGTCGCGCTCTCGATCACGTCCGGGTAGAGCGTGCCCTGGGTCAGGAAGTCGATGCGTCCGAGCTTCGACGCCTCTTCCTCGAAGACGCGGATGAACTCGTCGCCGATGATTCGTCGCTTCTCCTCGGGATCCTCGACCCCCGCCAGCCTCGCGAGGAACCGTTCGCGGGCATCGACCATGACCAGCTGCATCCCGAGGTTCTGCTCGAACGTCTGGCGCAGCAACTCTGATTCCTTCTTGCGCATCAGCCCGTGGTCGACGTAGATGCAGGTCAGTCGATCGCCGACCGCTCGATGCACGAGGGCCGCCGCGACAGCCGAGTCGACGCCGCCGGACAGCGCGCAGATGACCTTGCCCTCGGAACCGGTCTCGCTCGCATGGCGATCGACCCGATCGCGGATCCCGGCGACGGTCGTTTCGATGAAGTTCGTCGCGGTCCATGACGGCTCGATGCCGGCGATCCCCCGGACGAAGTTGCGCAGCACGTCCTTACCGCGCGGCGTGTGGGCGACCTCGGGGTGGAACTGGATCCCGAACAGGTTCCGCTCGGCCGCCTCGAGCCCCGCGAACGGCGTCGAGTCGGTCTGGGCCGTCGACACGAAACCATCGGGCAGACGCGTGATCGAGTCGCCATGACTCATCCACACCGGCTGGTCGCGATCAAGGCCCTGGAAAAGCCCATCGGTCGTGTCGAGCTGGACGCTCGCTGGTCCGTATTCGCGCTTCCCGGTGGCGATGACGTCGCCGCCAAGCTCGTGGGCCATCAGCTGTGCGCCGTAGCAGATCCCAAGGACAGGGATCCGGCCGGACCACACAGCAGGATCGGGCTTCGGGGCGCCGGCGTCATAGACGGAGGCGGGACCGCCCGACAGGATGATCGCGCGTGTTCCTCGGCGCTCCAGCTCGGCGTACGACGTGTCGTGTGGCAGGAGCTCGGAATAGACGTCGAGTTCGCGGATCCGTCGTGCGATCAGCTGCGCGAACTGGCTTCCGAAATCGAGGACGGCGACGGGGCCTGTCGTCGTTCGGTCGGTCGCGCGATCCGGTGCCGGCGCGTGCAATGCGGTCTCGAGGTAGGCCTCGACCTCGGCGTCATCGGGTGCGAGGACCCGATGTCCGGCGTTGGCCGGCTCGCCGTGGACGGTCTTGCCGCGGTCGCGCCGTTGTGGATCGACCCGGGCCGGCGCTGGCGCGTCAGCCGGTCCCGTCGATGCGGACGCTTCGGCGTCCGCTCCCGCCACCTTCGTCATCGCGAGATGCCGCCCTCCGCGATCGTTGATCCGCCGAGACCAGTCTACCGGCCCGGGACAGGTCCACGGGCCGGCGACTGACGCAGGGGGCCGGCGGGATCAGCTAGCGCCGGCCGAACTGACCAGCGTGCTCTCGCGGTCGACGGCGAGGGCGATCAACGCGACGAGCTGGATGACCGCAAAGGTGCCGATCAGCTCGATCCCATCGAGGACCCGCGTCGATGGCAACGTGGCGAACGGCCCGGTGGCGACGATGAGCGCCGCAGCGGTCGCCACACCGATCACGACACCGATCGCGGCGACGAACGTCGCGAACGTCTTCGAGCGCGGCGTCCGCAGCGCGAGGGCGGCGGCGGCCGCCAGACCGAACACCGCGAAGACGCCGAGCGGCACCGTGCCGGCCGCGAGGCTGTGGGCGGTCGCAGCGTCGCCCGGTCGGACCGGGATGGCGGCCGTGGAGATGACGAGGTCGGCGACCGCCAGCGCGAACGCGATGAGCGCAGTGGCGATCGCGCCAGTGGCGAGGACGATCGCGGCGAAGAGCCGCGGGAAGGACAGTGACATGGCGGTGAGCTCCTGAAGATGGTTCAAGGTCCGGGCCGACCGTGGTCGACCCGGACCCAAGCGTCGCCCGCGGGCGTCGATGCGTCGATGGTCAGGCGTCGCCTGAGCAGGATGGACGGACGTCAGCCCGCGGCTTCCCCGAGCACGTCCTCGATCGCCTTCACGATCACCTCGGGTTTCTCGACGGGCATGTCGTGCGTGGCACCCTGGACGATCTCCTGCCGACCGTTCGACGAAAGCCCGACGAGTCCCGTCTGGAGCTTCATCCAGATGGCGTCGACGTCCTTGGCGACCGTCGCCGGGAGGCCCTCGGTCACGGCGACCCGATCTCCAGCCGTCAGGACGATCAGGGGCAGAGCGCCGAACCCGGGCGCCGCTTGCGCTTGCGTCGCGCTCTTGATCAGATCGAGCCCTTCGGGGTTCTTGCTCGGGTCCTTCTCGAAGTCTGCCTCCGCTCGAGCCTGGTGCAGCGCATCGGACTCGCCGGCCGTCTCCTTCGGCAGCGCAGCAGCCGACTCCTTGCTGAATGCTGGTGGCCGAACGTCGACCATGACGACGCCGGCGACGTCGTCGGGATAGCGACCGCCGTAGACCATCGCGTTCCAGCCACCCGATGAGTGCCCGACGAGGACGTACGGCGGCTTGACGCCGGCCGCGGCCAGCAGCGAGTGGAGATCATCGACCTGGTCGTCCGTCGTCCTTGGCTTCGGCGCCGGCTGCGACAACCCGAGTCCGGCCCGGTCGTAGGTGCAGCCGCGGTCCGTCTCCATGAGCGCGGTCAGGACGTCGCCCCAAACGCGCCGATCGCCGCCAAGGCCGCTCTCGAAGATGACGGTCGGTCGCCCGGTGTCGGTCGGACCGACGCAGGCAACGCTGAGCGTTCGCCCGCCGACATCGATGTCGCGGATCCAGTCGCGAGCTTCGGCGCTCGCGCTCGGCGAGGCAGCAACGGACGGCGCGCTCGACGGCGCCGCCTGCCCACCGGCACACGCACCGGCAATGGTCGCGATGGCGATGGCGCCGACCAGGCGCCAGCTGCGGGGACCCATGATCCTGCCCTCCTGGCTCGCCCGGCGGGAATGCCGGTGCGACCAGCGTCGTGGGGTAGCGCGCTCGTGCCATCGGGGCACACGTGGAAATCGATGTCCGGGTGGACCCGGATGGAGTCAGCACGGAGGCGCCGTATCGTTCCGGCCATGGCCCGTCGGAAGCGTCGCCCGCTCCTCGCCACCGTCACCGCGATCGTCATCGCCGTGACCGGCTGCGCTCTGGGCGATTCGCCTCCGCCAGCAGGCGTCCGCCCCGACGGCTTCCCGACGGGCGTCTTCGAGAAGACCTACGAGGATCCCGACTTCGGGCCGATGCGCCTGTCGTGGGTATTCGACGCGAACGGGGACTGGGCCGAGGTGCCGGAGGCGACCAACGGGCAGACGATCCAGACCGGACCAGCACGTGGGCACTACACCGTCGACGGTGATCTCTTGTCGATCAGCCTCGACTTTCCGCCGTTCTGGAGCGATACCCGACACCGCTGGAGGCTCGAGGGTGACCGCCTGGTGACCACCTTCGAGCACTCGGACGATCCAGCGGACGCCGAGTTCTTCGCGATGCTCGAACGCCAGCCGTGGGTTCGCGTGCCATGACCCGACCGACGATCCTCGTCATCGACGACCACGGTGGGTTCCGTGCGACCGCGCGACGGCTCCTCGAGCGCGACGGCTGGGCGGTGGTCGGCGAGGCGGCTGACGGCCGGACGGGGCTCGCTGCCGCCGCCTCGCTCGAGCCAGACGTCGTGCTGCTCGACATCGGCCTGCCCGACGTCGACGGATTCGCAGTCGCCGAGCGGCTCGCGGCCGCGGCCGACCCGCCCTCGATCGTGCTGATCTCGAGTCGCGATCCCGAGACGTATCGCGAGCGGGTCCGATCGAGCCCCGCCGCCGGATTCGTGCCAAAGCAGGAGCTCGATGGGACCGCGCTTCGCTCGCTCCTGGGGCTCGCGCCATGGTGAGCGGAGGTGGGCGCCGGCTCGTCCTCGCAGCGATCGGCATCGTCGCGCTGTTCTTCGGCCCGTTCGCCACCTACCAGCTCACGCGGACCGCCGAGCGGAGTCCCGCGCTGCTCCTCGCGGACGTCGCCGTGGGGTGGTCGATGATCGCGGCAGGGCTGATCATCGCGGACCGCCGGCCGGGCAACCGGATCGGGCCGCTCGCGATCCTCACCGGCTTCGCCTGGTTCGCGGGGGACTTCACAAGCTCGGACGTCGCGGTCGTCTCGTACCTCGCGACCGTCTTCCACGGCTGGTTCGACCCGCTCTTCGCGCTCGTGATCCTGGCGTATCCGACGGGGCGGATCACCCGTCGGGTCGACCGGGCACTCGCCATCGGGTTCGTCGCGGTCCAGGCGGGCTGGACGCTCGTCCAGGCGTACGGGCTGCGCCCGATCGCGTGGTGGGACTGCCCGACCTGCATCTCGACCGTCGACCGCTGGATCGCGGCGTACACGGCGCTGGACCCCCTCGGCCGGATCGAAACGCTCCTGCTCACCGGTCTCAGCGTCGGCCTGCTCGGCGTGGTCGTCGCCCGCTGGGTCTCGGCGAGCGGTGCTGCTCGACGCCGCCAGACGCCGGTGTTGCTCGCGGGCCTCGTGCTCGCCGGTGGCTTCATCGTGACGTTCGTTTGGCAGAGCATCCTGCCGACCAGCGGACGAGAACCGCTCGGCGAGCTGCGGGTGATCGTGCTCGCGTTGCTCCGGGTCCTCGTGGCGGTCGCGCTGCTGATCGGGATCCTGCGCGAGGACGCAGCCAAGGGGCGGATCGCCGATCTCGTCGTCCGCCTCGACGGCCTACCGCCACTCCCGGTCCTCCAAGCGTCGTTGCGCGATGCACTCGGTGATCCGTCGCTCGCGGTCTATCGCCGGGACCAAGTCAGCGGCACGTTCACCGATGCCGCGGGGCAGCCGGCGAGTCCACCTGCCGACGGTGCCGCGCGGGCCGTCCTGGCCATCGGCACCGCCGACGCCCCGGAGCTCCTGATCGCCCACGATCCCGCGCTTCGCGATGACCCGGGCCTCGTCTCGGCGGCCGCGGCTGCGGTCCGCCTCGCCGTCGAGAATGAACGTCTCCAGGCGGAGGTCCGCGGGCAGCTCGACGCGGTGACGGCGTCGCGCGCCAGGATCGTCGAGGCGCAGGACGACGAGCGGCGCCGGATCGAGCGCGATCTCCACGATGGTGCCCAGCAGCGACTCGTCTCGCTCCAGTTGTCGCTCCAGATGCTCCGGCGCGATCTCGGACCCGAGGCGGATCCCGCCGCGGTCGCTGAGCTCGAAGCTGCCAGCGCCGAGGCTGCCGCCGCGATCGCCGACATCCGCGAGCTCGCGCGTGGTGTCCACCCGGCGATCCTCACCGAGTCCGGGCTCGGTGCGGCGCTCGGGTCGCTCGCAGACCGCGCGCCGCTTCCGGTCGTGGTCACCGATGACCTCGACCGGCGGCTTCCCGGCAGTGTCGAGGCGACCGCGTACTTCGTCGCGGCCGAGGCGCTGACCAATGCGATCAAGCATTCCGGCGCGAGCCGCATCGACCTGCGGACGTGGCTCGCCGACGACCAGCTCCATCTCGACGTCAGCGATGACGGCCGTGGCGGCGCCGACGCGACCGATGGGACGGGTCTCACCGGGATCCACGACCGTGTCGCGGCGCTCGGCGGGACCGTGCGTGTCGAGAGTCGTGTCGGCGAGGGGACGCGGCTGATGGTCGCGCTGCCGTGCGCGTCGCCATAGCCGAGGACGTCGTCCTGCTGCGCGAGGGGATCGCGCGCGTGCTGCGGGACGGCGGGTTCGAAGTCCCGGTCTCGGTCGGCGACGCCCAGGCGCTACTCGAGGCGGTCGACGAGTCGCGGATCGACGTCGCGATCGTCGACATCCGGATGCCTCCGACCCACACCGACGAGGGCCTGATCGCAGCCGAGACTCTGCTCGCCCGCAGGCCGCCGATCCCTGTCGTGGTGCTGTCACAGGCCGTCGAACCGGCACATGCGGTCCGACTCCTTGGCGACGGACGCGGCGGGATCGGCTACCTGCTCAAGGAGCGTGTCGCCGCCGTGGACGACCTGCTCGAGGCGGTCGAGCGCGTCGCCCGCGGCGGGACGGCGATCGATCCCGCGGTCGTAGCCGCCCTCGTGGCCCGCCGCCGCGAACACGATCCTCTCGCGGAGATCACGCCGCGCGAGCGAGAGGTTCTCGCGCTGATGGCGGAGGGGCGGTCGAACCGGGCCATCGCGGCGACCCTCGTCATCGGCGACAAGACGGTCGAGACGCACGTCGCGAGCATCTTCTCGAAGCTGGGGCTCGAGGAGGCCCCGGACGACCACCGGCGCGTCCTCGCCGTCCTGACCTGGCTCCGGCACGCCTAGGGACGAGGGGACGCACTCGCCGGCCCTGCCGGCGCACCGGTCACCGCTACGGCCGGTTGCGCATCGCCTCCGCGGCCATCGCGAGGTAGGCGTCCAGCGCAGTCGCGACGTCCGGTGGCGGAGCCTCCGCTGCAAGCGCTCCGCGCATCAGCTCGAGCCATCGGTCGCGCGCGGCCGCATCGATCGCGAAGGGCGCGTGACGCATCCGTAGTCGCGGGTGGCCTCGCTCGCCGTCATACGTCCGCGGACCGCCCCAGTATTGCGCGAGGAACAGCGTCAGGCGGCGCTGCGCGCCGGCGAGGTCCGCCTCCGGATAGAGAGGCCGCAGGATCGGGTCGGTCTCGACTCCCTGGTAGAACCGTCCGACGAGCCGCTCGAAGAAGGGCATACCGCCGGCGCGTTCGTAGAGGGTCGCGGTGTCCGTCGTCATCGAGGCCCGAGTCTACCGGCGATCCGGCCGGACCTCGGGCTCGGGGGTCAGTGGACGGGGCGGGTCGTCCGGCGGACGCGGCGACGGCGCTCTTCGCCGCGCAGGTTCGCTGCCGCTACCTCGAGCAGGGCGAACGCGCTGATCGCGATGAGGACCATCCCGACGGTGTCCATGTGCGGATGGTGCACACGCGTTCGCCCGGCCGTAACCGGGCGAACGTCCTGTCGTTGCCTAGGCCGGATGACGTAGCCGGCCGGAGAGCACTTCCGGAGCGGGGGCGAGGCTACGCGGCGGCGGCGATCGGGCGGGCGAACGTCCGCTTCCGGGCACCGGTCGCGGGCCGGGCGTCCGGCACCGGCTTCGCGACCGGAGCCATCGCGCGATGGGCCTGCGGGGTGAAGGTGAAAGGCTTGAAGGCGAGCCGGGTCGCAACGACGTTCGTGGCGATCATCCAGACGAAGAAGCCGATCGACGTCCCGCGGTCCGCGCCGAAGATCGACAGACCGGTCGCCGACACGAGCGCGCCGAAGACCGCCATCGCGATGCCCGCGGTGGCGACGTAGCCGACCAGGGAGGCCGCCCAGCGGCGGCCGCGGATCAGCCCCACGACCGCGACGAAGTGCGCGACCCCGAGCGTCGTGCCGAGGATCACGGCCCACGTCGCGATGAGCGGCTCGAGGGGAAGAGTCGGGACGACGAAGAGCGTCGCGCCGAGGACGACGAAGCCGTTCAGTGCGGTGAGGAACGCTGCGAAGCCGCGCGTTCCGCGGTGGAAGCGGACCTGGTCGTAGGTGCGAGGGGAATCGCTCATCCGTTCGGGTCCTTTCGTGACATCCGTTCGATGAGGGCAAGGTTGGCTTCGGCAGATCGCCGGCGGCATCGACGGGCGCCGCGAATCGGCATGGACGGATGTCAACTCTTGGCCGGCGACTCCAGCCGCAGCCGCAGGCTTTCGACGTCGAGCAGGGCCGCGCGCTCGACCTGCGGACGTGCCATCGATTCGAACACCCGGTACTTCAACGGAAGGCCGATCCGGATCGAGAACTGGAGCTCGGTGGTGCTTCCGTCGGTACCGGGCGTCGGAACGACAG